>JAXHUR010000045.1:2772-26678 GCA_034189505.1 Thermodesulfobacteriota bacterium | reverse complement strand
GCCAGCCAAAACACCGCGCATTGACGCCTAAAGGCAAAATTCCGCCACAGATTACGCGGGTTCAATTCAGCGGGATTGACAGTGGACCCTTCTCTTTTCAGGCACTTAAATACCAATCTAGTCATCTTTTTCTGAATGGCACAATTATTGATAGAGTTTATTTAATATTTACTTTTATTCCCATATCTCTCGGCCATGGCACGGATCTCGTCAGATCGACGCTCGACTCGCGAGATCCTACTATTTATTTCATTTTGTATTTAAGGAGAAGTTGACGTGAACAACATCAAAATGGGCCTTAAGATCTTCATCCTCAGCGGACTCATCGTGCTGGTTTTCACTGCAGCCATCAGCTGGATCTACTCCCAGGCACGCACCAGTTTCTACCAGGCTAAGCACGCCGAAATTCAGCATGCGGTGGAATCCGTCTGGGGGATTGTTGATCATTTCGCTCAACAGGAGGCGCAGGGCACACTTGCACGCGAACAGGCCCAGCAGCTCGCCATGAACGCGGTCAAGTCAACCCGTTTTGCAGGTGATAATTATTTCTGGATCAACGACCTACAGCCGACCATGGTGATGCACCCTCTGAGTCCGGAGCTTGACGGAAAGAATCTCTCCGGCAACAAGGATCCCAACGGCAAGGCACTTTTTGTCGAAATGGCGCGGGTTGCCCGGGAGAGCAGTGAAGGCTTTGTCGATTACCAATGGGCCAAGCCCGGCTTTAAAAAGCCGGTCGACAAAGTCTCCTTCGTCAAACTTGTGCCCGAATGGGGCTGGATCGTCGGGGCGGGACTCTATCTCGATGACATGCAGGCCGCTCTCGGCAAAATCTTGTGGACAGCGATCGCTGTTGTGGCGACCGCCATTGCCGGCATCCTGGTGCTGGTCACACTGATGACCCGCAGCATCACCGGCCCCCTAAACAAAACGGTTCGCATGCTGCAGGAACTTGGCCGCGGGCACCTGTCCAACCGTCTTCACCTGGAACGTAAAGACGAGATCGGGCAGATGGCCAAGGCTATGGACGAATTCGCAGAAAACATGCAGAAAGAGATCGTTACACCGCTGCGCAAACTGGCGGAGGGCGACCTCGATTTTGAAATCCGCCCTTACGACGATCAGGATGTGCTGCGCGGCGCCATGAAGAAAGTGGGAGACGATCTTAACGACATCATGGGGCGGATCCAGTCCTCCGGAACCCAGATCTCCGGCGGCGCCAACCAGGTGGCCGACACCAGCCAGTCCCTCTCCCAGGGCGCCACTGAGCAGGCCAGTTCCCTGGAAGAAATCGCTGCCTCCATGAACGAGATGGCCTCGCAGATCAGCATGAGTGCGGACAACGCCCAGAGCGCCAACGACCTGTCCGGCCGCATGAAACAGGCCGCAACTGAAGGAAGCGCGCGTATGCGGCAGATGATGGCGGCCATGGACGAAGTCAACGAAGCGGGCCAGAATGTCTCCAAGATTATCAAGGTGATCGAGGAGATCGCATTCCAAACCAACCTGCTGGCTCTCAACGCAGCCGTAGAGGCAGCCCGGGCTGGTCAGCACGGCAAAGGCTTCGCGGTGGTGGCGGAAGAGGTGCGCAATCTGGCGGCGCGCAGCGCCAAAGCAGCGACTGAAACCTCCCAGTTAATCGAAGGGTCCGTGGCAAAGTCGGCCAACGCCGGTGAAATCGCCTCTCAGACGGAAACCAGCCTGGAGCAGATGGTGGCTGAAGTGACCAAGGTTTCCGACCTGGTGAGCGAGATCGCGGCGGCGGCCCGCGAACAGGCCGAAGGGATCGGCCAGGTCAACCAAGGATTGGGGCAGATTGATCAGGTGACTCAGCAGAATACCGCCAACGCTGAAGAAAGTGCCGCGGCCGCTGAGGAACTCTCCAGCCAGGCCGAAAACCTGCGCCAGATGCTGGCACGCTTCACCCTGCGTCAGCAGCAGACGGCACGGATTCACTCGAAACAATCGGTTTCACGACACGAGACCGTCAATCATCAGATTGCTCTCGGCTGGGGTGAGAACAGCTGAACAATCTGAACATGATCCATCAGGAAGGCCGCGCCGGGCTCAACGGCGCGGCCTTCCTATTGAGCGGTCTTTCTGCGAAAGACAACATGCTCCAGCCACAGCGCAAGCAGCACTCCAGCCACAAAACCATTACCCGCGATGGGGCGCGTAAGTCCAGGCAGAGTCTCCGCCACCGAAGAGGGCATGAAGCTGATAATGGTTCCGGCCAGAACCGGCAACCCCACCACCAGACCATGCTCGAATTGGACCGTCTCCTTTTGGGAATACAAAGACATCAGGCCGGCGGCCACCTGGGCGCTGAGGATGAACAGCAGGATTGCGCCAACGACCGTAGGCGGCACCGCCCGCACCACGGAAAGAGTGCCGGGCAGAAAGGCGAGCCCGATCATAACGACGGCAGCCGGCCACAGGGCACGCCGGGCCGCACAACCGGAGGCGGCAATCACGCCGGGACTCAAGGAAAAATTCACCGGCCCCAGCACGCCCAGAAAACCAGCCAGACACCCGGAAAGCCCGGTAATTGTCATCCCCTTCCGCATGCGCCCCGCCATATTCCCCGGCCGCAGCATCCCATCGAGGGATTGAATCGATCCGAGGTCATTGACCGCCAGCGCCAGGTAACAGACGAGAAAGGCGAGAATCAAGCCCGGCTCGAAACTCGGCGGCCAGGTCAAGTCCTGCCAGAAGCCCGAGAAGAGAGGAAGAGACGGCTGCCCGGACAGGCCGGCATGTGGAAAAAACAACGGATAAACCAGGCTGCCGACCACCAGCCCGCCTACCACCAGCGTCGAACGCCACAGGGGTGTCATCTTCTGCTGGAGCTCAAACAGCACCAGCACCAGCACCATGGCAAAAACCAGGCGTCCAAAAGGTGACCCGGAGCGGGGGATATCAAGGATCAGGTCACGAATAGCGGGCGCCAGGGTAAAAGCGATCAGCAGCAGCACCACCGCCACCACCCGCGCGGTAAACAGCCGCTGCAGCGCGCGGAACATCCCCAGGGCGCTGACCAGCGCCAGCGCCGCACCGCCAACCATGATGGAGGTGTAAATGGCGGACAGCGAAGACCCAGAGCTTGCCAGCACCCCCACAAGGAGAACCGACGCCGGTCCCATGACCAGAGGCAGACGATGTCCCCAGACAATCTGCACCAGCATCGTGGTCCCCACCACAAAGGACAGCTTGCGCAGATAGAGGATCTGTTCCGAAAACTCGGGAAAATGGACCGTCGCCACCACCTGGCCAATGATAATCAGTGACGGGAGGGCAACAGCGAGCCACTGCAGGCCGAACAGGGCCAGTGGCAGGGGAGAGAGTTTTTCATCAAGGGAGTAACGCAAACTCAAAGATCAGCCTCCGAATGAAGATTACAAAAGACCACGCCGGGCCGGTAGAAGAAAACCGATTGCTGAGCTTCGGTGTTGTTGAGGTCGAAACTTCCCCTGCGCCCTTTGCGCGAGCGCGGGCTCTGTTCCAGAATACGATTCGTGAAGAAAAGCATCAATGTCGATGGCTAAGCAAAAAGCGCCAAATGCAAGGCGCGCGATTGTCGAGCTTAGCAACAGCTTCTGAAAAAACAACACGGGACGACAGGGCCCTTTACGTCAGAAATAAGCGCAGGACGTGACAAGCTTGACGATGAATTTGAAAGGTACTGAACGCGCTCAGTGTGGCAAGGGCGAAGGTTTGACGCCGCTTTTCAATCGCCCAGGATGTTCATGATATTTGAAAAAGCCTTGGAGGCCAGCTGGTCGCGCTCCTCCTCGGTGGCCTGCGGGGCTTCGCGATCCCCTTCGGCATGGACAAGGTCGGCAGGAATTTCGGCGAGAAAGCGGCTCGGCACCCGCGCCTGCATCTCGCCGTATTTTTTGCGGCGGCGGGCGTTGCTCAGAGTCAGGCAACGCTGGGCGCGAGTGATGCCGACATAGCACAGCCGCCGCTCCTCGTCGAGATCGATCCCCTCGCTGAGACTTTTCTGGTGCGGCAGAAAACCCTCCTCCATCCCCACCAGAAAAACATGTGGGAATTCCAGCCCCTTGCTTGAGTGAATGCTCATCAGCACCACCGCATCGCGCGCCAGCTTTTTCTCTTTGCTGTCGCGTCCCGGACGGTCGTCATCGAGCAGCGAGACTTTTTCGAGAAAACCGGCCAGGCTGGGTTTCTCCTCCCGCTCCAGGTAGCTCGCCATGGCGCTGGCCACTTCCTCGACATTTTCCACCCGGCGCCGCGCCTTGGCGGGATCATCGACCGTGCGATAGATTTCCTCCTCCAGGCCGAATTCGGCGATCATCTCCCGCAGGGTCTCCACCATCAGTCCGTGCCGGTTGAAGCGCATCCGGTAGCGCTCCATCTGCGCCACAAAACGGGTGATGGCCTCCAGCACCTTGTCGCCCAGGTCTTCGATGTCCGCGGCGTTCTTGAGCACCTGCCACAACGGCACGCCCCGCTCTGCCGAGTGGCGGATCAGGCGATCGGCGCTGGTTTCGCCGATGCCGCGCCGCGGGTAGTTGAGGATACGCAGCAGGTTGACCTCGTCGCGTTGGTTGACCAGCACCTTGAGGTAGGCGACGGTGTCCTTGACCTCCTTGCGGTCGAAGAACTGCTGTCCGCCGATCAGTACATAGGGGATGTTTTCGTAGCGCAGCTGCTCCTCGAAGGCCCGCGACTGCACATTGGTGCGATAGAGGATGGCAAAATCGCCGTAGGCCAGATCATATCGGAAGCGCGCCCCGTGAATACGTTCCATCACTGCGCGGGCCTCGTCCTCCTCGTCGGCGCATTGCAGGTAGTCGATGTGCGCCCCGGCGCCGTCCGAAGTCCACAAGACCTTTTCGCGCCGCTTGGCATTGTGGCGGATGACCGCGTTGGCCGCCGCCAGGATATTGCCGGTGGAACGATAGTTCTGCTCCAGTTTGACCACGCGGGTGCCGGGAAAATCGCGCTCGAACTCGAGAAGGTTGCCGAGGTCGGCGCCGCGCCAACCGTAGATGGACTGATCGTCGTCACCCACCACGCACAGGTTGCGGTGACCCCCGGCCAGCAGGTTGAGCAGCAGGTACTGGGCGGCGTTGGTGTCCTGATACTCGTCCACCAGGATATAGCGGAAGCGCTGCCGGCACTTCTCCAGCACATTGGGATGCTCCTGCAGCAGCCGTGCAGTGAGCATGATCAGGTCATCGAAATCCACCGCGTTGAAGGCCTTAAGAGCTTTCTGATAGCGCGGGTAGACCGCCGCTGCCATATATTCATAGTCGTCGTGATAGCGCACCGTAAAGCGGTCGGGGGGGATCAGCCGGTTCTTGGCATCGGAGATGGCCCACAGCACCCGGTCGGCGTCGAATTTACGTCCCTCGATATCGACCTGCTGCATAAGGTCCTTGATCAGGCGGGTCTGGTCGGCGGCGCCGTAGATGGAAAAATTCTTCTTGTAGCCCAGCGCTTCGATATCCTCGCGCAGAATGCGCACGCACAGGGAATGGAAAGTGGCCACCACCATCGCCTTGCAGCGCTTTTTGCCGACCATCTCCTCCACCCGTTCGCGCATTTCGCGCGCTGCCTTGTTGGTGAACGTCACGGCCAGAATGCTCTCGGCACTCACGCCGCAATCGCTCATCAGCCAGGCGATACGGCAGGTAATGACACGGGTTTTGCCCGAGCCGGCACCGGCTAGAATCAGCAGGGGCCCGTCACGGTGTCGTACGGCCTCAAGCTGGCGCGGGTTGAGGGTGGAAAAATCGAATGCAGACATGGGAAAAATAAGGTTCCGGCAAAGGGATGGATAGAAAAATCTCGAAACCGCTGTACCTTAGCACGCCCGGCCAACAAGCTTCAAGAGACTTGCTTTTCCGGCCGCCATTGTGTATTTTCCTGAAAAAATTTCAGCGGGATGAAGACACTTCGCTGAATGACAAGGAGCAGGGAGTTCAACCACATGGTAAAAATCGTCGTTTTTTCTATCGGCCTGCTCTGGGCCTGCCTGCTGCTGATCTCCTGGGGGCAGGCCGATCTGCACACGCCTCAGGACTCCGCCGCAAAGACCGCCCATCACGTCACGCTGGCACCGAAACACCAGTCCCCACCCCGGAAACCCTGACCTACCTTACCCTGCAATCCGATCCCTGCCGCATATCGCGCTGCTTGAGCGCATCGTCGATGGCATTGATGACCTCCCACTTCTTCAGCGACCACAGCGGGGCCAACAGCCGATCCCGCGGACCGTCGCCAGTCAATCTCTGCACCAGAGTCCGGGGGTGCAGTCGCGCGATAAAATCGGTCACCAGCTGCACATAGTCGTCCTGGGGCAATACCGCGATTGCACCGCGGCGATACATCTCCCCGAGCGGCGTTCCATCGAGGACATGCAGCAGGTGGATCTTGATGCCGTCGACCTGCAGGCGGGCCATTTCATCTGCGGTGGCGAGCATATCGTCCCTGCTCTCCCCCGGAAGTCCCAGGATCACATGAACACAGACGTTAAGCCCCTGATCCCTCGCACGGGCGAAGGCCTCTCTGAAACAGGCGTAATCATGGCCGCGACGCAGAAAATCCAGGGTTCGATCATGAATCGACTGCAGCCCCAGCTCCAACCAGAAATAGGTGCGGCGGTGATACTCGGCCAGCAGTTTGAAAACCTCAGGGGGGCAGCAGTCAGGGCGGGTCCCCACGGCAAGGCCAACCACGTCCTCAACCCCCAGAGCTTCGTCATACAACCGCCGAAGATCGTCTACCGGCGCTGCGGTATTGGAGAAAGGCTGAAAATAGGCCATAAAACGCTGGGCCTTGTACTTGCGGCGCATCACTTCCTTGCCCCGCTCGATCTGCTCTGCCACCTGCGCGCCGCGGGCGATTCCCACGGCGCCCGATCCATCCGGGTCGCAGAACAGGCAGCCCGGCCGTAGGCGGGTGACGCCGCGATGGGGGCAGGACAACCCTGCGTCCACCGAAATCTTATGTACGCGCCCGCCGAAAAGCGCCTTGAGATGAGACGAAAAAAGATTGTAGCGCTTTTCATTCATGGGGGTATGATGCCGCAAATCATACCACCGGGCAATAACGTTGTTGAAACCCGATTTGTTTACGCTGAAAGCAGGCGGGATTGAGTCTATTGTTTTGCAAACAGGCTGTGCATTGTTATACTGCAGAGACCGGGGGATGAAGATTTCACTCCATGATCAGATCTCAATTTTTTCGACCCAAGGAGGAAGATGTGCCGCGTATTCTAGTGGTGGATGACGAGGACGATCTGCGTCTGCTTTACACGGATGAACTCGAGGATGAAGGCTATGATGTGGCCGGCGCCGGCACTGTGGCCGAAGCGCGCGAACTGTTGTCGCGCGAGACCTTCGACCTGGTTGTTCTCGACATCCAGATGAAGGGGGAAAGCGGGCTTGACCTGCTCAAAGAGATCGCTCGGGACAACAAGGATCTGCCGGTTGTTCTCAGCACGGCCTTCAGCATATACAAGGATGACTACTCCTCCTGGCTGGCCGATGCCTATGTCGTCAAGAGCTCGGATCTGGGCGAACTCAAGGACCAGGTGCGCACCCTCCTGGCAAAAAACCGTGAAGGAGGCAATTCATGAAAGCCGTCATCATGGCGGGAGGATTCGGCACCCGCATCCATCCCCTGACCATCAACATGCCCAAGCCGATGATCCCGCTGTTCAACCGCCCCATGATGCTGCACATCATGGATCTGCTCAAAAAGCACGGCATCACCGAACTGGTGCTGCTGCTCTATCATCAACCCGAGGTCATCAAGAACTATTTCGGTGACGGCAGTGAATTCGGCGTCAAAATCAGCTATGTGACCCCGCTGGAGGACTACGGCACCGCGGGCGCGGTCAAACAGGCCGCCAAATTCCTTGACGAGCGCTTTCTGATCATCAGCGGCGACCTGCTCACCGATATCGACATCTCCCGGGCGCTCGACTTCCATGAAAAGCAGAAAGCCGAGGCCACTATCGTCCTGACCTCGGTCAAGGACCCGCTGCAATTCGGTGTCGTCATTACCGACAAAAAAGGACGCATCACCAAATTCCTGGAAAAACCCGGCTGGGGCGAGGTGTTCTCAGACACCATCAACACCGGTATTTACGTGCTCGAACCGGAAGTCCTGCAGCGTTTGCCGGAAAGCGAAAACCGCGACTGGTCCAAGGACGTCTTCCCCGCCATGCTGGCAGAGGATGCGGCCCTGTTCGGCTGCAACCTTGACGGCTACTGGCAGGACGTCGGCAATACCGACGCCTACCTGGAGGCCTGTCGCGATGTATTCGCCGGCAAAGTGCAGATCAACATCCCCGGCGCACCGAGCGGCCTGGCGGATAAGCGCATTTATCTCGGAAGCGACGTGCAGGTGGAGAAAAAGGATCTCTCCCGGCTGGAGGGCATGGTGGTTCTCGGGGACAACACCCAGGTTCAGGGAAGCGCCAAGCTCAAAAACTGCGTCGTAGGGCGCAACTGCATCATCGAGGATGGCGTCGAACTTGAAGATGTCATTCTGTGGCGCAATGTCTACGTGCGCAAAGGCTCCCGCCTCAATGGCGCCACACTGTGCAACAACGTGCAGATCGGACAGGGGGTCGTGGCCGAGGAAGGCACCGTCATCGCCGATCACACCACGGTCGGCGACGAAGTCTTTATCAAGAAGGATGTCAAGATCTGGCCCAACAAGGTCGTCGAGGGCGGGTCCATCGTCACCACCAACCTGATCTGGGGGGAGAAATGGCGCAAATCTCTGTTCGACGGCGCGCAGGTGCATGGCCTGACCAACGTTGAACTGACCCCGGAATTTTCCGCCAAGCTCGGCTCCGCCTATGGCTCGACCCTGCCGAAGGATGCTTTCATCCTGGCCGGACGCGACGCCATCCGCGCCTCGCGCATGCTCAAGCGCGCTTTTGTCGGGGGGCTGCTCTCCACCGGGGTCAATGTCATCGACGTCAAGATGATTTCGCTGCCGGTGCTGCGCTACAAGTTGACCACTTTTGGCGAGGTGGGCGGCATTCACTTCAGGCAGTCGGCCGATGATCCGGCTTCCACCGAGATGATCTTCTACGATGCCGACGGGGTGGAAATCTCCTCTTCAGCGGCCAAGGGAATCGAACGGATATATTTCAAGGAGAATTTCCGCCGCGTCCATTACAGCGAGCCGGGAGCCATCTCGGAACTTCCGCGCATCCACGATTACTATCGCGACGGCTACCTGCGCGCCCTCGATGTGGAGGCCATTCGTACCTCAAAACCAAAAATCGTGGTGGATGTCAACCACTCTCCGGCAGGGGACCTGCTGCCGAGCCTGCTCAATGAGCTGGGGTGCGAGGTCATCGAACTCAACAGCCATGTGCTTGAAGGCGCCACAGGCGCCAGTGCCGAGCAGATCGGCCGCGCCAAAGGGCAGCTCTCCCGCATCGTCGTCACCCTGGAAGCCAACGCCGGCTTCTGGCTCGGGCCTTCCGGAGAGCGTTGCGTTCTTATTGACGAGCAGGGCGAAGTGCTCTCCGACATGGAAGCGCTCACTACCCTGGCCGCGCTCGTGTGTCGCGCCGAGCAGAAAGGCGGACTTGTGGTTCCAGTTCCCGCTCCGCAATCGGTGGAGGATCTGGCCCGGGCATCAGGGCTGACCGTCACCCGCACCAAGAGCGACGGCCGATCACTGGTCGCCGCCGCCAAAAACAAGCACGTGCAGCTGGCCGCTTCGATGCAGGGGCATTTTATCTTCCCGTCGTTCCATGCAAATTTCGACGGCCTTTTCACAGTAGCAAAAACTCTTGAACTGCTGGCACGCACCGACCAGAGCCTGGGAGCGACGCGGCGCTCCATTCCAAGACGCGCCTATCACCAGGTTCAGATCCCCTGCTCTCTCGAACTCAAGGGGGGCATTATGCGCAAGATGAGTGAAGACAGCGTCGATCATGAAGCCAGTTTTATCGACGGCGTCAAAGTTCACTTCGATGACGGCTGGGTGCTGATGCTGCCTGACCAGCACCAACCCGTTGCACACGTGATCGCCGAGTCCAGCAATCCCAATGAAGCACAGCGACTGGTGGAGGAATACCGACGCAAAGTTGAGACCTGGAAAAAAGAGCTCGCCACCGCCTGATCGCCGCCCACTGCCGCATAGGCGGACAAGGGGTCGCCAAGCATGGAAGGCAGCACAGCGCCATGCCTTACCGGCGACCCCTTGCTGTTGGCGGCCCGGACTGAATCATTTTTCTCCACGCACTGTTCGATGCGTGGGATGGGGAGGAAACGGCTATGCCGGATAGAGCAGAACGTCACAATCCTTATTTCGACCTTTCTCTGCAGATGTCGCTTGCGGCCTGGCAGCGCTACGGGCTCTCCGAAAGCCTGCTGCCGTTCCAGCATGCCCCCCTGATGCTGCGCCTGCGTGCGGTCGCCGACACCATCAACCGCACGCGGGGAATGGCGGCGACATCGGCCGGCGAACTCAATCTCGCAGCCCTGCTGACCCGGGTTTTTCGCCATCTCACTGAACGTTATCTGAAGGATCACAACTGCCGGGTGGGACACAATGCCATCACCCTGGGGGAGCAACGGCTGGAAGCGCCGCGGCTCGACAAAATCCTTCAGGATTTTATCGCTCTGTTCCCGCCTGTCGCAGTGCGTGACGGCAAACTTTCCGCTGAACGCTTTCTCGCCGATGACGACAACCGCAGAGCGGCACTCGTGGAAATGTTCATTCTTTCCGTGCAGAATGCCAATCCGGCACTGGGACGGATCAAGGAGTTGTTCGACGACGAAGAATTGACGCAGCGCAGCGCCTACCGCAGCCTGCTGGCTGAAATCGACCGTGGCCTCGAAGATCAGAGCGTGTCTGGCCTGCTGGGGCGGTCGCTGCTGGCACTGCTGGAAGAACCCGTCCGTCGGGCGCCTGACTCCCTGCACGAGCAACTGCGCTTTGTGCGGACCCTGTGGCGCGATCATCTGCCTCCGGACGTCCAGGAAGAGATCCTGACCGCTTTCGATATCGTCGAAGAAGAGACCCGTATGCGCGGCTTCGGGCCGGGGCGCACCGAAATCCCCAACTTTCGCCCCACCCCCGCACCGGATGAGTACTACCCCGAGCCCGAAGCCTTTACCGCTGATGCAGACTGGATGAGCAATGTCGTTTTGATCGCCAAATCGACCTATGTCTGGCTCGATCAGCTTTCACAGCGCTACCAGCGCCCCATCACACGCGTCGACCAGATCCCCGATGAAGAACTGGATCAGCTTGCGCGCTGGGGATTTAACTGCCTTTGGCTGATCGGCATATGGGAGCGCTCCACCGTTTCCCAGTGGATCAAGCACATGCGAGGCAATCCCGAAGCATTGGCTTCCGCCTACTCCCTCTATGATTATGTCATTGCAAACGACCTCGGCGGCGAGGAGGCCATGGCTGAACTCGAGGAGCGCTGCCGGCAGCGCGGCATCCGTCTGGCGTCCGACATCGTTCCCAACCACACCGGCATTTATTCGCGCTGGCTCAAAGAACACCCCGACTGGTACGTGCAGCTCGACTACCCGCCCTACCCGAGCTATCGCTTCACCGGCCGAGACCTTTCACCTGACCCTGAACTGAGCATTCAGATCGAGGACGGCTATTATGATCACTCGGATGCAGCGGTGGTGTTCAAGCTCACCGACCATCGCGACGGCCGTGTCCGCTATATCTATCATGGCAACGACGGCACCCACATGCCGTGGAACGACACCGCACAGCTCAACTACCTGCTGCCGGCAGTGCGAGAAGCCATGGTGCAGACCATCCTGCACATCGCGCGGCGCTTCAAGGTCATTCGTTTCGATGCGGCCATGACTCTGGCCAAAAAGCATTTTCAGCGTTTATGGTTTCCGCAGCCCGGCGGCGGTGCCGGCGTACCTTCACGCGCCGAACACGCTATGACGCGCGCCGAATTCGAGAAGGCCTTCCCCAAGGAATTCTGGCGCGAGGTGGTTGACCGTGTCGCTGCGGAGGTTCCCGACACGCTGCTGATCGCTGAAGCCTTCTGGCTGATGGAAGGCTACTTCGTGCGGACTCTCGGCATGCATCGGGTCTACAACAGCGCCTTCATGAACATGCTCAAGAACGAGGAGAATGCCAAGTACCGCCTGACCATAAAAAATATCCTCGAATTCAATCACGAGATTCTCAAGCGCTTTACCAATTTCATGAATAATCCCGATGAAGCCACGGCAGTGGAGCAGTTCGGCAAGGGCGAAAAATACTATGGCGTGGCCACCATGCTGGCGACCATGCCCGGACTGCCCATGTTCGGCCACGGCCAGGTCGAGGGGCTGTCTGAAAAATACGGTATGGAATACAGCAAAGCCTACTGGGATGAACCGATCGATTCCGGCATGGTTGCGGAGCATGAACGCCGCATCTTCCCGCTGCTGCGCAGGCGCTACATCTTCAGCGGATCACGCGACTTTCGCCTTTACGATTTCTGGACCGACCAGGGCGTCGATGAAAACGTATTCGCCTACTCCAATCGCTGCGGCGATCAGCGCGCGCTGGTGGTCTTTCACAACCGTTACGCCGAAATATCCGGCTGGGTCCGCACCACCGCCGCCTGGGCTGTCGATCCCTCCGGCAATCCCGGCTGGCTCGAGCAGAGCACCCTTGGGCACAGCCTCGATTTAAAATCGGACAACCACATCTATTACCGCTTCAGAGAACATGTCAGCGGTCAGCAGTTTCTGCGCACCGGACGGGAAATGGTGGAGCAGGGTCTTTTTGTCCGCCTCGAAGGCTATCAATGCCAGGTGTTTATCGACTTTGAGGAGATCCGTGACCATGACGGCACCTGGGGCCGCATTTACCAGGAACTTGCCGGCGCCCCCTGTGCCGATCTCGATCGCCTGTGGCGCCGCCGGCATTATGCCGAACTGATGGAGAGTATGGATCACGCCCTGGCTGCAGAATCGCTGCTTGATCTTGAGAAATCATTAATTTTGACTGAAGAAAAAATTAAAAGCGACAAACATCTTATTGACATCGAACACAGATTCGGTTATTTTTGGAAAAATATTGTTGGTGAATTTTCATTATATATCGATTCGGATCAACTGACGGCCGGCCTCAGAAAGGATATCTCGGCACTCCAGCGCCTGGGCTGTTTGCGCAGCCGGCAGCGCGCTCATCGCGAAACACTGAACTGGCTGCAGCAGCATCTGCCGGTGACGGACTCGCAGAAGAAGCCGGCCGACAAAAAAGCAAAGAAAACATCCGGATCCGACAAGCGCCATGAAACCCTGCGCCTTTTGCTGCCCTGGCTGCTTTGGCACCGACTCGACACCTTCGAAAACGCCAGCACTGGAGAGATGGACGCCGAAGATCTTGCAAGGCGATGCCTGTTTGACGAGGTCTGGGTCAAAACCCTGATCGGTGACCCGGCACCCTATTGCAATCTCGCTGAGGAACGGGCACGGCTTGAAGCGGAGCGTGTCGTGCGGCTTCTCGCACAGCGGCCGCTGCCGACCACGGCTGCGCAGCTGACACAGGTCATGGCCGACCTGCTGAATGATTTCAATGCCCGCTCATTGCTCGGGTATAACATTTACCAGAATATTGAATGGTTCGATCAAGAACGATTTAGCGACCTTGTTGATTGCATTTGTCTGCTGGGAGCTTTGGCTCTGTCCTTGGGGGAGGAAAAGAAACAGGCATTGATGGAGGGAATTGCCGCCCTGCACAATCAGGCCTGCTGTATCAACAGCGCGGCGGCAGCAGCCGGTTTTCAGGTTCAACCTATGGTCCGACGGTTGCTGGAGATGACTCCACAGCCCCGCGCGGACTAAACAGCCCCCACCGACATTCTGCGTCAGGATCGGGGGAATAAGGGAATTTTTATGCAAATTCTGATTGTCTCCCCCGAAGTTCACCCCTACGCAAAGCATGGCGAACTGGCCGAGGTTGCAGGGGCCTTGGGAAAAGCTCTGCGCAAGCTCGGCCATGACGCCCGCATCATTCTACCCTGCTATAAAGAAGTCGACGACAACGGCTTCACTCTGCGCAAAGGACGCAAAAGCGTCGAGGTAATGATCGAAGGGCAGACGCACAAAGGACTGCTGCGTCAAACCATGCTGGAAGGAGTGCCGGTCTACTTCATCGAGAACCGGGAATTCTTCCACCGCGAAGGCCTTTACGGTGAAGGAGGGCAGCCTTACAAGGACAACGCGCAGCGCTTCGCCTTTTTCGGCCATGCCGTGCTGCAGCTGCTGCGGCGCATGGATTTTCGCCCCGACGTCCTGCATCTGCATGGTTGGCAGACCGGCCTGATCCCTGTGCTGCTGCGCACCACTCTAAAGAACGATCCGTTCTACGCTCCCATTCACACCGTTTTTACCTTCCGCGACCTGGATGAAGGGCGATTTTCTCCCTCACTGTTCGAAAGTCTTCACCTCAACGTGGAAGCCGATCAGAATTACGGACTGAATCACCAGGGGAGATTTTCCTTTCTGGCGGGAGCACTGACCTACGCGGACATCGTTACCACCATTTCTCCTACTTATCGCAATGAGCTGCGTCTGACCGATCTGGGCACAGACTTCGCTCCGCTTCTGCGACAGCGCGGCAGTGCATTTCACGGCATCCTTGAAGGCCTTGACACTAAAACCTGGGACCCATCCCTGGACATGAACCTCAACCTGCCCTACAACGTCGACAACCTCAACGGCAAAAAAGGCGACAAGCGGGCCCTGCAGAAAGAGATGGAACTGGAGCCCGAAGCTTTGATCCCCCTGGTGGGCGCAGCATTTCCCCTCACCTGCGCCAAGGGGGCGGATCTGATCAAGGACGCATGGGAGCAGTTGATGCAGCGCGAATTGCAGCTGGTTATCGCGGGTGAGGCTGCGCCCGGACTTCATGATTTCTTTGCAGAGCGGCAGGACCGGCATGATCCCAAAACCCGTGTGCTGTTGACGCAGGATACGGGTATTGCGCGGCGTATTTTCGCCGGCAGCGACATCTTCCTCATGCCCAGCCGCCACGAGGCCTTCGGCCCGGAGCAGATCATCGCGCTGCGCTACGGCAGCGTGCCTGTCGCCCACCGCAGCGGGGGGATCAGCGATACAGTGATCGATGCGGACGAACACCCCCGGCAGGGCAACGGCTTTCTCTTTGAAGAAGCGACCCCCGATGCCATGTTGAAGTCCCTTGACCGGGCGCTCGAGGTCTATCGGAACCGTCGTCAATGGCTCAAGATTGTCAAACGGGGCATGACCGAAGACTTCACCTGGCAGAACTGCGCACAGAAATATGTCGATATCTACCGCAAGGCAATGGCATACCGCCCTGTCTGAAAATTCACAACCTTGTGCGGCGGCTCATGACAGCGAGTCGCCGCGCTTGAGTTTTTCCAGGTAGTCCTCCCACTCGACCGGCAGCAGATTCTTTTTCCTGTTGTTGCACTCCTTGCAGGCCGGCACGCAGTTGCCCTTTGTCGACCGGCCGCCCCGAGCCACCGGCACGATATGGTCCAGCGTCAGCTCCGAAGGCTTGAACACGCCTCCGCAATAATGGCAGCGCCCCTGGGCGAGCTTGTTTTTCCACCAGGCGCTCTTGCGCAATTCACGGGCGCGATTGCGCTCGCGCCGCATATCCTCCTCATCTATCTCCATGAAAAACGACAAAACGAATTCTCCTTTCTGATTCCAGATCTTACCTTATCTCCCGTCGCGGTCTCAACCTTCTGCAGCGACAGGCCGGCTTCTTTGCCGGGGCGAGATCTCACAATCTTGCACATCACCGTGAAATGTGCGATTTTCTAGCCACCCTGAATACATTCCTGCGGTTGGAGCAGATATGAACATCCTTATCGTCGGCAGCGGTCAGGTCGGATATTTTCTGTGCGAGAAGCTCTCTGAAGAAGGCCACCAGGTTACCCTGATCGACAGCAACCAGCAGCGCCTCAACTGGGCCCAGGACAGGCTCAATGTCCTCGGCATCGCCGGCAATGGCGCCAGCGCCGAAGTTCTGGAGCAGGGCGGCATCAAGCAGATCGATATCTTCATCGCCGTCACCGACATGGACGAGGTCAACATCCTTGCCTGCCTGCTGGCCCGTGAATACGGGGTCAAGACCCGGATTGCCCGGGTGCGCAGCATCGAGTATTCCAGCCAGGGTGCCGTGCTGTCGAAGGAAAAACTCGGCATCGACCTGCTGATCAACCCCAAGGATGCCGTCGCCGAGGAGATGATCAAGATCGCCTCGCGTCAGGGCGCCTTCGATGTGGCGGAGTTTGTCGAAGGGCAGATCCAGTTCCTCGGCTACCGCATCAACGAAAAAAGTCCCCTGTGCGACCTGACCCTCAAGGAGCTCGGGGAAATCCGCGGCATGTACCGCTTTGTCGTCACCGCCATCACCCGCGGCGAGCGCACCATCATCCCCCGGGGCGAGGACACCATCATGGCGGGCGACAGTATCTTCATTTTCGCCCACCAGAACGACCTTCCTGCGATTCAGTACATTCTTCAACCGGAGCAGGAGAAAGCACTTCGCTCGCGCAAGGCGTTCATTCTGGGGGGCAGCGCCATAGGAATGAAGATCGCGCAGGAGCTTGAAGAACTGCGCTTCGACGTTCACCTGATCGATCACGACATGACACGCTGCGAGGAACTGGCTGCAAAGCTCAATCGCACCATGGTCATCCATACCGAGGGCACCGATATTCGAACTCTGGTCAGCGAAGGAATCGAGGGCGCCGATGTCTTCATGGCGGTGACAGGAGACGATGAGACCAACATTCTGTGTTCGCTGCTGGCCAAAAAACACGGTGCGCGTCGCGGCCTGGCCCTGGTCAACAAGCCGGAGTATCTCAACCTCGCCCCTTCGCTTGGGGTCGACGCCTGTGTCTCGCCGCGACTGGCGGCGGGGGCGGTGATCCTCAAGCATGTACGGCGCGGCGGGGTGCTGTCTCTCGCCACGGTGGAAGGCAGCAACGCCGAAGTACTTGAAATCGAAGTGCCCTCAGAGTGTCCCGTCGTCAAAACTCCACTGAAAGACCTGACTTTCCCTCAGGGTGCCATCATCGGCGTTATCATGCGCCAGGGGAATTATATCATCCCCACCGGCGAGACGCAGCTTCAACCGCTGGACCGCGTGGTCATCTTCACCCTTCCAGAAGCCCTGCCGAAGGTTGAAGGCTATTTTGGTTGAGAATTCACCATGAATTGCTTCCTGGTTCTGCGCATACTCGGCGCTTTGTCGCTCTTTTTGTCCGCTACTCTGCTGACCCCCATTCCGTTCTCGCTGTTTTACCAGGATGGCGCGGCCTGGGCCTTCCTTGAAGCCTCGGCCATCTGCTTCGGCTTCGGCCTGCTGCTGTTCCGTTCCTTTTCCTCCCGCCAGGAGATCTCGGTGCGCGACGGCTTTGCGGTAGTCACACTGGGATGGTCCCTGTTCGCTCTGCTCGGCGCCCTGCCTTTTTTTCTCTCCGGCGCCATTCCCAGCTACCTCGACGCCTGCTTTGAAACCATGAGCGGCTTCACCACCACCGGCGCCACCATCCTGACCCACATCGAGATCCTGCCCGAGAGTATCCTTCTGTGGCGGGCCATGACCCACTGGCTGGGCGGCATGGGTATCATCGTGCTGTCTCTGGCCATTCTTCCCATGCTCGGCGTCGGCGGCATGCAGTTGTTCAAGGCTGAGGTACCCGGCCCGACGGCAGATCGCCTCAAGCCACGCATTCAGGACACCGCCAAGCTGCTGTGGGAGGTCTACCTGCTGCTGACGGTTGCCGAAGTTGCTCTGCTGATGGTGGGCGGCATGTCTTTTCTGGACAGCCTGTGCCATGCCTTCGCCACCCTGGCCACCGGCGGATTTTCAACCCGCGACGCTTCCGTTGCAGCTTACAACAGCGCCTACATCGACAGTGTCATCACTCTGTTCATGTTCCTGGCGGGCGTCAACTTCGCGCTGCACTATTACGCCCTGCGCGGCAAAGTTTCCGGGTTCTGGAAAAGCGAGGAATTCCGCATCTACCTGTTTCTGGTTCTGAGCGCCACCGGCGTGCTGGTTTTTTTCAACCAGGGCACGGTATATGCCTCCTTTTTCGACAATATTCGCTACAGCATCTTCCAGGTGACCTCCATTATCACCACGACCGGTTTCGGCACCGCCGATTATGAGCAATGGCCGCTGATCACCCAGTACATGCTGGTGTCCCTGATGTTCGTCGGCGGCTGCGCAGGGTCGACGGCCGGCGGCATCAAAGTGGCGCGCATCCTGCTACTGTTCAAACACGCCCACGTCCAGCTCTATCGCCTGATACACCCTCGCGCCGTCCGCCTGGTCAAGCTGGGGGACCGCCCGGTGGACCGGGATGTGATGCAGGCGATCCTCGGCTTTTTCGCTCTTTTCATCGGCACCTTCGTTGCCGCATCTCTGCTGCTGTCCCTGGCGGGGATGGATCTTGTCTCAGCCGGCGCGGCGGCCATCGCAACACTGGGCAACATCGGCCCCGGACTGGGCTCGGTCGGCCCGACCGACAACTACGCCCATGTCTCCGGGTTCGGCAAAATGATCCTGACCGGCTGCATGCTGCTCGGCAGGCTGGAGCTTTTCACCGTTATGGTTCTCTTCTTCCCCTCCTTCTGGCGGCGGTAACCATGAGGATCCTTGGCCAACCTCTCTATGCCATTGGGCTGCTTGCCGCTCTCTTGGAGCGGCCGGCGCATTTGCAGCCCGCACTCAAAGACAAGCCCGGCATGCTGGCGATGGAGAGTCCCTTTACCAGTATCTGGCCCATGGGGCGCCATAACTATCCTCTTTCACTATCCTACCCTTGCTGGCTGATAGAGGTCCGCTTCGATAGTCTCAGCAGGAGTTCCCAGCTCGACACCCTATACTGGCCATTGTCCATGGCCGACGTGGATCCTATGCCCTCCTCGTGATTGGGTCCAGCTTAATTTTCCCAACGTCCGGAATTATACTGGTTTTCTGTTAGAATCATGGATGTTTGGTTTTCATTGGAAAGGGGATAAAGGCTTTCCCGAAATCTAAGGAGGAAAAATCATGATGAAACATTTTTTCAAAAGAACATTGGTATTCGCCTGCCTGATTGCGCTTGTCGCATGCAGCAGTGAAGAACAGCAGGAAGCCCCTGCTTCTGATGCTGAACAGGCCCAGAAGACAACTGGCCAGGCGGCACCGAGCACCGCCGCGGGAGAGGCTGTAGCCGAGGTGAAGAAGGCGGGTGAGCACATCGGCGCTGCGGCTGAAAAAAGTGTTGAAGCAGCCGGAAAGGCCGCCGCGATTGCTGGCCAGAAGGTCAAGGAGACGACCGAACAAATCAAAGAATCCACCAGCGCAATGGTTGACCAGGCTCAACAGAAATCGGCTGAGGTCATTGACGCGGGGCGCGGCGCTCTGGACAGCGCGGCTCAGGAAGGCAAGCAACTGGCCGGCGAAAGCAAGGAGGCGGCCGATCAAACCCTGGCAGAGGCCAAGCAGGCCGCAGAGGAAGCGGTGCAGGAAGGAGCTAAAGCAACAGGTGCCATCGCCACGAAAGTGGCCGCACCTGAAGTTCTCACCTATAAAGCGATGAACGGAAATGTGACGTTCGACCACCCGATGCACGCAGAAGCGCTCTCCTGTGCCAAGTGCCACGAAAAGATGCCGCCGCAGAAAATTGCAATCGACAAAACCCTCGCCCATCAATTATGCAAAGGTTGTCATAGCAACATGGGCACCGGCCCGACCGCCTGCAACGAGTGTCATGTCAAATAATTCTTAAACCTTCAACGATCAATTCGCATGAGTACTATTTGCCGGGGCGCCCAAGCGCTCCGGCTTTTTTTCAAATCGATGCAGGCAGACCTTCCCTCAAGGTCGGGTACTGCCATTCAAAGCCCAATTCGTTCACAATTTTATCGCTGTTCAAAATTCTTGATTCAATAAAATAGTTGAGCAGAAGAGGCTTCATCACTTCCCGCGCACGCTCAATGTCAATCTCTTCCGGAACCGGGATTCCAGCCAATTGTGCAACCGCCTTGAAAAATCTCGTCATGCTGCAGGGCTCCGTGTCACCGACATTGAAAACCTGCCCCCCTCTACCGGCCGCAGCCACTGTCCACAGTGCTCGCGCCAGATCGTCACTGTGAACGCGACTGGTGGCAGGAGACTGATCCTCGCGCAGCAAGGGATGCCCCGCTTCGAGGTGGGCAACAGGCAAACGCCCCGGGCCATAGATGTTAGCGACCCGCACACGCATCACGTCCACGCCCCGTTCTTCCCCCCAGACACACAAGCACTGTTCTGCATCAAGCCTGCGCCTGGCGCGGGAAGTCGCTGGGGAAACGGGGTCTTCCTCGGCCACGGCTCTTTCGCCGCAGTCGCCGTAGACACCGCTCGTTCCGAGGTAAACCAGC
This sequence comes from Thermodesulfobacteriota bacterium, assembly GCA_034189505.1. Taxonomy (GTDB): domain Bacteria; phylum Desulfobacterota; class Desulfuromonadia; order Desulfuromonadales; family Geoalkalibacteraceae; genus Geoalkalibacter_A. The sequence goes on along the minus strand of JAXHUR010000045.1, from coordinate 6,276 downwards.
CGACGAGGCGGCTTTTCAGAAAACACCTTGCAGAAATGGCGGACACGGGGATCCTCAAACCCTCCTCCCGGTGGCGGAGCCAGGTAAAAAACGGTGCTTTGCGCCACAGGGAGATCGGGAAGCATGCTCGGATCATTGAGATCCCCTACCCAGGCATGAAATCCTTCATTCTCCAACAACCCGGCCTTGTCTTCGGAACGCGCCAGGGCAACAACCTCCGCCCCCTGAACACACGCAAGGCGCCCCACCCGCCGGCCGATGTCGCCACAACCGACAATAACCACCCTATCCATAATAACCTCTGTTTTAACCTCACCCTTCATCCGACTGCCGGGACTCGCCCTTACGCGCTCCGCGCCAGTCGCGAACGCTCCACGCAAACTGGCTCCACATGCCGCGCAGCAGACCCACTTCGCCCGAGGTCGGCCGCGCCCGACGAATGATGCTGCGCAATGGGTGCAGAACAGCTTCCGGGCGGGCTGGATTGACAAAAGCAACCCGCGACAGCACAGATTCCATTTCCGCAAACATCCCGTTCATCTCCCCCTGCGAGGCCACTTCCGGAGTGCCGCTTCTTTCCGGTGTGATGCCGCGAAGCTTAAAGGCTTCATGGAGAAACACGACCACCGCCTGCGACAGGTTGAGAGACCCCAGGGCGCCGGCAGAGGGAATGGTCACCGCGTGCGTACACAAGCTTACTTCAGCAGTGGTCAGCCCTGCATCCTCGCGTCCGAAAACAAAACCGGCGCGGCCCGAAGGCGAAAGACTGTCAAACAGTGCCCCCATCTCTCCCACCGGGGTCAACTCTCCCCTTAAGCGCCCGGCACGGCGGGTTGCGGCAAACGTGATCTCCAGATCGGCAATCGCCTCTTTAAGGGAGGTGAATAACCGCGCCTGCCCGAGAAGGTCTGAGGCGAAGACGGCAAACTTGTGCGCCTCCGGATGGCAGTGAGCACAGGGATTGACCAGGCGAAGTTCATGAGCGCCGAAGTTGGCCATGGCGCGGCAGACCATGCCGATATTACCCGGGTGAGCAGGTTCGACCAGGATAACGACCGGTGCCGCGCCGGAATTTTCAGGGTTGTCGCTCAAAGGGTCAGGCTCCCAGCAGAGTGAAACCCGCCGGCGGGGTAAACGCGCGGGTGCCGAATTCCTGGTCCAGCATCAGCAGACCGCGCCCGTCGCCATCCACCAGCTTGAGTTTTTTGCATGCCAGGCTGAACGTGGATTCTTCCTCCACCTGCTCGGTCACAAACCACTGCAGAAAGATCTGCGCAGCATGGTTGCTTTCATTACGGCTGAGATCCATCAGCTTATTGATCCTCTCCGTCACAAACCGCTCATGCTCAAGCGAATACTCGAAAACTTCAAGGGGAGAGGCATATTCAACCCTGGGCGCCTCGATCTCCTGCATAATCGCCCGGCCGCCCGCATCACAGATGAAATTGAAGAATTTCTCGCCGTGCGTCAATTCTTCCAGCGATTGGGCGCGCATCCACACTGAAAAGCCGGGCAGATCCTCTGCCTCAAAATATGCGACCATCGCCTTGTAGAGATAAGCGGAGAAAAATTCATATCTCATCTGTTCGTTGAATGCATCCTGCAGAGTCTGACTCAACATGGAATGTCCTCCCGTAAAAGTTTCAGGGTTGACCGGCTACAGCAACCTTGCTCCCCGGCGCCCTGGCGGGCAAATGCCCAACCGGTTTATGTTTATTACGAAAAAGGCGAACCCCCCGAAGAAGTTCGCCTTTAAATTGTATCACCCGCGCTGCAGATAGCTAGGAGGCTGTCGGACTTTGGGGATCGTCACGAGAAATTGGCAAATCGAGGACAGATTTTCGGAAATTTGAGAGCGAATAGTAGACCTATTTGTCGAAAATTTGCGGAAATATGGTCCGATTTGCCGGCTTCGCAGTAGATTCTTCCAAAGTCCGACAGCCTCCTAGTCATCGAAAACGATGCGCCGCAACCCGTCCAGGGCCGTATTGCCCTGATTGATTTCATCGGTAAAGGGGTTACGGTAACTGTAGGTCATGAAAGTGCAGTCACACTCCGATGGCAAAAAAGCGTCCTGCAGGATGAAGGATTTGCCGTCCAGTTTGCGCGTAAGCTCCACTTCCCCGGAGCTGATATCGTTGCCGAACATGCTGTAGCTGGAGTTGGGACTGTCGAGAAACACAACCACGCTGACGGAACTCAGTGGAACTTCAATGGCCGTCCCGTTGAGCCAGCCCTTGATGGTGTCACGGTCGTCAATACTGTAAAAACGGATTTCCTGCCCTTCGATCGTTACAAATTTTCCCGGGCGTGTGGTTGCTCCGCAAACGACGCCCGCCAGCAGAGTGACGATGATCGCAGGCAGGGCGATAAAGCGCAGCCACGTGCAAATTTTCATTTCAAAAGTCTCCTTTATATTGTGTTGATGCAATCGCGGAAATCCGAAGAACAATGAAAATTTTTGTCCCGCGCTCGGCGCGAACACCCGCTGTAGTTAAATCATCGCAGACCGTTTTTCAGGTGCGGAGGTCTCATGCAGATCCGGATCGCGCCCGTCTCTCGATGCGAAAAATCTGAGAAGAAGAAATCAAGGGGCAGGCCCCAGCCATTAATCTTTTCTAAACGTCTCACCACCAGCCCTATTCCTTAGCAGTTTTCAAAAAAAAATTCAATGATTTTTCCCTGTCCTGCGCCCTTTCACCCGCGATCAGTTCCTCGTAATTTATCTTCAAACCCTGCAGGATTTCTAGCACACCCTGGGCGGGGTGTGCTAGCATGTGCCCACTTGGAATCCGGGGTGGAAACCAGCAGGAATGGATTTATATTAAGGTTTCTGGTCCCAACCTAAAGCCAGCGAGGCATTGCACAGAATAAAGCAGATTATTCATCACGTGAGATAGGAACTCTTTTCGACCGATGCAGATTTCTTCCGCCGTTTTTCTGAAGAGCGCACTCAAGCCGGCGCAGTACCCTGAAGCCGACCGACCCGAAATCGCCTTTGCCGGCCGCAGCAATGTGGGCAAAAGTTCCATGATCAACTGCCTGCTCAACCGCCGCGGGCTGGTGCGGACATCTTCCACGCCGGGACGCACCCAGATGCTCAACTTCTTCGACATTAATGAGCGTTTCCGTTTCGTCGATCTGCCCGGATACGGCTTCGCCCGCGTCCCCATGGCGGTCAAAAAAAGCTGGGGCCCCATGATAAGGGCTTACCTGGAAAGCCGTTCGACTCTGCGCGGGGTGGTTTTTATCCTGGATATCCGGCGGACTCCAAGCGAAGAAGACCTGCGCCTGCTCGACTGGCTGGAAGAATACGGCTGCCCCACCATCATGGCGGTCACCAAGGCGGACAAGCTTGCGCGAAGCCGGCGCGACAGGCAAATTGAAACCATTGCATCGACCTGCGGCCTGCCCGTCGATGCTTTTACCCTGTTTTCCGCCACCACCCGCCAGGGAAAAGACGAAATTTGGGAGCGCATCGAAACGGCGCTTGAACAGCCGACT
>JAXHUR010000045.1:0-2672 GCA_034189505.1 Thermodesulfobacteriota bacterium | reverse complement strand
GTCGATCGCATCGTGGCCAACGACAAGGCGGCCATTCTCACCGATCCGGTCAATACACCGGCCGCCATTGCAGCCGAAATGGTGGCGCGCGGGCGCGACGGCTATGCCGCCTATCTGTGCGAAGAACTCGGCACCGCCGATGAGCGGATTATCGACACGGACGTCAAAGGCCTGCTGGAAATTGAAGCGGCCCCCCTCAACGTTCTGATCCTTATCAAGGAATACGAAGGGGAAGGCGAGGAGCACATCCCCACTCTCGGCATTCCGGATGAGGAGTTTTCAGCCGTCAAAAAACTGATTACCCGCGAAGAGGTACGCGTCATTTCGCTGGCCAAGCTGCAGCTGCGTCACGACATGACCCTGTGGGACATCGGCGCCGGGTCGGGTTCCATCAGCGTCGAGGCCGACCACCTGCTTCCCAACGGACGAGTTTTCGCGGTGGAGCGCAACCCTCAATGCGTGCATTTTCTGCGGGAAAATCTCGGTAAGTTCAATAGCCGCCACGTTGCGCTGGTGGAGGGGGAAGCCCCGGACTGCCTGGAAACCCTGCCCGATCCGGACCGCGTTTTCATTGGTGGTTCCGGCGGCAATCTGTGGGAAATTCTTGAAACCGTCGACGGACGCCTGCCGGCCGAAGGTCGGGTCGTGGTCAACGCCGTGACCCTCGACACCCTGACCGCCGCCATCGAGTTTTTTGAGAACGCAGGCTACGAACTCGAAGTCACTACGGTCAACATTGCCCGCACCCATCCGCTGACCGACTACAAGCTGTTCGAGGCGCATAATCCGGTTTTCGTGCTGAGTGCCGACAAACTGTAGTCATATCTACTCACTTCGCGGGTTCGCAGCTCCCGGGACAAGGGTGTTTGGCGCCCGGAATGGCGCTAATCAAACGGCCAGGGATGGCGAAAAGCAGCCCTTGTCCCGGGAGTTGCGAACCCATGCTGATGCGTTGCCTGTAATCAAAAACCGCCGGGAGTTGCCATGTCAGGCTGGTTGATTCTAAGCGCCTTTGTCCTGAGTCTCGTACTCATCGAACCGCGCCGCATACCCCATCCAGTCATCGGTATCGGGCGCCTGGTGGAAAAGCTTGAGATAGCGCTGGCAGTCCTGGAAAACAGGCGGCGTGCCGGGATTCTGCTCGTTGTTCTGACCCTGTCCCTGACCGGGGTGGGCACCGCCCTGATTCTGTGGGCGGCATCCGCCATCCACCCGGTGCTGGCTGGAATGATTGCGCTCTGGATCGCCTACACAGGGTTTGCCCTGCGCTCTCTGCACAAGGAGACCGCCGAAGTGGTCACCCTGGTGCGATCGGGGCGGCTGTCGGAAGCGCGGCGCGCCCTGTCGCTGATCGTCGGTCGTGAAACCCACACCCTCAATGAAGAAGAGATCATCAAAGCCTGCATTGAGTCGATGGCGGAAAACACCTCGAGCGGCCTCGTCGCACCCCTTTTCTACCTGAGCCTGGGCGGCCCTGTCGCTCTAATCGTCTACAAAGCGGTGACAACCCTAGACAGCATGGTGGGGTACCTGACCGAGCGCTATCGCGAGTTGGGGTGGGCAGCGGCCAGATTGGACGACCTGGCCAACTGGATTCCGGCCCGCCTGACCGGTCTGCTGATGATACCGGCGGCGTTTTCCCTGGGCCTCAACGGCTTCAACGCAGTGCGCATCATGCTGCGCGACGCGCGCAAGCACCGCAGCCCCAATGCCGGTTGGCCCGAGGCGGCGGCAGCGGGTGCCCTGGGCGTGCAACTGGGCGGCCCGGCGATCTATTTCGGTGAGCAAACGGATAAAGCCGTCCTCGGCGAACCGGATCGCGCGGCCACTCCCTCCGAATACCACCGCATGATCCGCCTGACTTATGTAACCGCAGCCCTGGCGGTGATTCTCGGCCTGTTGCTCCATCACTGGATCTGGGGATAATCCGCGGGGCGTTTCATTCACCCGCGGGACCCAGGTATTGGCAGGGCACCTCGATTCGAATGATCTGGCCGCGACGCTCGATGAAGATCTGCGGCTCAAGCAGCATGGGCAGATAATCCTCCCCTTCGCAGCTCACTTCGTAATGCCCGCTTAAATCAAGGCCGGGGATAAAGGCCGGCACCTGGTATTCGATCTCATCCACAGTGCAGACAATCTCGCCCTGCAGACTCCGCTCACCGGAGTCGCGCCGATTGTTGCCGTTGTCATCACGAAAGGCCTGAATGATAAGTTTGCCGCGGTCAGTGGGCAGCTCCGGCGGGGAACCGAAAAACAGGTTAAGGAGATTGCCCCGCCCTCCGGGAAGCTCCTCAATCCTGAACTGCTCGGAAGTCTCCTCCTCCACCTCATCCTGAGCCTCAACTGTGGCTGCGGCCAGGCCAAGAATGCCGGCCAAATACAAAACCAAAAAAATCCGTATCGACAAAAAAATGGCTCCCGGTCATTTTCCAAAAATTGTGGATGGCTTTTGCTTCGGTCGTCATTATACCGGTTACTGCCCTGAATTGCACGACCCCCCTGAATAAATCAGCTAGGAGGCGTCAGCGTGCCTGTTTTTCCATCTCCACCAGATATTTCCAGTATTTCATCGGCATGAAACTGCGCTGCCGGCTCGGATTGAGCCGCGCACCGATGGCAACCCGGCGAAAGAAGGTCTGCCATAAATGCTGCCAATGGCGCTCATCCTC
>JAXHUR010000044.1:0-26741 GCA_034189505.1 Thermodesulfobacteriota bacterium | reverse complement strand
GCAAAAAGCGCCAAATGCAAGGCGCGCGATTGTCGAGCAATGAGGCGTACTTACGTACGTCGAAGCAGCGAGAGCAATTGCAGCAACGCAGCAGTTGGTGAGTTTTTGCGACGCCATCAAGATATGAACAAAAAAAGCGTCCGCTCTGGACGCTTTTTTTTGTTCATATCTTTTGATCAAATCATTGGGATCCCGACGACGACGAGGTCCAGAAAGCTTCCGCACCGGGATGCATTGGGGCTATCGAAGGGGGCGGGGTTTCGAATTTCAGTTGTTGCGCAGCGTCCGTCACCGTCTCTTCCAGGGCAACCATAAGGTTTTTTACCAATTCAGGGGCAACTTTTTCACCTGCCACCCAAAGCGCCTGGTCGGCAAAGGTTTTAATTGCGACGTCGACCCCGGGGTAGGTGCCTGCAGGGATGGTGAACAGTGCGTAGAACGGATAGCTTATGAAAAATCCACTTTGTTCTGCCGTTGTGGAAAGATCGAGCATTCGTATCGGATAGCTAGCCGAAGCATGAGTGACTGCGGAGTTGGGAATGCCTGCCAGTACCCACATGGCGTCGACATAACCGTGACCGAGGGCGGAGATGGCATCCTGATAGCCGATAAACTCAGGCTTTATCTGATCCCAGAGGTCCAGGGCGGTGAGAAACCTCTGCGCGGTCGCGGCAGTGCCTGATCCGATATTGCCGACGGCAACGCGCTTACCGATCAGGTCTTCGACACTTTCAATCTGCCCGTCTGCTTTTACGATGAGCTGGGCTGGTGCAAAATAAAAAGATGCCAGGGTGTACACTTTGTCGTAAGTGCGCTCGTCGTACGGAAGGCGCCCCTGGCGCCCCAGGAAGAGGTCTGTGGCATAGACGATGCCCAGATCCGCCTGTCCTTTGTTGAGGCGGCGCAGATTTTCGACCGATCCTCCTGTGAGAGAATAATTAAGAGTCGCCTCGCTTTGGTGGTCGTTGATGCGTGCTACGACCGTTTTGGCGACCTGCTCAAACGTTCCCCCCGCAGGGCCGCCCACAAAAGAAAGTCGTTGCGGTCCCCACTGAGCAGCCAAGGCCGTTGTACCGGCGAAAATCATTCCCATAAGCACCACAATTCCCAGAAAGCGGTGCAAAAAGACGGTACTCATGTCAGTTTCTCCTGGCGAATATTGATAAAAATTTCAACGACTGCCCGAAACTATCTTTTGTCGCGGCACGGAACGGTCATTACCGGGATGGGGGACCTTCTCGCAACGCGTTCTGCGGTACTGCCCATCAGGACATGCTCGATGCCCGTGCGGCCATGAGTCCCCACGATAATAAGGTCGGCCATCTGGCTGCGGGCTGTGGCCAGAATGACCTGAAATGGCTTGCCGATCGCTGTTTCAGTCGTGTAGCGAACCTTATCGCCCAGGTGTTGTCGGCAGAACTGGTCCATCTCCTTGATGACGTGGACTTCGATTTCCTTCTCGAACAATTCGAAGGCCTCCAGCGGGATGCGGCCCCTCCGCTTGTCCTCAAGCTCGCCAATGACATGAAGGACATGGATGTCTGCGCCTGCCAGTTGAGCGAGGGTCAATGCGTACTCGGCCGCCGGTGCGGAGCTTTCGGAAAAATCGGTCGCGTAAAGAATCCTGCTTATTTTTTTCATCCTGATTACTCTCTTTTGGTGCCGGGTCAGTTGGCAGTAGCCTGAAGTTCGCGCTTGTTCTTTGTTTTCTGCATGAACCAGACCAGCGCGACAATCACAACACCAATCCCATCGGTCAAAAAGGTCGGCCAGTAAAGAAGCAGTGTGGCCGGAGCCAGCAGTACCCATTCTATCACCGAGGTCCTGCGGATCCAGTATCCCATCATCAGGCTTGAGAAGGCGATGGTCCCCAGGATGGCTGAGAAGAATGATGAAAATATGCGAATCGGAGTTGGAGCGATTTCACTGCGCACAATGGTGTCGCCGGAACTGACCATGGCGCCCGGACCTGAATAGACCTGCACGACCGTGGCATCTTTTTTTGCCTTTATCTCTTTAACCTGATTTCCCACTCGGATTTGCGCAAGCAGATCCCCTCTGGAAAAATCGTCTCCCTCGGCCACACTGACCTGCATGACTGTGGCGAACGGCGCATCGATTTCGGGCATTTTGCTCTCGACGATCTTGCCTTGGAACAGAATCGATGGAGTGAATGCAAAGAGCAGGGGCATGACGTAGAGCATCTTGGCAAATTTGAATGCCGTCCAGCCTGTTTTCCAGGGGTCGGAGCCCGCAACTGCCGCACCGGCATAGGCCGCAACGCAGACCGGTGGAGTGATATTTGAATCCTGGCTGAGCCAGTAGACGATCTGGTGCGCAACAATGGCGGCAACACCGAATTCGCCCAATGCCGGGACGGCAAGGACTGCAACGATCAGGTATGAAGCGGTAACCGGGACTCCCATGCCGAGCACCAGCGACGCCAGGGCGATGAGGATGATGGCAAGCAGCAGGCTGTTGCCGGCCAGTGCGATGATGAGGTCCGAGAATTTCAATCCCATTCCGGTTAGAGAAATAACGCCGACAATTACGCCGATAACACCGACTGTCGCACCGATGATCAGGGTGTTGCGCGCCCCGGTCTGGATGGCTTCCCATATTTCACGGGGACCCATCCGGGTCTCTTTATTGATCCAGCTGACGGCGATGCACGAGATCGTCGCCCAGAATGCGGCAAACCCGGGAGAGCGGCCCATCAGCATCAGCACGGTGATGATCACCAGCGGCAGGGCATAGAACCAGCCGGTTTTGAGAACCGTCTTCCAGTGTGGAAACTCCTCGCCTTTGATGCCGACAATGTTGAGTTTTTTTGCTTCAAAGTGGATCATGCAGAAGACGGAAAAAAAATAGAGCATTGCAGGGCCAACCGAAATCAGCATGATGTAGGAGTAGGGCAGACCTGTCAGTTCCGCCATTAGAAAGCCTCCCGCGCCCATGATGGGAGGCAGGAACATGCCGCCGATGGAGGCGGCGGGCTCGATGGCGCCTGCGACATGGGGGCGGAATCCGGCTTTTTTCATCAGGGGAATCGTGAAGGCGCCGGTTGAAACCGTGTTGGCAATCGCGCTGCCGGAAACCGATCCAAATAGAGCCGAGGCGATAACGGCAACTTTTGCCGGTCCGCCGGTGCTGCGCCCCGCCAGAGCCAGGGGCAGGTCGATAAAAAAGCGCCCGGCACCCGATTTGTGCAGAAAGGCTCCGAAAAAGATGAAAAGAATGACGTAGGTGGCAAGAACGTTGGCCATGACACCGAAGACGCCGTTGGTGGTGAGAAACAACGCGTTGCAGATACGTTCGAGGCTGAACCCCCGGTGCGCCAGGATCTCCGGAAGGTAGGGGCCAAAATAAGCAAAGGCCACCAGCAGAACACCGATCAGTGTCATTGACCAGCCGAGAACCCGTCGACAGACTTCGAAGGAGATCAATACACCCGTAATGCTGATCAATGCATCAAGTTCATTTTCCGCGCCGGCCCGCCAGTTGAGAGCTTCAAACTGGCTGAGCCAGTAATAGACCGCTCCCGCGGCGACCAGGGCATAGAGCGCATCAGAGGGCGTTGGAGCATTTTTAAATCTTTTTTCGCTGAAGATGTCGACATACTGAAGAACAGCGGCAAGAACCAGGGTGGCCAGAAGAAGCGGCCAGGATGATGCAGCCTGAGAGATGGAACTCCACAGACCCTCGTCTTTCAAGACCTGGCCCCATTGCATGAGTCGCTCGTAATAGACAACGTGGCTGTCCAGAAAAAAAACAATGGCGGCTAAACTCGCCAGAATGAATGCAAGCAACAGGTTGAGTGCCATTTTTACCCAGGGTTTTCCGGCCGGGTAAAGCAGAAAAACAAGGATGTAGGTGATGAAAACATAGATTCCAAGATGGTATTGCGTACCGACTGAGGCTACACCGGCCGCGTAAAAATAAAACAAGACCATTCCCGCACCCAGCACGGCGACCAGATATTTCCAGAAACCGGTTGGGCTGCGGAAAGATTTTGAATCCTTTTCCATCAGCTTCTTGAGTTTTTTCTGTTCTTCCGGATCAAGCTCTTCGAGATCCTTGTCGAGTTCTTCGGACATTAGTCGCTCCGTAGGGAGAGATCGTTCTCTTGTTTACGAGAAACAGGTTGGTCAGTGTTGACACGCGAAGCGGGGCGCACGGCGCCCCGCTTGTCGGGTACATGTTTTAGGCAATCATTACTGGAGTTTCTGCGCGTCGGTCAGCTTCTTGCCTTTTTCCTGCCAGAATTTAGCTGCTCCAGGATGGACCGGAGTCACAATGCCGCGCAGACCGTCATCGATCTTCATGGCGCGTGCGGTGCTGGTTACACTCACCATGTAGGCCAGGCCCTCATCAGAGAAGATATTCTCCAGGGCACGGTAAACGAAATCTTCCTTGACATGTTTTCCGGCGACCCAGATGGAGGAATCCTGGAAGGTTTTAACGTCATAATCGACCCCCTGGTAGGTCCCGGCGGGAATGGTGACTTCCGTGTAATAGGGATTGTCTGCAAAAAAGCCCGCTTTCTTGCCGGCATCAACGGTGTTGAGGATCAGGATCGGATTGCTGGCCGCTGCCTGGATAACCGAGGAGTTGGGGAAGCCGGCAAATACCCACATGGCGTCAATCAAGCCGTCTGCCAATGCCGAGGCCCCCTGGCTGTAGCCGATGAATTCAGGGGTGAAGTTGTCCCACAATCCAACGGCGGTGAAATAGCGCTGGGCCGAGGCTGCTGCGCCGGAGCCGGCAGGGCCGACAGCAACGCGCTTGCCTTTGAGATCCTTGACACTGGTGATGCCGCTGTCCTTGAGCGTCAGAAGATGCGCAGGGGCGCCGTAAAGGTAGGCGACCGAATAGACATTGCCGTATTTGCGGGGATCGTTGGTCAGTTTGCCGTTTTTGCCAAGGTAAAGATCCCCGGCATACACGACGCCGAAATCCGCATCCCCGGAATTGACACGCCGCAGATTTTCAACAGAACCGGCCGATGCCATGTTGGATACCTCGAGGCCGGCCTGGGTGCGGGAAAGACGTGAAGAGATGGCATTGGAGAAATACTGGAAGGTGCCGCCGTCCGGTCCACCGGAAAATGCCAGACGGGTTTTGGCCGCTTCCGCAATGTTGCCTGAGAAAATCAGGGCAAAGACAAACAGTGTTGCAGAAAGTGACGACAACAATTTTGTTCTGTGAATCATGAGTTCCTCCTTTTGGGGTCGAAATTAGAACGCCATTTTGCTTACGACGCTCCCTGGTTAAGCAAGCTTTGCGCCAAGGGATGGGCGACAAAATCCTTCAGTCAAATATCTTTATAATACCCTATTTTGCCATATCTGCTTGATTATTTTTGTGAAAGGCGTTGTTTGGTTTCTGGGCGGAAAACAGCCACCTGCGGCAAAAAACAGCCTTTTGGGGAGTTATGTGACAGCCTGGGTAGAACGGAATTCTGGTTTGCATAGTGAGTGTAGCGCGGGGGAATGGTCTTTAAGTCTTGACCCATTGGGCTGGCCTGGTTTAGAAAGCAGGCAGCATTATAGGAGGTTGTGCCGTGGAGAAGGTTTTTCTGGCACCGGCAAAGATTAATTTATGTCTGCATGTTCTGGGGCACCGTTCGGATGGTTATCACGAGCTGTTGATGCTGATGCAGCCTGTGTCGCTGACCGATCGGGTGACGCTGACTTTTTTAGATAAGCCTGTTTTTGAGGTGGAGTGCCCGGGGTTGCAGCTTGCACAGGGCGAGCAGAACATTGCGCTGCGTGCCGCCCGTGCCGTATTTGAGCAGGCGGGCTGCGATGGCGGGGTCAGGGTTCGTGTGGACAAGCACATTCCTGTTGCGGCCGGTCTCGGCGGCGGGTCCTCTGATGCAGCGACGGTTCTCACGGGCCTGAACAGGATGCTGGGGTTGCCTCTTTCGACAGAAGTTCTTATGTATGAAGCGCTGAAGCTTGGAGCGGATGTGCCTTTTTTTGTGCAAGGAACTTCCTCTTGGGCCAGGGGGGTCGGGGAGCGTCTCGATCCTGTCGATAAGATGCCCGTAGTTTGGTACGTTCTGGTCAACCCGGGATTTGCCGTTTCCACGGCGTGGGTGTACGGAAATTTGGGGTTGACAACCCCGGGTGATGTCGCTAAACTTCCGGAGTTTTCCGGCTCGACTGACGATCTTCTGCGTCTCCTGCATAATGATTTGGAGCGGGTAACTGCCGCACGATACCCGGAAGTGGATCGAGTGAAGCGAGCTCTTCTTGAGCAGGGTGCGCTCGGCGCCTTGATGTCCGGAAGCGGGCCGACTGTATTCGGGGTTTTCTCTGAGAAAGATCAGGCGGCTGCCGCTTACGAGAGTCTTCGATTGGTGTCCGAATGGTCGGTATTTCTTGTGCAGCCCTTACAGTGCCCGGCGGTTTAGGGGTGACTTGCTTTCTGGGCTGTGGTCCTGAGTGGTGACCGACTGCCTGTCTGCGGGTTTTCAATATTTGAATTTGTTCTGTTTTTTTGTTGGGGCGTCGCCAAGCGGTAAGGCATCGGATTTTGATTCCGACATACCCAGGTTCGAATCCTGGCGCCCCAGCCATTTCCGACGATTAAGGGCTCCGCAACGGAGGGCGAAGTTTGGTCCTTCTGGTGGGGGCTTTTGATTTTTGAGCTTCTTTTTGCCTGTAGGCTCGGTGGTGCCTCGAGTGGTTGCGGAGCGAAATATGGTCTTCCGTTGCGGCAGGAAAGGATCGTTTTTTGGATAAGATCAAGGTTTTTACCGGCAATGCGAATGTGCCGCTGGCGCGGGAGATCTGCGGCCACCTGTCGGTTCCGCTGGCCAATGCCAATGTGCGAACCTTCAGCGACGGCGAAATTATGGTCGAAATCGGCGAAAACGTCCGCGGCCGCGATGTTTATGTGATTCAGCCCACCTCCTCACCTTCCAATAATAATATTATGGAGCTGTTGATCATGACCGATGCTCTCAAAAGAGCTTCTGCATCGCGTATCACGGCTGTTATTCCTTATTTCGGCTATGCGCGTCAGGACCGCAAGGTGGCTCCGCGCACTCCGATCACCAGTAAACTTGTTGCTGATCTTATTCATGCTGCAGGCGCATCGCGGGTGCTGACCATGGACCTGCATGCCGGCCAGATACAGGGGTTCTTCAATATTCCAGTCGATAATCTGTATGCCGCTCCGGTTATTCTTGATGATCTGAAGGCCCGTTTTTCCGGACAGCGCCTGGTGGTTGTCAGCCCGGATGCCGGCGGCACCGAGCGGGCGAGAGCCTTTGCGAAACGGCTCGATGCCGGTCTGGCGATTATTGACAAGCGCCGCAGCAGTCCCAATGTTTCTGAGGTGATGCACGTCATCGGTGATGTGGAAGGTGAGATCTGCATGATCGTCGACGATATGATCGATACCGCTGGAACACTCTGCCAGGCAGCCAGTGCTCTTAAGAAGAAGGGTGCCAAGCAGGTCTATGCCTGCGCCACTCATCCGGTTCTGTCGGGCCCCGCTCTCGAGCGTATCAGCGAGAGCAGCCTGGAGGAAGTTTTGGTTACCAACTCCATCCCCTTGGGAGAAAAAGCCTCCCAGTGTTCCAAATTGCGCGTACTCTCCATCGGGCGTCTGCTGGCTGAAGCCATTCGCCGCATCCACGATGATGAGTCCGTCAGTTCTTTGTTCGACTGATACTCGCTGGGTTGAATTTGCTTTCACCTGAAAATACGCAGTCATCTGCTTTGGAGGAATAAACAAATGGCACAGTCTGAATTGTTGGTCCATGCACGTGAGGCTACTGGCAAGGGTGCGGCACGCGCTGTACGTCGTGAGGGGAAGATCCCCGGGGTCGTCTATGGCAAAGGGATGGATGCCTGCGCCGTATCGGTTGATCCCAAGGATCTGGAAAAAGCTATCTCCACGGAAGGGGGTTGGAATACCCTGATCACCTTGAAGGGAGATGGCCCTTTTGCGGATAAGGTGGTTATTCTCAAGGATCTCGTTGTGGATCCTATTAAAGGATTTCCTCAGCACGCCGATTTCCACGCGCTGGACGTAAAGCGCAAGATATACACTATGGTTCCGGTGCATACGGTCGGCAAGTCCCAGGGGGAAAAAGAAGGCGGTTCTCTCGAAGTTGTCCGTCATGAGCTCGAGGTTTACTGTCTGCCGAGCCAGATTCCCGGTTCTATTGACGTCGATGTAACCGCGCTCAAAATTGGTGACGTTGTGCATATTGACGACATCAAGCTGCCCGAAGGTGTTGAGGTTCCTCACGAGGTTAACTTCACCGTGGTCACCTGCACTGGTCGCAAGCCTGAAGAGGAGGAGGGCGAGCAGGAGCCGGAACAGGAAATTGCTGTGGAAGAATAGGGCTCTGGCCGTGAAGTTGATTGCCGGTTTGGGCAACCCTGGTGTCAAGTATGCTCGTACGCGTCACAATGTCGGTTTTATGGCGCTCGATGAGATTGCACGGCGAGCCTCAATTCCTCTTAAGAAGCGAGGTCACCAGGGGGTCTATGGTGTCGGAAGGTTTGCCGGTGTTGAAGTTGCTCTCCTGCAACCTCATACATTTATGAATTTGAGCGGAGCCAGTATTGGCTCCGCTGTTAAATCCCTCGGAATAACACCGGGGGATTTGCTCGTGTTGCATGACGATATTGATCTGCCCTTCGGAACCATTCGCATCAAAAAGGGGGGCGGGCATGGCGGGCAGCGCGGAGTGCGACACATCAGCGAAGTTCTAGGCACCAGGGATTATACCCGCATTCGTATCGGGGTCGGCCGACCTCACCCCGGCCAGGATGCCGCGGATTACGTGCTGCGGCCTTTTACAAAGGAAGAGGAGTCGCTACTTGGTCAGGTTCTCGAAAATGCCGCCGGAGCAGTGGAAGTCATCCTCGCTGACGGCGAGCAGAAAGCGATGAACCTTTATCACTGCAAGGAAGTTTCCGTTTAATCCATTAAAGCAAAGAGAGGGTAAGGTCACATGGAAATGCAGATGTTCGTTCCGATTGTGGGTGTGATCGGTTTCGCTGTCGCCATTGTGCTGTATACGTTTGTCAAGGCCCAACCGGTCGGCAATGACAAAATGCGCGAAATCTCAGATATGATCCATGCCGGTGCCATGGCGTTTCTGCGCCGTGAATATCGCGTGCTGGGGATCTTTATCGCCATTGTCTTTTTTCTGATCCTGATCAGCATGGGTTATCAGACTGCCTTGAGCTTTCTGGGCGGTGCGATCTGCTCCATGACCTGTGGCTTTATCGGAATGAAAGCCGCGACCCGAGCCAATGTGCGAACCACAGAAGCTGCGCGTGAGTCCGGTCAGGCCAAAGCCCTTCAGGTTTCCTTCGACGGTGGGGCTGTCATGGGACTGTCGGTGGCTTCTCTTGGTCTGGTTGGCGTCGGCTTCGCCTATATCTATTTCGGCGGATCGCCGGAAACGGCTCGTTATATTAACGGTTTTGCCATGGGCGCATCCTCTATTGCCCTGTTCGCCCGTGTCGGTGGCGGCATTTACACCAAAGCCGCTGATGTCGGGGCCGACCTGGTCGGAAAAGTCGAGGCCGGAATTCCTGAGGACGATCCGCGCAACCCCGGCGTTATTGCAGACAACGTCGGTGACTGCGTTGGCGATACGGCCGGTATGGGTGCCGACATTTTTGAATCCTATGTCGGTTCGATCATTGCGACGATTGCTATTGCTGCTGCAGCCAGCCCCGAGCTTCTTGCCACCCTGGGTGGTGGTGAAGCCGAGGTCGTACGTGCCAGCGCCATGTTCATGCCTCTTGGCCTCGCCACGCTGGGACTTCTTTTTTCCTTCGTCGGCATCTGGTCGATGAAGAAATTCAGTGACCGTGACCCTGCCAAGGCACTTCACCTCACCACTTTTGTTGCGGCAGGTCTCTTTTTGCTGTTTTCTTTCTTTGTGGTAATCTTCTCAAGTCTCAAATTCGGTGTCTTTCTTGCCATTCTGATCGGTACTCTTGCCGGCGTTGCTATAGGGCAGATTACTGAATACTACACTGCCCATGGACCCGTTGTGCGCATTGCCAATGCCAGCAAAACCGGACCTGCCACCAACATCATCAATGGTTTTGCGGTGGGCCTCGAAAGCACCGCCGCCCCTATTTTTATCATTGTTATTGCGATCGCCATCGCCAATGGCGTTGCCGGTCTCTATGGCATCGGCATTGCGGCGGTAGGGATGCTTGCGACTGTAGGCGTGACTATGACGGTCGACGCATACGGTCCCATCGCAGATAATGCCGGTGGCATCTCCGAAATGGCCGGACTTGGTCCCGATGTGCGTAAAATCACCGACGGCCTGGATGCGATCGGCAACACCACTGCGGCCATCGGCAAAGGATTTGCCATCGGGTCTGCTGCTTTGACAGCCTTGGCACTTTTCAGTGCCTATGCAACTACGGTTGGTCTCGAATCCATCAACCTCATTGAGCCTCGCGTCGTTATCGGTCTGCTGATTGGCGGTGCGCTGCCGTTTTTCATCGGCGCATTGACCATGACCAGCGTGGGGCGTGCCGCAGGGCAGATGGTCGATGAGATCCGCCGGCAATTCCGAGAGATTCCCGGGCTTCTCGAAGGGAGGGAAGGTGTCAAGCCTGAACCCGAGAAGTGCATCGATATCTCCGCCAAGGCTGCTCTTAGGGAGATGCTGCTTCCCGGCGTTATCGCGGTTGTGATGCCGGTGCTGGTCGGGTTTATCATTGGCAAAGAGGCTCTCGGCGGTATGCTCGCAGGTGCGACCGTTGCCGGTGTTCTGCTTGCGCTGCTTATGTCAAACGCCGGTGGGGCTTGGGACAACGCAAAGAAATACATCGAAAAAGGTGACCTTGAAGGCGAGCAGAAGGGTGGGGAAGCCCACAAGGCTGCTGTTGTCGGCGATACTGTCGGCGACCCGTTCAAAGACACATCCGGTCCTTCGATGAATATTCTTATCAAGCTGATGAGTGTCGTTTCCCTGGTGATAGCACCTCTGCTGATCTGAGGCGCTTCCACCTTTCTGCAAAATACGATAGCCGGGGTTCAAGCCCCGGCTATCTTTATTTATGACGGTTAAATCTCATGGGTTTTAAATGTGGTATCGTCGGTCTGCCCAATGTGGGGAAATCGACCATTTTCAATGCTTTGACTTCGGCGGGCGCCGAGTCGGCCAACTACCCTTTCTGCACCATCGAGCCGAATGTCGGAATTGTTTCCATGCCCGACTCGCGTCTTGATGAACTTGCGCGCATTGTGAATCCGCAGAAGGTGATTCCGACCACCATGGAGTTCGTCGACATTGCCGGCCTCGTCAAGGGTGCCAGTCAGGGAGAGGGGCTCGGAAATCAGTTCCTCGGCCACATTCGCCAGGTCGATGCCATCGCGCATATCGTGCGCTGCTTCGATGATGACAACGTAGTGCATGTGGATGGCTCCGTGGACCCTGTACGCGACGTCGATGTGATTCAGACGGAGCTCAACCTGTCTGATCTGGAAACGGTCGAACGTCGCATTCAGCGTGGGGAAAAGCAGGCACGCAGTGGGGATAAAAAGCTTCAGGCCGAGATCGATGTCCTGCAGAAGGTGCGTGCGTGTCTTGATCAGGGTCTGCCCGCACGTCGTGCGCAGCTCGATGATGAGCAGTGGATTATTTTGCGCGATTTACACCTGATCACCGCCAAGCCGGTTCTGTATGTGGCTAATGTTTCCGAGAGCGATCTCGATGGAGCCCATCCCTATGTGGCGCGTCTGCGTGAACGGGCCGAAGGGGAAAAGGCCGAAGTTGTTGTGATCTGCGGCAGCATCGAATCTGAAGTCGCTGAACTCGAAGGCGATGAGAAAAAGGAATTTCTCGCGGAATTGGGCCTGGCCGAATCGGGGCTCGATCGTATGATTCGCGCCGGCTATGATCTGCTTGGCCTGATTACTTATTTTACTGCAGGGGTCAAGGAAGTCCGGGCCTGGACCATAACCCGTGGGACTCGCGCCCCTGGAGCCGCCGGGGTGATCCACACCGATTTTGAAAAGGGCTTTATCCGCGCAGAAGTCATCTCCTATGACGATTATGTGCGTGTCGGAGGCGAGAACAAAGCCAGGGAGAAAGGCCTGATGCGGCTGGAAGGAAAGGATTATGTCGTTAGGGACGGCGATGTCATGCACTTCCGGTTCAATGTCTAGATATTAAATAGAACAACCGGGTAAAAAAAGTTGAAGATGCCGTAGTTTTGTGGTAGAAAATCAAGTTCACCGAAGCGTGGGACTCGATGTGCCCACTCCTTGCTCCGGCCGGTGCCGGGGCGAAATACCCGAGAGGAGGAATTGTAAACCGATGAGAAGTTACGAAACCATGTTCATCGTTCACCCTGAGGTGGTCGGTGACGATTTCAAGGCCCTGGTCGAAAAGTTCCAGGGAGTGATCACCGAGCGTGGTGGTGAGATCGTTAAGATGGATGAATGGGGTTCGCGCACCCTGGCCTATCCAATTCAGAAGCTGAACAAAGGCACATACGTGATCCTCTATTTCCAGGCTGATCCCCAGGTGATTGCCGAGCTTGAGCGGCGGATGCGTCTTGATGACAAGGTGTTGCGTTTCAATACCCTGGTGCACGAAAAAGGGTTGAAGCTGTCCGCCCCCGAGAAGGAAAAACCTGAAGAAGACGAAACTGCCGAGGCCTGATCCCGAGCTTTGATTCAAGGAACTGGAGGATAAAAGATTATGGCACCACCTAGAAGACGTTTTGGACGGCGTAAAGTTTGTCGCTTCTGCGCTGATAAAGACCTTAAGATTGATTACAAGGAAGTCGATATTCTGCGTGGTTTCGTGTCCGAGCGTGGTAAAATTGTTCCCCGCCGTATTACCGGAACCTGTGCGCCTCATCAGCGCTTTCTGACTGAAGCGATCAAGCGTGCGCGCAAAATGGCTCTGCTTTCCTATACTTCGTCCCATTCCCTGGTGGACTGAGGCGAATTTATTTCCGCTGTGGATTTTACCCGATGAGGGACTGGATATTATTTGCCCTCGGCGGGGCGGTCGTGACCGCACTGTTGTACTGGGGTGCGCAGAACATCGTCCCCCTGGCGCTCTTTTTAAATTTGTTCACTCCCATGCCCGCGGCCTACACACACATGCGCTATGGCACTCTGCCGGGCGGATTGGCGGTTTTTGGGGCCTGTGTGATTCTGGCTGTAGTTTTCCCCGCAACGATGGCGGGGGGATATCTGCTGCAGTTCGGAATTCTTTCCTTCGTCATCCCTCTGCTCCTGCGCAGGGGAATCGCCTGGGATCGCACGGTTGTTTTGAATGTATGTGCCGTCATGCTAGTTGCGGGCATATTGCTGGTGGGATTTTCGGTCACCCAGCAGGTGTCGCCCGCCCAGATGATTCGCCAGCAGGCCGATCTGGCCGTTGCGCAGGCGCTGGAATTCTATGACCAGGGCCAGTTCCCTGTCCAGGAGCGTGACCAGTTCGAGAGCACACTCGGTGAAATGGCTGATATTTTTGTCAGGATCTTCCCGGCGCTCGGAGCGGTCATCGTTGCAGGGCTGTCGCTGTTGACGGTTCTTCTGCTGAACTCCTTCTCCGCAGGGCGCTACCGTGTCCCCGGCCCTGAGTTCGCTGCCTGGCGTTCACCGGAGTTCCTGATCTGGGGAGTGATCGCGGCCGGGTTTTCAATGTTGATTGATCAACCCTTGCTGCGAACCGTGGCCATGAATCTCCTGATCCTTCTTCTGCCTGTTTATTTCGTGCAGGGGGTGGCCGTGGTGAGTCATTTTTTGAAGCGCCGTGCCGTTGCGCCCATTGTTCGATCCCTGGTTTATTTTCTTATTTTTATTCTCAACCCTCTTCCGTTGGTGGTAACCGGGGTTGGGATGTTTGATTTGTGGATCGATTTTCGGAAGCCTAAAATAAAAAAAACGTCGTGATACATGGAGGACCCCATGGAAGTCATACTCAGAGAAGCCGTTGAAGGCCTTGGCAATATCGGTGACATTGTCAAGGTAAAGCCGGGCTATGCCCGTAATTTTCTTGTGCCCCGCGGCTTTGCTATTGAAGCGGACAAGCGCAATGTGCGTGAACTCGAGCATCAGAAGCGTATGCTTGAGCGTAAGCTGCAGAAGCTGTCCAAGGATGCTGAAGCTCTCAAGCAGCGCATCGAAGCTGTCGAGTGCGCATTTGAACAGCGCGCCGGGGAGGAAGGTAAGCTTTTCGGTTCTGTGACCAGTCTCGATCTGGAGAAAAAACTTCAGGACGCAGGCATTGACATCGATCGAAAAAAGATCAAGCTGCCTGAACCGATCAAGAGCCTTGGCGAATTCAAGGTTCCGGTGCGCCTCAACGCAGGGGTGGTCGCTGAAATTAAAGTGATCGTCTCGGCACAGGAAGAAACCGAGTAATTCCCTTTCCTGTTACACTTCGAGGGGCGGCTGTTTGACGGTCGCCCCTTTTGTCTTTTATGCAGGTTTCACTATGGAAGAAGCCCGTTCGCATCGTCTCCCGCCGCAGAGCCTCGAGGCGGAAATGTCCGTTCTCGGTGGCATTCTCATCGACGAGCAGGCGCTGGATAAAACGCTCGAGTTGCTCCGGCCTGAGGATTTCTACCGTGAAAGCCATCGGCTTATTTTTGAAAGCCTGATTGCGCTTGGCGAAAAAGGCGAGCCTGCCGACCTGGTAACTCTCTCTGCTAATCTTCAGAGTCGACAGAAACTGGAGGCCGCAGGCGGACACGCCTATCTGGCCACTCTTGTCGATTATGTCCCGACCGCTGCCAACATCGTCTATTACTGCCGTTTGGTTAAAGAAAAAGCAATCGCGCGACGGCTGATCTCCGTGGCAACCGAAATTGCCACCTCCGGCTATGAAGGCGGCAATATCGAGGAGATTCTTGATCAGGCTGAGAAGTCGATCTTCGAAATTGCTGAAAATCGCACCCGCCCCAGCTACTATCCCGTTCGCGAGATTCTGAAAGAGACTTTTCGCAATATCGAAAAACTCTATGAGCGCAAAGAGTTGGTCACCGGTGTTCCTACCGGCTACCTTGACCTCGACAAGATGACTGCCGGCCTGCAGCCCGGCGATCTGGTTATTATCGCTGCGCGTCCCTCTATGGGAAAAACCGCTTTCTGTCTGAATATTGCAGAGTATGCTGCCGTTCGCAGTGAGAAAAAAACGGCGAGCCTGATCTTTTCGCTGGAGATGGGAAAGGAGCAGCTGGTTCAGCGCCTCCTTTGTGCCTCGGCCCTGGTGGATGCCAGTCGCATGCGGACCGGCAACCTGGGGGAGTCGGACTGGCCGAAACTGACCGACGCCGCAAGCCGATTGGGCGAAGCAAAGATCTATATTGACGATACGCCCGCCATCAGTGTGCTGGAGATGCGCGCAAAGGCCCGTCGCCTTAAAGCGCAGGATGATATCGGGCTGATTGTTGTCGACTACCTTCAATTGATGCGCGGCAACAATCCTGAAAGCCGTCAGCAGGAAATTTCTGAAATCAGCCGCTCTCTCAAGGCTTTGGCCAAAGAACTCAACGTTCCGGTAGTGGCCTTGTCGCAGCTCAATCGCTCTTTGGAGAGTCGTACAGATAAGCGGCCTGTCATGGCGGATCTGCGCGAATCAGGTGCGATCGAGCAGGATGCCGACGTCATCATGTTTGTTTATCGTGAGGAAGTTTATTGTCCGAAATGCAAGAAGAACGAGGAGTGCGGCGAAAATCACCGGGGTGCGGCGGAGATTATCATCGGCAAGCAGAGAAACGGTCCCATCGGTACCGTCCATCTTGCTTTCCGTGGTGAATACACGCGCTTTGAAAACGTCGATCGCCACCACGAAGAATTCTGACCGTTTGCCGTCTCTTTGTCCGTGCGGGAAGTGTTCAGCTGGTTTCACTCTTTTTTCACATCGATACCGAGGGTCTGAGTCTTTTTACGCAGCGTGTTGCGGTTTATGCCAAGTACCTCTGCGGCTTTGACCTGGTTCCCCCGTGTTTTTTCCAGCACAATCTGGATCAGGGGCCTTTCCATCTGGTGCAGGACCATTTCATACAGGTTGTTAAGCTCCTGAACCTCCATCCCGCCGATTGACCTCCGCAGCTTTGCCGTAATCAATGCCTCAAGGGAGCCGTGGTCTTCGCTTTTGTCGGCCTCGTAGAGTGATGCGAAATCATCGGGTCCCAGGAGCTGGTTGGGGCTGAGCAGGGCGGCGCGTTGGATGGTGTTTTCCAGTTCACGGACATTTCCCGGCCAGGCGTAGGCTTGCAGAAGAGCGAGTGCGTCATCGTTGCAGCCCAATGCTGCCGTTCCAAGTTTCTCCCGTGCAGCCTGAACGAAAAAATCCACCAGCAGAGGAATGTCGTCTGCTCTTTCCCGCAGCGGCGGCAGGTTGATGGGAACAACGTTAAGCCGGTAGAAAAGATCCTCCCGGAACTCCCGGGCCTGGACCTTTTTTATGAGATCCTGGTTGGTTGCCGCGACAATGCGTACATCGACCTGAATCGTGCTGTTGCCGCCGGTCCGGGTGATCTCTTTTTCCTGCAGCACGCGCAGAAGCTTGGCTTGCAGATCGAGGGGCATATCCCCGATCTCATCAAGAAACAGCGTCCCCCCATCGGCCTGCTCGAATTTACCTGCCTTGCGCTCCACCGCCCCGGTAAACGCCCCTTTTTCAAAACCGAACAATTCACTCTCAAGCAGCTCACGTGGAATCGCGGCGCAGTTCAGGGCCAGAAAGGGCCTTCCCAGGCGCGGGCTGTTAAAATGGATGGCTCGTGCGACCAGTTCCTTGCCGGTGCCGCTTTCTCCGGTGATGAGCACGGTTACATCCGATGGGGCAATCCTGCCGAGTGTTTTGTAAACCTCCTGCATCGGCTTGCTGTTGCCGACCACTGTGCGCTCAAGGTGGTACTGCTGCTTGAGTTCCCCTTTGAGTCGGCCGACTTCGGCGGAAACCTCGCGAGCCTTGTCGGCCTTGAGCAAAATGGCATCGAGAGCGTCGAGATCAAAGGGTTTGGTGATGTAATCGTAAGCGCCCCGTTTCATCGCCTCGATGGCATTTTTCATGGAGGATTCCGCGGTCATGATGACCGTCAGGGTTTGTGGGCGTTTATCCTGAAAGCGGGACAACAGATCCAGGCCTGAAATGCCAGGCATTTTGATGTCGAGGATCGCCAGGTCGTAGCTGTTGCGTAGGAACAGGTCCTCGGCCTGGTTGCCATCTCTGGCCAGATCGACCTCATAGCCTTTTTTGCCAAGGGCCTTGGACAGAACCCAACGCATGCTTTCTTCATCGTCGGCCACCAGGATGCGTCGAATAGGCATAGCAGGAAAGCTCTCTTTCAAAGTCAGTTGTTTGATGTATCAACGATAAAAGGGGAGAGAAACGGAAAATGTGGTTTTCTGTCCAGGCCGGCTGTCCACTTTGAGAAACCCCTGATGCTCGCTGATGATTTTCTGGCAGATTGCCAGCCCCAGGCCGCTGCCTTGGGTCTTGGTCGTGAAAAAGGGGGTGAAGATCTGTTCCATCTGCTCTTTTGCGATTCCAGGTCCGTCATCGCTGATATCGACCACGATGAAGGGGATCGGGCGATCTCCAGGTTGCTGAAGATGATATTCGGAGGCAACACGTGTGACAATCTCCACGCGCCCTCCCTTTTCCACGGCTTCTCCGGCATTCTTGATCAGGTTGAGAAAAAGCCGGGTCAGAAGATTTTCGTCCCCTTTGATGGGGGGGATGCTGGGGTCGAGTTTAAGGGCGAAGTCGATCTTTTTGTGACGAAGGGCTTCGCGTTGGAATAGAACGATATCGCCAAGGAGCTTCGCCAGGTTGACCTCGTTTGTTTCAGGGCGCCGCGGGCTGGAGAGGTCCATTAATTCTTCAATGATACTGTTAATGCGCTCCACCTCTCGAATCATGACGCGGGTGTATTCCTGCAGGTCGTTGTCGGCACTGAACTCCTGTGCCATCAATTGCGCCGCCCCCCGGATGCCGCCCAGCGGATTTTTGATTTCATGGGCAAGTCCTGCGGCCATGGTGCCGATCATCGACAGGCGATCTGTGCGCCGTACTGCCGCTTCAAGTTCCTTGATGCGCGAAAGGTCCCGTAAAATCAGAACCACTCCTTCCTGGCTGCCGTCGTGATCCAAAAGCGGCGAGACAGAAATACTGACCGGCAGGGGAGCGCCGGCCGGCCGGAGCAGCAGCAGCTCTTCATAGTTGACGATGGAACGGGCTTCGCGGATCACGCACTGCACCAGGGTCAAAAGTGCGCTTTGCCCTCGGAAAAGCGTTTCGAACAAATGTCCGAAGCATTGTCTGCGACTCATGCCGGTCAGGTTTTCCGCTGCAGGGTTGAAGAGAGTTATCCTGCCGTGGCGATCAAGAGCGATGACCGCATCTTCAACATTTTCCAGAACGCGGGCATAGAACTGCGGGTCGGCGGATGTCCTCGCTTTATCGGAGGCACTCATTATAATTGATCGGCTGACGCAGAAAAAAATGCGTCGGTTTCCCGGACCATTTCAGAGATGGAGCGGGTGCTGTTGATGCGGGCGCGAAAGTTGGCCGCGCCGGGCAGACCCCGTGCATACCAGCACAGGTGTTTGCGCATCTCGCCCAGGGTGCGTGCCGCCCCGAAATATTCCAGGTGCATGTCAAGGTGAAGCAGAGCAACTTCGCGTCGTTCAACCGGCGGAGTAAAAGGGTTTTCCTCCCTGTTGCTCAAGTTGAGAATGCTGCGTGCCAGCCATGGGTTGCCGTATGCCCCGCGGCCGAGCATCAGCGCATCGCACCCGGTCTGTACGATCAGTCTGTCGGCGTCGGCAGGTTTGAGGACGTCGCCGCTGCCGATGACGGGAATTGCCAGCATCTGTTTTAATCTTCGGATGTGGCTCCAGTCCGAGAGGCCTCCGAAGCCTTGAGCCCGGGTTCGGGGATGAAGGGTGACGGCATCGGCGCCTTCCTCCTGTGCCATGTGCCCGAATTCCAGGTAGTTTTCATTGTCCCGGTCCCAGCCTGAACGAAACTTGACGGTCAAAGGGCGCTGTGTGACATGACGTACTGCACTGATGACGGCGGCTGCGCGACGGGGCTCCCGCATCAGGGCCGAACCGGCTCCGGAGCGTACAACCTTTTTAACCGGGCAGCCCATGTTGATGTCGATCACATCCGCCGCCTCTTCAACAAGGGCAGCTGCCTGCGCCATGACGTCCGGATCCTCTCCAAACAATTGGACCGCCAGAGGTTTTTCGCGGGGGTCAGAGCGCAGCAGGTCCCGAGTACGGGCGCCGTTGTAGACCAGTCCGTTGGCGCTGACCATTTCCGTAAAAACCAGGCTGACGCCAAAACTTTTGGAAATCAGACGGAAGGGCAAATCTGTGATGCCGGCCATCGGGGCCAGGAAAAGATTGTTGGCAAGAGAAAGATTGCCTATCTTCATGTTTTATGTCTCTTTTGCTTAAATTTTGTGCATGTTATCATGCTCCATGTTCAAGTCAAAAGGAAATTCATCTTGCTCTCCTGGTGTGAATACTGTATACAAAATAAAGCTTGACATTGTTCGGTCACTGTTGCTAGAAAAGTGACTGAAATGATATTTGAAAATAATGTTTACGGCAGAGAATGCACTGACCCATCTTCTTGATAATTTTATTGTTTTTTATAACAGTGTTATTTATTTTTTTCTTGAGGTTTTGGGACTTTGGGGCCGGCGGAAATGAGTCCGCTGTGCCTGTTTGGGTAGGCTTTTATTGGATGCCGTTCCGGCAATTCTGCCGGAGGGTAGAGGCTGGGTCGATGGGAGGTTCCCATCGCAATTTTAAAATGGAAAAGGAGAGAGAGTATGGCGACTTTGAAGGAAACTCTGTTTAAGAAGATCCAGGAGCACCGTCCTCGCACCACCCGTCTGGTCAAAGAATTCGGCGATGTGAAACTCGGTGACGTAACCATCGCTCAGGCCATTGGTGGTGCTCGCGGCGTCAAATGCCTGGTGACCGACATCTCCTATCTTGACCCCATGGAAGGTATTCGCTTCCGCGGGATGACAATTCCTGAGACTTTTGAAGCTCTGCCCAAGGTTCCCGGTTCCGAATACCCCTATGTGGAAGGTTTCTGGTACCTGCTGCTGACCGGCGATGTGCCGACAGAAGCTCAGGTGCAGGAAGTGGTCGAGGACTGGAAGGCCCGCGCTCAGGTCCCCGAGTATGTTTTTGACGTACTGCGCACCATGCCCCGCGACACCCATCCAATGACCATGTTCTCCGCTGCCATCCTTTCCATGCAGCGTGAATCCATTTTTGCCAAGAAATATGCTGAAGGCATCAGCAAGATGGATTACTGGGATCCGATGTATGAAGACTGCAGCACCCTTATGGCTCGTCTGCCACAGATCGCTGCCTACATCTACCGCATGAAGTACAAGGGAGATACCCCCATCGCCCCCAATCCTGACCTTGACATGGGCGGCAACTTCGCTCACATGATGGGCCAGGATAAGCCCTACGACGATGTCGCCCGCATGTACTTCATCCTGCACTCCGACCATGAGTCCGGCAACGTTTCGGCGCACACCACTCACCTGGTCGCCTCCGCTCTGTCCGATGCCTATTACAGCCTCTCTGCTGGCATCAATGGCCTGGCCGGTCCTCTGCATGGTCTGGCAAACCAGGAAGTGCTCGGCTGGACTCAGGACTTCATGAAGAAGCTCGGCGGCGAAGTGCCCACCAAAGAAGGGCTCGAAAAAGCTCTGTGGGACACCCTCAACAGCGGCCAGGTCATCCCCGGCTACGGCCATGCCGTTCTGCGCAAGACCGACCCCCGCTATACAGCACAGCGTGAGTTCTGCCTGAAGACCCCCGGTCTCAAGGATTACCCGCTGTTCCAGCTGGTCAGCATGATCTTCGAAGTGGCTCCCGACGTTCTGCAGAAGCACGGCAAGGCCAAGAACCCCTGGCCGAACGTTGACGCCCAGTCCGGTGTCATTCAGTGGTACTATGGTATTACTGAGTATGACTTCTACACCGTTCTGTTCGGTGTTGGCCGCGCACTCGGCGTTCTCGCCAACATCACCTGGGACCGCGCTCTCGGCTATGCTATCGAGCGTCCCAAGTCCGTTACCACCGATATGCTGGAAGAAGCAGCCGGTATCAAGAAGTAATCTGCCGACACGGCAGGCGACCATTACATTTTTATCTGATGAATTGGCGGGGCGCCCTGAAAGGGGTGCCCCGTTTTTTAATGGCCGTGAAAAGGTTCTCTTTTTACGACTGCAAAAAGACCCGCCGGCATCGCTGGGGCGGGGCTTCAGAATTTTGTCGGGTCGTCACAGGGCCTTACGGGATTTCCGTTGAAATCCTCCGGCTCCATGCAGATTCATTGGGTCTGCATTTTACCTGGGCCGTCAGGGCAGTGCTATTTTTTTTCCGGGCGGCGGCCGAACAGCAGAAGCTTTTGGTCGGTATAGCTTTCCACTTCCCCCGCGAAAGTTTCAATCTGAAAATAATCATGGACCTTCTGTGGAGCGTCGATGAAATACTTGTTGAGGCGCTGCACTCCCTGCCTGTCGAGGCCCGAGCGCTTGGCCCAGGTGATGAAATCATGCGTTTTGGGGAATTTCCGGGTCTGCAGGTCGATGAATCCGGCTTCTTTCGCCATGGCAAGCCATTGCTCTTCAGTGAATGCCTGCACATGGGTGGGATCGCGCATCTTCTCCATCGTCTGGTAGAAATCTGCAATCTCGGGGTCTTCCGGCAGCTGAGTATCGATGATGACCATGCGCCCACCGCGGCGCAGGACCCTGAAAAATTCGCGCAAAGCCTGGGGTACATCGGGAAAATGGTGCGGCGCGATGCGACAGGTGAGGATGGTAAAAGATCCGGCGGGGAAGGGCAGGTCCTCCGCATCAGCTTCGCGGAACGTGATGTTTTCCACGCCCCCTTCTTCGCTGATGAACTCCTGTGCTTTTTTGAGAATCTGCATGGTGAGGTCGGAGGCGACTACGCTGCGGACTTTGGGGGCGAAGAATAGAGAGGTATGTCCTCCGCCGGTCGCGACATCGAGCATGAGATCATCTGTGGTCGGATTTAACAGGCGGGCTGCTTCAGTCAGGTCGTCTCCATGCGCGAAGCCTTCGTCGTGGACATAACGGTCGGCCGTCCGTGCGAACTGTTCTTTTACTTTTTCCTTAAACCCCTTGTCCATGGAGTCTCTCCTGGTTTACTGTGTAGGGATGGCAATGATCCGATATGCGGATTTTCTGCAAAAAGTATAGTAGATAAAGAACGGGAGCATAGCATGAAACAGGCGGAATTGGGAAGCACTGGTTTGCGCGTCACCCCTCTTGTCTTTGGCTCCCTGCCGCTGGGACCACTGCAGGCTGATCTCGATCCGCGTGAAGGCG
The DNA here is from genome assembly GCA_034189505.1 of Thermodesulfobacteriota bacterium. GTDB lineage: Bacteria > Desulfobacterota > Desulfuromonadia > Desulfuromonadales > Geoalkalibacteraceae > Geoalkalibacter_A. The sequence goes on along the minus strand of JAXHUR010000044.1, from coordinate 4,359 downwards.
GACGGCTGATCCGACATGCTCTGGACTGCGGCATCAATATGGTGGACACTGCCGAGCTTTACGGCACCTATGCGCATATACGCGAGGGTCTTGCCGGGTTGTCAAACCTTCCGGTCCTTGCCAGTAAAACGCATGCAACCAACGCCGAAGATGCCCGCCTGCACGTTGAAAATGCTCTGCGGGGCATAGGAGTTGAACGGCTCGATATCGTACACATTCATGGCGCCCGTCTCAGCGACCCCTTCAACGAAAGGGCCGAGGTCCTTGAGGAACTGCTGCTTATGCGAGGAGAAGGGCTTATCGGCCATATTGGACTTTCCACCCATTATATCTGTGCGGTTCGTGCCGCTGCCGATCATCCCGAGATTGAAGTTATTCATCCCTTGATTAATCGCGGCGGCATGGGGATATTGGATGGCTCGGCAGAAGAGATGGCCGCGGCCATCTCCTACGCCGCGGCCAGGGGCAAGGGGATCTATGCCATGAAGGCTCTGGCGGGCGGTAATCTCATCTCCAGCGCTCGCACCAGTCTTGGCTACGTCCGCAGGCTTGACGGCGTGCATGCGGTCGCCGTCGGCATGCTCGCCCGTGAAGAGATCGAGGCCAATATCGCTATGTTTGATCAGCGGGCCGAAGATGAAACACTCTGGCGGGTTCTGGAAAGCAGGCGCCGCCACCTCAAGATCATGGCGAATTTCTGCAAAGGGTGTGGTGCCTGTGTGGATGCCTGCACGAATGAGGCATTGCGGATTGTTGATGGCAAGGCCGAGGTCATCGAGGAAAATTGCATCCTCTGCGGGTATTGTGCCGCGGCCTGTCCCGAATTCATTATCCGGGTGGTCTGATCTTCCGTCTTGTGATTGGGTGCTTTCGGGCCGCAAATTTCCTGAACGATCGTTGGAATAAAGATTGCTAGAACCCCGTGGATGTTGGAAGTGTCAGATCCTCCGCGGGGCTTTTTATTGCCTCCGGACAGGGACTGAACGATAACTAGAAGGCTGTCGGACTTTGGAAGAATCTACTGCGAAACCAGCAAATCGGACCATATTCCCGCAAATTTTCGACAAATAGGTCTACTATTCGCTTTCAAATTTTCGAAAATCTGTCCTCGATTTGCCAATTTCTCGTGACGATCCCCAAAGTCTGACAGCCTCCCAGGCGAAAATCTGTCCGGCATGACGATCTGAATGACTGATAATGGTCCGGTCCCGGACCGATGCAAGCTGGCGGGATCTTATGGGAAGGAGTCAGGTGTAAATGGAAAACTGGGGTGCAATGCTGGCTGAACTGGGGCTCAAACTGTGGCGTGAATTGCTTTATATCCTGCCGTATCTTGCCATCGGTGTTTTTCTCGAAGCCGTGATCCGCACGTTTAAATGGCATGTGCGGATTCGCAAGGCGCTGACCCGCTTCGGCCTGGTCTCCATCGTGTTCGCCACTCTGCTCGGAGCCATGAGCCCCCTTTGCGCCTGCGCAACGCTGCCGCTGGTGATCTCTCTGCTGCTGGCCGGGCTGCCTTTGGCGCCGGCGGTCTCCCTGCTGGTGACCTCTCCGCTGATGAGCCCCGCATCCTATACCATGCTCTCAGGCATGCTGGGGTTGGGATGGGCCAACATGGTGCTCGTTTCCGCGATTTTTCTCGGTCTTTTCGCCGGGTACCTGACGCACTGGCTGCGCAACTTCGGATTTTCCGAGGATGTTATTTTCAAGAAAAAACTCCCTGAGGGCGATTTCCACGACCCCGATTATCCCGTCGAAGAGCTGCGCTGCGAATGCGGCAAGCAGCTCTCGCACCGGGTTGATCGCTGCACTCATAACAAGTTCCTTGTTTTTCTGGCCAAATTCTGGGAAGGGGCGATCAAGATCGGTAAATTCGCCATGATCGGCCTTATTATCGAAGTGGTGGTCACCTCTTTTGTCCCCAATCAGTGGATCATCAATTTGCTCTCCGGCGAAGGGTTGGCTCCGATTTTTGCCCTGACTTTCGCGACCATCCCCCTGCACCTTCCCCAGGTGACTGCAGCGTCGATGATCTTCGGCTTTTTCCTGCCGGATCCCGGCGAGGCGATTGCTCTGGCCAAGGGGCCGGGCATTGCCATGCTGGTCGGGGGGCCGGTGACGGCTTTGCCGGTCATGGGGGTTTTTATCTCCATGTTCCGCCCGCGCGTGGTTCTGCTCTATCTGGCTCTATGTGTCACCGGAACCTTGTTTCTGGCTCTGACGGTACGCGTGCTGCCGATTTCACTGTGATCCGGCAGCAGTTTTATTCCTCCTGGTTCTCCTGATTTTGCTCCTGTTGCGCTTCCTGCAGGCGCTGCTCGAGCCACTGCGCCAGTTCATGGACCGGGCTCTCCGCCCCCTCGGGCAGATCCTCCAGGGACCGCAGGCCGATTTCCAGTCGTCTCGCCGCCTGCAGGCAGGCTCGGTAGTGCAGGGCAGGGTTCTGGTCGGCAGAGTCCTGCGCTGCGGCGGTTTCCTTGAATTTTTTCAGAACGGTGGGGTGGCTGCGCTCTTCATCCACGACTGCCTTGCGCAAATCGGCATATTCTTCATCCGAAAAATTTTTCTCCTCCCGGGCCTGCCGCAGCAGGTCGACGGACCGATAATCGGGGAGGGGGGAGAGTTCCTCGCGGCGCGCCAGCAGCTGAGGTTCGCTTTTTTCAAGAAAATGATAGGCCATCAGCAACTTGTCGGCTGTCGCTTTGCGGATGCGGATTTCGCGGGAGCAGTAATCCTCGAAAACGGCATAGCCCCAGTTTTCAAAGAGTTTTCTCCGGCGCACTTCAGCGAGGCGTTCGCCGAGTTCAGCCCATGAGGACTTGAATCGTTTGGCCGATTCAAGCGCCCGATACCGGTCGGAGCCGGGTTCGACTTCCTGCATGATCTGTTCGATTTGACGTTCCGCTTTCGATTTGACCTGATCGTCCATTGTCATGCTCCTGTGTACCTACGGTGTTTTCCAGATCGAGAGCTTAACACAGCAATGCTGCGTGGCAAAGAGTCTGGTCGATGTGCGTTATCGGTGGTAATCTCTGCCCTGCCGGCCTTTCTCTCTGATTTCAGATGGGGAATGCGGTTGTTGTTGGGAATACCTTTGCAAGGAGATTTCGTGCATGCTGCCTTCAGTTGTGGTCGGGCCTGAAACGGTCCGCATGTTGGAACTGGGTCATCCCTGGGTGATCGCAGATCGTTATACGCGTCGCTGGCCGAAAGGGTGCGCCGGCGATCTTGTTCTGCTGACGGACGAGAAGGGCCGATCGCTGGGCTGTGCGCTGCGCGACCCCGGTGACAGGGTCGTGGCGCGGGTCATATCAGAGAAAGCGGTATCTCTTGATCAGTCCTGGTTTGAAGGGATGCTGCGTGACGCACTCATGCGGCGGCGCCATGCGGATCTCGGCGGCACGACAGCCTATCGCCTGGTGAACGGGGAGGGAGACGGTCTCTCGGGCGTGGTGATTGAATGCTACGGTGATTTTCTCCTGATTCAGCTCTACACCCAGGCGTGGGAGCCCTACCTCGACCGCATTGTCGCAGCGCTGGTGAAGGTGGTCGGACCCCGGGGCATCTACCTTAAGACCAGACCACGCCAGACGCGCAAACTGGCAGCCGAAAATCGGGAAAATCGCCTGGGGCGCCACGCATGGGGCGAGCGCGCCCGGTTTCCGTTGACGGTGCGGGAAAACGGCCTGAATTTTCTGGTCGACCTGCAAGAGGGGCTCCATACCGGGTTGTTCATGGATCAGCGTCATAACCGCGCAGACCTGATGAAACGTATCGCTGGAGCGCATTTTCTGAACCTGTTCTGCTTTACCGGGGCTTTTTCCGTTGCAGCAGCCGCTGCCGGAGCCGAGCATGTGGTCAGCGTGGATGCTTCTGCGGCCTATCTCGATTGGGCGAAAAAGAATTTCAGAGCCAATGGCCTCGATCCGCAACATCACGAATTCATTGCCGGCGACTGCTTTGCCGTATTGGCTGATGCCGAGCGTGAGAATCGGCGTTTTGACGTGATTCTGATGGATCCACCTTCCTTCTCGACCACCCGCAGCAGCCGTTTTACCACCCGCGGCGGCACCAGCGACCTGGTCGCCAGCACCTTGCGGCTGCTTTCTCCCGGAGGCCTGCTTATCTGCTCTTCCAATCATCAGAAAGTCGATTGGGCCGAATTTCTCAAGGAGATTCGTCGCGGAGCTCTCCAGGCCGGCAGTTCGCCAAGGGTTTTGTCCACCCGTGGCCAGCCTGAAGATTTTCCCTTCCCCGTGACTTTTCCCGAAGGACGCTACCTGAAATATGTGATGATGGAGAAATAGCTCCGGCAGGTCACCGATAAAAAAAGGCCCGGCGTGGGGGCGCCGGGCCAAA
>JAXHUR010000043.1:0-27164 GCA_034189505.1 Thermodesulfobacteriota bacterium | reverse complement strand
CAAGGGGGCCTCGGTCTTCGCCCTTTCCCAGCGGGGTGCCACCAGTGAAACGGCCCGGTGGCTGGCCAACAGTGAAAACCGGTCTGACCTGATCGGTGGTGCCGGCGCATTGTCCCTGGATCCGGCGACCAGACCCCTGTACGTCAAGGGATCGATACCGAGGAGAAAGAAGCCTACAACGCGACCTATGCCGCTGCGATAAAAAAATCGGTGGATCTTCCGGTCATGGTGGTCGGCGGCATCCGATCCGGCACCGTTGCAAAACGAATCCTGGCAGGAGGACAAGCCGATTTTATCGCCCTGTCCCGCCCCCTGATCCGGGAACCCGACCTGCCGAGACGGTGGCAAAATGATCCGCATTACCGTGCTCGTTGCATTTCCTGCAACGGCTGTTTCAAACCCGCCTTGAAAGAAGGCGGCATCTATTGCGTCATCGATAAAATCGAGCAGGAAGACCCGAATCCTGCGATCTGACAAATTGTCGCGGCAGGTCTCATTACAAACCTTGAAAAAGCAAAACGATCTGATTATATTGGGGCGACCCTGAGGGGGCGCCCTTTTTTATCTGCGATGGAGGACACCGTGGACAAGGAACTCACGGACAAGGAAAAAAAGATTCTTCTGAAAATCGCGCGACAGGCGATCGTTGACTATGTCACCAAGGGTGAGGCCCTGCCAGAACCGCGCGAGGAGAAATCCCTCAACCAGCGCAATGGGTGCTTCGTCACCATCAAACAGAACGGTCGGCTGCGCGGCTGCATCGGGAACTTTCAATCCGAGCGGCCCCTTTTTAAGGAGGTGGCCGAAATGGCCATTTCCTCCGCCACCCGGGACCCGCGGTTCTATCCTCTGGGAAAGGAGGATCTCGACAACTTCTCCCTCGAAATCTCGGTTCTCTCCCCCCTCAAAAAAATCGACGATATCGAAGAGATTGAAGTCGGCCGGCACGGGATCTACCTTGAAAAGGGGTTCTACCGGGGGGTGCTTCTCCCCCAGGTTGCAACCGAGCATGGCTGGGACCGCACCACTTTTCTCAAGCAGACCTGCATCAAAGCAGGGTTGCCCACCCACGCCTGGCAAAGCGAGGACGCCGAAATCTACATTTTCAGCGCCCAGATATTCTCTGAGCAGGAATAGGTTTAATATTTTGTTTTATAAGAAAGGATTTCACTCATGACCCAGGCCAAAATGGGCGACCGGGTAAAACTTCATTTCGTCGGGAAGCTCGACGATGGAACCGTTTTCGAATCCAGCGAGGAATGTCTCGACGATGCCTGCGGATGCGATGATCACGCCGAATCGGATTGCGGCTGCGGTCCCCAACCCCTGGAATTCACGATTGGCGATGGCGATGTTTTTGCCGCGATTGAACAGGCCGTCATCGGCATGGCGCCGGGCGAAAAGCGCACCGTGCGTTTGAGCGCCGAAGAGGCTTTCGGCGAGCGGGACGAAGACCTGATCTTCGACATGTCGCGGGAGGAGCTTCCCGAAGGACTCGATCCGGAAGAAGGCGAAGTTCTCGAACTCGGGGGAGAAAGCGAAGAAGAGGAAGGTTTTCCAGTCTGGGTCGCCCAGATCACCGATGACACGATCATCTTTGACGGCAACCACCCCCTGGCCGGTCACGCCCTGAATTTCGAATTGGAACTTATGGAGATCACGGAACAATAAGCCGCGATCTCTCAAGCGCTGATGTTAAAACCCGGGCAAAATCTTGCACTGCGCAGTTTCTGTCCGGGTTTTTTATTTCTGACAGCGGGGGCAGAAAAAGCTGGAACGCTGCCCGACCATTTTCTTATCGATCGGCCCGCCGCACGCCGGGCAGGGCTGCCCCGCGCGACCGTAAACCTTGAGTTCCTGGGCAAAATATCCCGGTTGGCCCTGTCCATCGACAAAGTCACGCAGAGAGGTTCCCCCCGCTGCGATTGCCCGCGCCAGAACGTCCTTGATCGCAGCGATCAGCTTTTCGGCCATGTGCTTCGTCAAACTTCCGGTTGGACGGTCGGGACGAAGCCCTGCCTGAAACAAAGCCTCACTGGCGTAGATATTGCCGACACCCACCACCACCCGGGAATCCATGATGAAGTTTTTCAGAGGGATTTTTCGGTTGCGCGAACGTTGCCAGAGATAGGCGCCGTCAAATTCATCCTCCAATGGTTCTGCCCCGAGATGGCACAGGAGTGGATGCTCAAGGGGATCAGCCTCCGTCCACTCGACCAGGCCGAAACGCCGCGGGTCACGGTAGCGCAGGCAGATTCCGCCCTCAAAAACCAGGTCGATGTGATCATGTTTTTCTGCCCTGCGTCCATCGGTCAGGATACGCAGGCTGCCCGACATGCCCAGATGCCAGATCAGGGTGCCGCGACCGGTGTAGAAAAGAAGGTACTTTCCCCGGCGACCAATCTCGTGTATGGAAGTGCCGATGCATTCGCCCTGTAATGCCTGGGGCACAGGACGCCGCAGACGGGCTTGCCGCACATCGACCCGACAAAGGGTGCGTCCGATAAGATGGGGTGCAAGTCCCCGTCGGATCGTCTCGACTTCCGGCAATTCAGGCACGGCTAACCCTCCGCCCGCAGCGCATCAGAAAAAGACCTTATCGGTGAGGCGCTCAAAATCGCTGAAATCGATTTCAGATGGCTCGCCCGGAAATTCATCCTTCAGCATCTTCTGACTGCTGTGATACCGCCACCCCTGTGAGGTCGAAAAGAAGCGGCCCATTTCAACGGATTCAACCACCTCATCCGCAAGCTCGACGCTCTGGTAAAAGATCAGTTGATATTCCTCAGAGCTGAGTTGGCGTTCACGCAGAACGACGCAGCGTCTGATTTTGAAATCCCGCCGCAGATGATTCCAGGCGTAACGGAGATATTCGTCACGGTCGGGAAACTGCGCGCGAAAAAAGGAGTCCGGGTGGTAGCTGTCGTAGATCATGCCGAAATCACCGAGACGAAATGCTCTGACGCGCAGTTCGACGATCTCGGACGGAGCAGCTTTGTCCAGAGAGTTATCGGGGCTTGAATTGCTTTGAGAATCGGCCATCACTCGCAGCTCATTGTTTCAGGCGTGGATCGAGGGCATCGCGGATCCCCTCGCCCAACAGGTTGTATCCGAGAACAGTCAGCAGAATGGCCATCCCCGGGAAAACAGAAAGCCACCACGCGGTTCCAAGAGTTTGCTTGCCGGTAATCAGCATGTTGCCCCAGGAGGGGGTCGGTGGCTGCACGCCGATGCCGAGAAATGACAGGGCGCTCTCGGTCAGGATCGCTCCGGCGACTCCCAAAGTGGCCGAAACAAGCACTGGCGAGAGGGCATTGGGCAGGATATGGCGAAAGATAATGCGTCCATCCGATGCGCCAAGAGCCTTGGCGGCAACCACGAAATCGCGCTCCCGCAGGGAGAGGAATTCGGCCCGCACCAGTCGCGCCACCCCCATCCAACTGGTGAGGCCGATGATAATCATGATATTCCAGATGGAGGGTTCGAGAAAGGCAATCACCGCCAGGATAAGAAAAAACGTGGGAAAACACAGCATGATATCGACAAACCGCATGATGAGGCTGTCCACCCACCGCCCGTAATATCCGGACAGAGCGCCGAGAAACACCCCGATCAATGTGGCCAGCCCGACTGCCACGAAGCCCACCAGGAGTGAAATCCGTGCGCCATATAGAATGCGCGCCAGCACATCACGCCCCAGGTCATCGGTCCCGAGAGGATGTGCAAGACTTGGCGGTTCAAGCTGGCGCACCACCTCGATGGCGGCAGGGTCGCGCCATAACGGGGCAATCGCCGCCAGCGCGAACATGAACAGCACAATGCCTGCGCCGGTCAGCGCCATGCGATTGCGCCTGAAGCGGGGCCAGAAGACATCGCGCAGAAATGAGGCTTCTCCCTGGGCAACAGATGCGCGGCCGGTCATCTCAGTTGTTCAACCTCCTCACGCGACAGGATCCCCTTGCGAAGCAGCAGATCGATCAGACGCTGCACACGATCCGCCGTCGAACCTTTCTCGTCCCTTCCCTGTTTCAGTGTTGCATCATCGCTCTGCAGAATTTCATCCAGGGCCTGCGCCAGGCTCTGCTCGTCATCATTGCTCAGGGTGGAATAATAACGGTCGATCGCATCCCGAATGCCTTTTTCCGTTTCCAGCGCAGGACGAATGCGGCAGCCGGTGATTCCCTCAAGCTCATCGATGAGTTCCCGATTGGTCGGATCATTCATGGCAACCAGCAGATAAACAGCCCCCCCCGACTGCTTGCGGGCCACCGGGATCACGTTGTGCTGCCGAGCCGTCTGCTCCGGGAGACAGGCAAGCACCTCTTCCGCAATGCGCCTTTGGTCGATGTCGACGCGCATGAGTTTAAGCTGTTCCGCAAGAAAATCGAGCAGCGTCTCTTCCGAAATATACTTGAGCATAATCAGCGCCGAACCGAGGCGGCCACCGCTGTTGCGTTGATAAAACAAAGCCGAATTGAGCTGAAAGCTATCGATCAGCCCGGCCTCCTTGAGCATTTCCCCCAGTTTCATCCCTTTTCTCGGTCGTAGCACGGTCGCTCCCCTTATCCGGCCTTTCGCCCGGCCGGATCGTCTCAATTGTTGCGGATGCGTGGATCTGCCAGCGCATAGCTGACATCGGCAATCAGGTTGCCGGCCAGAGTCAGGACCGCCCCCATCACCAGAACTCCCATAATGACCGGATAATCACGCATCATCACACTGTCGAAGAACAATTTTCCCATACCGGGAATCGCAAAAATAGTCTCGAAGATCACGCTGCCGCCGATGAGTCCCGGCACTGAGAGTCCCAGGATCGTAATCACAGGCAGCAGTGCATTGCGCAACGCGTGACGGTAAATCACCGTCCGCTCTGAAAGCCCCTTGGCGCGGGCGGTCAGAATATAGTCCTGCCGAATGACATCAAGCATGTTTGAGCGCATGTAGCGCGAAAACCCGGCCAACCCGCCAAAGGAGGAGACCAGAACCGGAAGAATCAGATGATGAACGACGTCCCAGACCTGTGCCGCTGGGCTTAAATAATCGAACCCCAGGGACTTGATACCCGAGATGGGGAAAATCCCCAGACGCGCGCCGAGAAAATCCATCAACAGAAGAGCCAGCCAGAATGAAGGCATAGCGAACCCGACGAAAACGAAAATGGTGGTGGCGCGGTCGAACAGGCTGTTGCGCTTCACAGCCGATAGTACGCCTATCGGGGTAGCCACCAGCAGAATCAATACAATGGACAAAACATTGATCGCAATGGTCACCGGCAGCCTTTCGGCAATTTTCCCCGCCACCGGCCGCCGGTCCTGAGAAAAAGAGTTTCCGAAATCAAGCCGGGCCAGTCTGCTGAGCCAAAGCCCGTACTGAGTCAACAGGGGCTTGTCCAGATCATACTGAGAGCGCAGCCGCTGCTTCAACTCTACGCTCGCTTCGGGATTGAGCTCGGTCTGCAGGTCGGTCGGCTCGCCCGGTGCCAGATGAATCACAACGAAGGAAATAAGCGTGATCCCCAGCAACAGGGGCACCATCATCAGCAGGCGGCGAGCGAGATAAAGCAGCATGATCCTATCCCAGTCTCTCAGCGGGTGTATTTGCGCAGTGCCAGCGGCACATGCCAGCGAATGAAATTATGCATGATTCCCGCAGGTGCCGGTTCGACGCCATGCACACGTGCCGCCACCGCAGGAAGCGCATCAGGGACAAAAAGAAAGACATAGGGTTGTTCCTCGGCCAGAATTTCCTGGAACCGGTCATAGTAGACCTTGCGCTGCTGCTGATCAAGGGTGCGGCGCCCCTTCTCCAGCAGCTCATCGACTTCGGTATTCTGAAAATTGATGAAATTAAGTTCTCCCGGCCGCGTTTTGCTGGAGTGCCAGACATTGTAACCGTCCGGGTCCATGGGGATATTCCACCCCATGATCAGCGCATCAAAATCCCCGGGGTTGATAAATTCCTTGAGAAAGCTGGCCCACTCCACAACCCTGAGCCTGACGTCGATGCCGATCTCGGCCAGACGCCGCTGAATGATTTCGCCCGCCTTGATCCGTGAATCATTGCCCTGATTGGTCATGAGAACAAAAGAAAAGTCGCGGCCCTCCTTGTCCACCACGCCATCGTCGTCGCTGTCGCGCCAGCCGGCTTCCTTCAACAGGGCTCGGGCCCGTTCCGGGTCGTAAGCATAGCGTCTGACATCGGGATTATAAGGCCAGGTGCCGGGCTTGTAGGGGCCGGTGGCAATCTGCCCGAGGCCTAAAAGTACGCCGTCGACGAGTTCCTGCTTATTGATGGCGTGCGCAAAGGCCTGCCTCACCCGCTTATCCTGAAAAAGGGGGCGGCGCAGGTTGAACCCCAGGTAGGTATAGCCGAAGGCGGGGTAGCGGTATTTGTTGAAATTTCGCTTGAAAGCGGGCGTTTCCGTCTGACGGGCATACTGGATCGGAGTCAGCTCCATCATGTCAAGGCCGCCCGACTGCAGTTCGAGAAACATCGTGGATGGATCGGGGATGAAACGATACACCACTCTCTGGATGAAGGGCTGCCCCTCGAAATAATCGGGATTGGCCTTCAGTTCGATTTTTTCTCCAGTCTTCCACTCGACGAACCTGTAAGGGCCGGTACCGACAGGTGACCGTGACAGAGGACTGGCAGTCACATCCTCCCCTTCGAGCAGATGACGGGGGTGAATGGCCACCCCCCAGCTGATCAAGGCCGAGGCCAGCGGCTTTTCATAATGAACGCGAAAGGTATGTGCATCCGGAGTCTCGGCTTTTGAAACCTGCTTGTACCGCTCCGCATACGCGGTCGGAGTATCGGGATCAACGAGAAGCTGGTAGGTGAAAAGCACATCAGCGGAGGTAAAAGGCGCCCCGTCGTGCCAGCGTACCCCTTCACGCAAATGAAAAGTAATGGTGCGGCCATCCTCCGAGATTTCCCACGCATGGGCCAGTTCGCCTTCAATATTCAGATCCTTGTCGTAGCGCACCAGGCCATTGTAAACCAGGCCGTTGATCGCAGACGATGCGCTGTCGGCGGCAATCGCGGGAATCAGGTTGCTCGGCTCCCCGATAGTCCCCTGAATCAGGGTTCCGCCAGGGGAGGGTACGGTCGAAATGTTTTTATCCGCAGCCTGATCTACAGGCGCTTGCTCACAACCGCAGAGCAGCCCCAGCAATAACAGGCATATAACCGGCAGCGGCATCGTAATTCTCCTTGCGACGGCTTGGATGTTCAAGGGAAAGGCTGGACTCTGACCCCGTCAGGAGGTGTCAGGGAGAAGCGCTTCTCCGGAATTTCGGGGTTGATTTCAGGCTCCCGGAACGAGAGCGATACAGCGGTTCGAGACAAAGGCATTTCAATCTCGACGGACAGTGGGAAGGCAGGGCCGGACTCGGTGAAATTGTCGTACTCAATCTGCAATTGCAGCTCATCATCGACAAAATAGTCCGTCTGCAGCAGCCGCAGGCGATCATCGAACAACAGCGTCTGCCGCACCCCGTTACCTGCAAGCAGATCGAGACGATACCCTGCCCCCTCCAGCGCCGCTCGGCGAACCTGAAATTCGATCATCAGCGGGTCATAAAGCATGATATGAACCAGATCGGTCAACCGCAAAGGAATCGGGATAAATCGCTGAAGGTTTTCAAGATCAGGGTCCCCGCGGTAAAACGTTCCTTTGCTCGGGATGTAGGCATCAAGCTGCCGGCCATTGGCCGCCGTCATCAACAGCGGGTTGCCGAATGGGCTCAGCACTTCGGCACGAAAACGGTCGGGTTTCTGCACGAACAGCACCTGAGTGGCGTTGATGTTCCGCTCGGGATGACTGATGCGAATCTTGGCCAGGCTACTGAGGCTGTTGAAGGCGCCGGACTGCGCTTCGATCCGGGCCAGCAGTCGATCCGCCATCCGCTCGGGCGATTCGAGCGGGGCGGCAGGGGGCGGCGAAGGCGGCGCAAGGGGAGCGCAGCTGTTCAAGAATACCAGCCCGATCAGCAGTACAAAAAACCTCACAATCCCTCCGGGGCCAGCCGATTGAGTTTTTCCCGCACCTGTTCGGCATCGGGGTCGATATCCAACGCACGCCGATAGGCCTCCTTCGCCTTTTCGAGTTCCCCCAGGTTCTCCCAAACCTCGCCCAGGTGTTCCCACACAACCGGATCCCCGGGGAGTTCGCTGGCGGCTCGCTCCAGGTGCCGCAACGCTTCACGCGGCCGGTCGAGGCGGAAGTATATCCAGCCCACCGTATCGTGAATATAGCCGAGATTTTTAAGCGACAGTGCTTTCAGGCCCAACTCAAGAGCTTCTTCAAGGTTCTGATCGGTTTCAGCAAAATGGTAGGCCAGAAAGTTCAACGCATCGGCATGCTCGGGCTGGTATCGAAGAGCCTGGCGCATTTCGGCAACGGCCTGCTCCCATTGATCAAGCTTTCCGTACAGGATGCCGATGCGGTAGGAGAACTCAGCCTGGGCACTCGAGGTGGTCCGGCGTCCCTGCTGCAGCCTTTTGATCGCCTCTTTGTAGCGACCCTGTTCATCCAGAAGCGAGGCCAGGTACATATAGTATTGGTGGCGGTCCGGCGCCATTTCGACCGCTTCTTCCAGCCGCCGGAGGGCAAGATCATCTTCGCCGAGCCTCTGGTGAAGGTAGCTCAGATGAACCAATGCATCGGGATAGAGAGCGGATTCCGACGACACCCGGCTGAACGCGTCGATTGCATCCTCCCAACGCTGCTGCTCCTCAAGGGCCGAGCCCAGATGGTAAAGACTCTGGGAATGATCCGGTTTATGCTGAAGAATCCTTCGGAAAGTTGATTCGGCAGCCCCCCAATTGCCCTGTTCCATCTCGATCAATCCCAGCTTTCGCAGCGACTCGAGGTGATCGGGGGACTGAGCCAGCATCTCTTCAAGTTCCTGCCGCGCATCATTGAGCCGCCCCTGCCGAAGGAGAATTTCGACAAGCTGATGGCGGACTTCGAACTGCCCGTTTTCCTCCTTCAGCCCTTGTCGCAGAACTTTTTCGGCTTCATCGCCGCGACCCGATTCCATAAGCATTTCGGCCCATTCCCCATAGGCCTGAAAGAGATCGGGGCGGCGCTTCAGGAGATCCTGATAAACAAGAGAGGCGGAAGAAACCAGTCCGATTTCCCGGTAGATGCGCGCCAGGGCCAACCGCGCATTGACTGCATCGGGGTCACGGGCGAGGATTCGTTTGAGGAGATCGGTCGCTTTTTCACTCTGCCCTGTCTGAACATAGATCACGGCCAGGTTGACTGCGACCTCCTCATTATCCGGCTGCAGCTCAAGAACCTTCTCCATGTGAATGGCCGCCTCTGAAAGACGTCCCCGCCGCATCTGGATATCTCCCAGCAGCATATGCGCCAAAACGTTGTCCGGGTCGCGCACAAGCGCATCCTCGGCGGCCCGCACCGCCTTTTCAATCTCACCACGCCGCAGATGCAGATGTGCCAGGTCAACCAGCACTTCAGAGTGTTCGGTGTCAAGATCAGCCGCTTTGTCAAGAAAGACTGCAGCGGACTCGAGGTCACCGGTTTTTTCTGCGTAACGCCCTTTGAGATAGGCGGCAAAACCACGTGCACGTCGATCATCGGTGCGAAGTCGGTGCTGAAAATTGTTCTGCGACACTGTCGCCGGCGGGCCTGCCTGTTCATTTCCCGTCACCGTACAGAAACACCCGGTCAGGAAAAGAACCAGCAACCCGAACGTTGCGCTTTTAATCATTATCCCCGCCTTCATAATGGGGTCGAAGCGATATCGCTTCCCCCTCTGAATATCCGAGTCACTATACGTCAGGGGTGACAAACCGGTCAAATTCTTTCCCCGGCCCACCCCTGCTTTACACACCCCGTCACTATGCTAAAGTTCTAAAGTAATTTCGCTGCTTATCGGCCCCTGATCGATAATTCATCGATTGCCACGCGGGAATCGAACCAACCCCCCGGGGAGAGTATGCTCACCGAGTCCCTGCACAAAGCCCTGATGCAGACAGGCACCTATCCGGAGGGCACCTCTGAGGTGGGCTTCATAGAGACCCATGTATCAAAGCTCTATTTCACCGCTCAACACGTCTATAAACTCAAAAAACCCGTCAATTTCAAATTCCTTGATTTTACGACCCTGGACCGCCGGCGTTTTTACTGCGAGGAAGAGGTTCGCCTCAATCGCCGGTTTGCTCCCGACATGTACCTGGGGGTGATGGAAATCCGGGAAGACCATGGGCGCATCTCCATAGGCGGCCCGGGCACAACGATCGAATACGCTGTCAGAATGATTCGTCTGCCTTCCGATCGCATGCTGGATCATCTCATCGATCGGCAAGCCACCGAGCTGCCGACTCAAATAGATCGCCTGGCACCGTTGCTTGCGCATCTGGAGGATGAAGCGCCCGTCTGTCAGCGCAACGGGGGGCGGAATAATTTCGATGCGGTGAGAGGCAACTGGCAGGAAAATTTTGAACAGATGGCTCCTTTTATCGGGCAGACCCTGTCATCCGCCGCCGAAGATATCTGCCATCGCTATGTCGAAAAATTCCTGCAGGAGCACGAAGAGCTTCTCCTGCGCCGTGAAGATGAGGGATTTGTTCGCGAGGGTCATGGCGATCTGCATGCCGAGCACATCTGTCTGACCGATCCGATCCGGATTTATGACTGTATCGAATTCAATCGACGTTTTCGAGTAGCCGACGTCGCGGCCGACCTGGCCTTCCTGCTGATGGATCTGGAATATCGTCAGCGCCGCGACCTTTCCGCCCGTCTTCTGGCCGGCTACCGCGCTCATGCCCAGCCCGACGCAGATTTACCCAACCTCCTCGAATTTTACAAAATCTATCGCGCCTATGTGCGCGGCAAAGTTCAGACCTTTCTTCAGGCGGACCCACAGGCCGAGGATGCAACCCGTCATGAAGCGCGCCTTTGTGCCTGCCGCTATTTCAACCTGGCCCTGGGCTACCTGCTCCCATCCTGCCTGATTCTGGTCGGCGGGTTGATGGGGGCGGGAAAGTCAACCCTTGCGCTGGAGCTTTCTCGCGCCAATGGTGCGAATCTGCTTCGCTCCGACGTGGTACGCAAGCATCTGGCCGGCCTGCACGAATCGACGCCGGCACCCGCGAATTTCGCCCGAGGCATCTACACACCGGAGTGGAATCGCCGGGTCTATGACGAAATGCTGCGACAGACGCAAGCACTGTTGAGCGATGGGAGGAGTGTCATCGTGGATGCCAGCTTCTCCAGAAAACAGGATCGCGTCCAGTTCCGGCAACTGGCCCGCCGCATGCAGAAGCCGTCCCTGTTTATACATCTCGCCTGCGATACTGAAACCCTGGAGCGCCGATTGCAGCAGCGCCGGGAAGATCCCCATGAAGTTTCGGACGGCCGGCAGGAATTGCTGGCAGATCAGGCGGCACATTTTCAACAACCCGGGGAAGAAGAATGCATCCTTTCCCTTGATGGTACGCACGACCCGTGTCAAAATGCCCAGAACGCCATATGCGAAATCCTTTCCCGAAAGGACCCTACGGCATGAAAGGTCCCAAAATCCCACAAATTCGCGAAGCCTGGGTGCTTTTTTTCGTCATGGGAATGATCATGATCAATTATCCCTTCATCCATATTTTCAATAAAGATATCTCCATTTTCGGGATACCCCTGCTGGTTTTTTATTTTCTGGCCGGGTGGCCGCTCTCCATATTCGTCGTGGCGATCTTCGCCCATCTCCTTGAAAACGCGCCTCAAGATCAGTAGCTCCATATGATTCCGATTCAGACCGTCGCCCTTATTACGCTGACCTATTTCGCGCTGCTTTTCTTCGTGGCGTATTATGCCGACAGGCGCAGGCAGGCCGGGCGCAGCATCATCTCCAATTCGCACATCTACTCTCTCTCCCTGGCCGTCTACGTGTCTACGTGGACCTTTTACGGCAGTGTCGGCCGTGCAGCCACCTCTGGCCTCGATTTTCTGCCCGTCTACCTGGGCCCGACTCTCATAGCGTTTACCTGGTGGTTTCTGCTGCGCAAAATGGTTCGTGTCAGCAAAGAGCAGAACATCGTCAGCATTGCCGACTTTATTTCCAGTCGTTATGGCAAATCATCGATTCTCGGTGCGATCGTTACCCTGTTCGCCGTTATCGGGATCATGCCCTACATCGCGCTGCAGCTTAAAGCGGTGGCGCGCACTTTCGAGATCCTGACAACCCCCGCAGACGGAACTCCGGTGGTGGGCGCCCTGCTGGCGACTCTTCCCCCATACGTCGATACGGCTTTTATCGTTGCAGCGGTCCTGGCCCTGTTCGGCGTCCTTTTCGGAGCCAGGCGCCTTGACGCCGCAGGCCGACACGAAGGTCTGGTTGCGGCAATTGCGCTTGAATCTCTGGTTAAAATCATTGCCTTCATGACGGTCGGCATTTTTGTCACCTATGGGCTTTTCGACGGGTTTGGCGACATCTTCGCCCGCTTTGCCGCAACCTTCCCTGATCGTCAGTATCTTCTGCAGCTCGGCACCGATCAGGTGCCCTACGCCAAATGGTTTACAGTCACATTCATCTCCATGATGGCGGTTATGTTCCTGCCCCGCCAGTTTCACATCATGGTCATTGAAAATTCGGATGAAAATCATATCCGCAAGGCTATGTGGCGTTTTCCGCTCTACATGTTCATGATCAACCTGTTCGTCATTCCCATTGCCCTTGGAGGGCTGCTGCTGACAGGTGGCGACACTTCCGCAGCAGATTATTTTGTTTTATTCATTCCCCATGAAGCAGGGCAAACCTGGTTGGCCATGCTGATTTTTCTGGGCGGGTTTTCCGGTGCGGCCGGGATGGTGATGGTCAGCTCCGTGGCGCTGGCGACAATGATTCTCAATCACCTGGTTATGCCTATCATCATCCGCCTGCATATTCATGCCGCCGACCTTTCCGGCTTCCTGATCAACGTCAAACGTTTGGCCATTGTCGCCGTCATTTTCCAGGGATATCTTTATTACAAAGTCATCGGTGATTCCCTGGCGCTGGTCAATATCGGGCTCATCTCCTTTGTCGCCGCAACCCAATTTGCACCGGCGGTCATTGGCGGCCTCTACTGGAAGCGCGGCAATGTCAAGGGAGCAACTGCCGGTATTCTTCTCGGCTTCTGCGTGTGGTCCTATACCCTGCTGGTTCCCTCCTTCGTACGGTCCGGCTGGCTGAAGACCGATATTATGGAAAAAGGGCTTTTTGACCTGGCCATTCTGCGCCCCACCGAACTTTTCGGTCTCAGTGGCTTCGACAACCTGACCCACTCCCTGTTCTGGAGCCTGTTCTTCAACCTGAGTGCCTATCTCGTTCTCTCACTGTTCAGCCGTCAACATTCCATCGAGCAGGAACAGGCGGAAAAATTCGTCGATGCCTATGGTTACAAGGATAAGGAACAGGAACGCAAGCGCATCAGCAAGGCTCCGACGATCATGGAGTTCGTCGATCTGATGGCCAAATTTATCGGGGAAAAACAGGCCCATTCAGCAATATCGGAATTTCTCGGCGACAGCGAGATCGACGAGCGGGGCAGCCTATCCGAATATGATCTCCCACAATTGAAACGCTTCACGGAGCGAACCCTGGCGGGCTCGGTCGGCGCAGCGCCCGCGCGTATCATCATCGATAACTATCTGTCTGCGCGCGGCAGCAAGATGGAAGATGTCTTCGATATCTTCGGCTCCGTCACTTTGAGCCGCACGACCAGCCGCGAGCAGCTCGGGGTGCTTTATGAAGCGGCGCGGATCGTCGCCAGCGGCCGCGAACTCGACGATATTCTGGAGGATATTCTCGACCTTCTGACCCAGCAGTTCAAATTTGATCTCTGCGTCATCCGCATCATCGACGAAGACAGCAACACCCTCGTGGTCTGCTGCCAGAAGGGGATGACGTCTCAACATCTGGGAGAATCGGAACGGGACATCTCCCATGAAACCTACATTGGAGAAGCGTTCCTGACCAATTCAGTCATCAAAGTCAACGATACCGATTTGCTCGACAAACCCCAATCCGCCCAGATCATCCATCGCGAAGGGATTAAATCGTTTGCCCACGCACCGATTACCATCGAAGGACAGCCGATCGGAGTTCTCTCCGCTTTCTCCCGTTCGGTCAAGGGAATCTTCACTGATGAATTCATTGAACTCTTCCGCAGCCTTGCAGGTCAGATCGGCATCGCCTGGCGCAATGCCATGCAGACCAAGGAATTGATCGAGGCGCGCGGGCGCGAACGCGAAATGGAGATTGCCAAAAATATTCAGATGAGTCTGCTGCCCACCCATGTTCCCGAAATTGATGGGATCACTCTGGCCGGCATGTGCGTGCCTGCGCGTCAGGTCGGCGGAGATTATTACGATTTCCTCAAACGCGGAGAGAATGGCCTGGATATCGTCATTGCCGATGTTTCGGGTCACAACGTCGGCGCGGCCCTGCTGATGGCAGAAACCCGGGCATTTATTCAGGCCCGCGCCGACGGCCTTGGCACCCCTGCGGAAATTCTCGATTCACTCAACCGTTTCTTCTATAAGGACCTGACCCGCACGGAACTGTTCATTACCATGTTCTACCTGCACTATGACGCCGCCGATCGTCGGATTATGTACGCCAATGCCGGACATAATCCCCCCCTGCTCCGGCGTTCGGAAAGCAACAACTGCGAGTGGCTTGATGCGGAAGGGTTGATCCTGGGCGTAAAACCCTCGGTTGAATTTATCGAGATCAAAGATCAGTTGCATCCTGGCGATATGGTTTTACTCTATACAGACGGCATCACCGAAGCGGAAAATGACCGGGGGGAATTTTTCGGTCGTGAACGACTCTGTGGTCTGCTCAAGGAAAATTCCGACGATGATCCGAAAAAAGTCATCGACAAGCTGCTTGACCAGGTGCGACTTTTTACCGGTGTTCAACATTTTAATGACGACGTGACAATGGCCATTTTGAAAATACAAAAATGATGCACTTTCAAAAATTCAGAGGATCGCTAAGCAAAAAGTTCATTCGACAAGGGCTGGTGATTTTTCAGGAGCAAAGGCATACATCAGGTATGTCGAGGAGGTCCTGAAAAAAAGCCGTAACCCCGTAGGAGGACTTTTTGCGACGCCATCAAAAATGATCTTCACATCAAAAGGGTCGTGGCACGCTCGGCAGGGATATGCTATGGTTGGGATTGAGCGAATCTAACTTGAATTCACTATTCAATGACATGACGGATCACTAAAGGAGATGCGATATGGTTCTGAAAATTGAGGAAAAAGACGATGTAGTCCTTATGCTCGTCAAAGAGGAGCGTCTGGACGCTCATAACAGCGGCGAACTTAAAAATCAGATGCTGAGTCTGTTCGAAGAAGGCAAGAACCACATTGTAATCGATCTGCAGGAGGTGCGCTTTATCGACTCCTCTGGGCTTGGCGCCCTGGTTTCCGGTTTTAAAAACGCCAGTGCGCGCAACGGCAATTTAAAACTGTGCGGTTTGCAGCCACAGGTCAAATCCATGTTCGAGCTGACACGCCTGCACCGCGTTTTCGAAATCTTCTCAGGTATTGACGAAGCTCTGGCAAGTTTCTAAATGGTCTTTCGGGGGCCCTATGAGAGACGAACAAATCGAGGTGGACATTAAAGTCCCCAACCAGACCCGATACCTGAGCCTGATCGGGAAAATCGGCGAGGACATTGCCCGAACACTCAAGAAGTACAAGGGAGATCGGGAGGAGCTTGCCTATCATATTAATCTGGTGTTGACCGAATCAATGACCAACGCCATTCGGCACGCCCATGAAGGTGACCCAAGCAAAGAAGTCCACATCACCATCAGCATCCGGGACAACATTCTGTCCATAAAAGTGTACGATCAGGGACAGGGGTTCGACATCAGTACGATCCCAACGCCAAAGTTCCGCTGTCTTGAAGAACATGGACGTGGCGTGTTCATTATTCACACTCTGATGGACAGCGTAACCTATCGTAAATACAACGGCGGATATGTCCTCGAAATGGTGAAGGCACTGGGAAGATAATTTTTTTCTCCCGCAAACGATGAATCAGACCAAACAGTTCGGCATGTGAAGTCACCCGCTGGCTGCCGCCGAAATCACCCCTGCAGGCGACAAAAGAGACCTGCGCTTTTCCGGCAGCTACAAAATCGAGCAACAAGTCTCCCACAAAGGGCTTCTCATCGGCCAGGCGCTCAAGGCGATGGCCAACCTCATGCAGCATGTCCGGACAGGGCTTGGGAGGCGCAGCATCTTTCCCGGTAACCACCGGTCATTACATTTTCCTTTGCTGCTGCGAGCGCCACAATATTCCGCCGATACCAAGAAGCACCATCGGCACGGACAGCAATTGTCCCATGGTCGCCCCACCCCATAAAAATCCAAGATGCATGTCCGGCTGACGGAAAAATTCCACCAGGAATCTGAACCCGCCATAGAGCATTAAAAATGCGAAGAGCGGGAGGCCTGCAGAAACTTTTTTCCGGTGCAGCCCGTAGAGGACGGCAAAAAGAACAGCCCCCTCCAGAAGGGCTTCATACAGTTGGCTGGGGTGACGGGGCAGCGGACCGGCGCCGGGGAAGACCATCCCCCAGGGGACATCGGTGACCCTCCCCCAGAGTTCCCCATTGATAAAGTTGCCTATGCGACCGAAGCCGAGACCGGGAGCTGCGGAAGTCACCAGAATATCGGCAGTGAGCAGAAAAGGGAGATCGCGCCGCCGTATAAAAAGAATTGCGGCAGTGACCACCCCGAGCAATCCGCCATGAAAACTCATGCCTCCTTCCCAGACCGAGAAAATTTCCAGGGGATGTTCCAGGTAGTACGAGAGGTTGTAGAAGAAAACGTAACCGAGCCGCCCTCCGAGGATAACCCCGACCACGCAATAAAATAGAAGATCACTGACCCCGTCTTTGGACAAAGGCAGACCGCGCCTGCGGCTGAGGTGAAGAATCAGAAAATAAGCGCACGCGAACCCGAGCAGATACATCAGTCCGTACCAGCGCACTGCCAGGGGGCCGATTTCAAAAATAACCGGATCGATATCAGGATAAGTCAACATGAGTATCATCCATTTCAAGCCTTTGCATGGTTCGGATATCCCCGAAGGACTCTTCATCGAGAAAATTTACGAGAGAAGTCATATCGGGATGAAGGGGCGCCAACAGAGACAGGAGGGTTGCCTCCACTGGATGGACAATCTGCAATCGCCAGGAATGCAGCATCTGGCGAGAAACCTCCCTGCCGGAAAGCAGAGAGCTGCCGCCGTAGCGCACGTCTCCGACCAGCGGATGCCCGTGTTCAGTCAGATGAGCGCGAATCTGATGAGACCGGCCTGTGGGAATGGTTACTGCGAGCAGCGCACAGTCGGCGGCGGGCCAGGTTTGTAAAACCCGGAAATGGGTTATGGCATCCTTGCCCCCTTTTGGTACTGAGCGAACAAGGTTGTCGCGCCGCGATCGCGCGAGCATGGAACGGATTGTGCCGTCCTGCCCAGAAGGCACACCGTGAACCAGGGCCAGATAGACTTTTTTGACTTCACGCTCCCGCACTGCCAAGGTCAACCCTTTGTGAGCGCGGCGGTGAATGGAGAAAACAAGGACACCGGACGTATCCCGGTCCAGACGCTGCGCCATCCCCAGTTCAGGGTCGAGGCGGGGGCGCTTGGGATCATGCAGAAAATTTTTAATCGCTTCATAAAGCGTCCCCTTGTAACGGGCATGAGTAGGCTGCGTATCGACCCGCGGGGGTTTATCGATCGCCAGCAGATAAGAGTCTCGATAAAGAAGATGGCTCTCGCTGAGCACAAAAGGCTCGAGAGGCAGACCATCCAGGTGAACTTCTATGGCATCCCCTGCCCGTACGGTATAGGAGCAGCGGCGACTGCGGCGGCCGGAGATATGCACCCCGCCGAGATCGAGGATCTTGCGTGCATGGGAACGCGAAAGATCGTCGATGCCTGCGGCCAGAAACTGATCGATTCGCATCCCGTCATTATCATCGGAAACAACGAGACGATAAAGGCGACGAAGATTGCCAGTCAAAATAAAATCCTTCCACACCAAAAAAAAGAGCACCAGCGCTTGACAACCTCTTCAAGCGTGATATCCATAAACGTACAAACGTTCTTTGAAATTGTTTCTGGAATGAGGGAAAACCTCTTTGCAGCAGCGACCAACATAAGCCGAAACAACGACCGGACGCAAGGGCATGGTGAGCCAGCCCGCCATGCAGCGGGACGCCTGAAGTGCCCCTTCGGTTGAATGCTTTTTAAAGGTCAAGGTCGCAATTCGAAGTTTGCTTTCTTTATTCCGGAGACAGTCAGGCAATCGGCGAGGCATGATTCAACGATCCGATCCGTAAGGACGAAACCGCGTGCCATATCGATCCGGGAGTCAACAAGCTCAAACATCCGATGGTCCGCAGAGAGCATCCGATGGCAGCTTGAATGAGCTCGAGATCGGCGGTCGAAAAAGCGTGAGTCATGTTATCCTTGCCGATTGCTGTATTTAAAAAAGCCCCGGGTGCTATGCACCCCGGGGCTTTTTTTTAACTGCGAAAAAACTGAATTCATTGATCAAATATGTGCTGACCGAGAACAAAGCAGGTAAAGGTCCCCTGAAAAACCGTACGGTCACCAACCGAGACAGAGCATTCAACCAGTCGCTTTTTATTCTCGACCTGCTGAACCGATGCCCTCGCAACGAGAGTTTCGCCGACCTTAACGGGACCGGTGAAACGAACCTGCGCGGCGCCGAGCACGACGTTGGGGTCATTGACAGCCAACATGGCGGCATAATCGGCAAGGGCGAAAGTAAATCCCCCATGAACCAGGTCACGTTCATCGGCCGCCATAACCGGCCGGGTGACAAGTTGAGCAACGGCTGTACCTTCACCAACTTCAAGAGGCTCCCCGACAAGCGAGGGATCAATCTTTAAGTGGGTATCGACCCGCATGAGATCATTCTCCCTGGTTGCCTAACAGCCACCGTTGTTGACGCGTTCACGCAGCTCTTTTCCGGTTTTGAAGAAGGGCGTTTTTTTCGGCGGGATTTTGACCAGATCGCCGCTCTTGGGATTTCTTGCCTCACGTGCATCGCGCTCACGAATGGTGAAAGACCCGAACCCCCGGATCTCGACACGATCTCCATCGATCAGGGCATCGCTGATGCTATCGAAAATGGTGTTGATAACCAGTTCCGCTTCCTTTTTACTCAACATGGTATTCACAACGGACAACTGCTCAATCAGTTCACTTTTTGTCATGCTGCAAACCTCCTAACTTTAAGGACCATTCCATCGGTACTGCAATCCAGGAAAAATTTCCTGCCGCAATTGCCCCATGGTTTCCTGGATGAGAAATTCAATCAGTCGCGGCTTTTCTTTTTCAGGGTAAACGAGTTGCGGCTCCCCCTCAACATCGGAAAGTTCCGCCGCAACATCAACGGCAGCCTGCAGATTGCCGAGTCGGTCGACCAACCCGAGATCAAAAGCCTGCTTTCCGGTATAGATCCGCCCATCTGCCAATTGGGCCGCCACATCACGCTCCATACCGCGCCCTTCGGCGACGGCGTCAATAAACTGATTGTGGACGTCCTGAATAATATTTTGAAGAATAGCCCGGTCAGATTCTTCCATGGGCCGTACCGGCGACCCAATGTCTTTATGAGGGCCGCTTTTGATGACATTGGTTCTTAACCCGACCTTGTCGAGGAGATCCTCGATATTGGTGAACTCCATAATCACGCCGATACTGCCTGTAAGGCTGCCGGGATTGGCGACGATGGAGCTGGCGGGCGCTGCAATATAGTACCCCCCGGATGCAGCAACAGAGGCCATGGAGACAACGACAGGCTTTTCTTTAACGGTTTTTGCCACCTCATCGTGAATTTCCTGGGAAGGTCCGACTCCGCCCCCTGGAGAATCAACGCGCAGGATGATGGCCTTGATGGATGGATCTTCTCGAAAACGTATAAGGTCCCGATTGATCTTGTCTGAAGAAATAATCGGCCCCACGACCTGGATCACACCGATGCGGTCTCCGGACGGAAAAGGTGTGGGTCGTCCTGTCAGGTGAGCAAACACCAGAATCAGGATAAAAAAGACAATGAAAATGGCACCGAATGTTGCGAGCGCCATCAAAAAGGGGCGTTTTTTATTCATATGTGGCTTCAGATAAAGTTCGGGCCCTCGAATAGGTTTCAGAGGGCCCGTTGATAGTATCCGAGAAAACTTAGTCGTTCTGGTCTTCGTCGGGAGTTCTGTTCTTCATTGCCCCTTGAAGCAGTTCACCAAGGCTGGAAGTTGCTTCACGCTGAGCGCCGAGGAAGGCATCGACTTCAGCTTTTTCTTTCTGATCGGAGAGCTTTTTGATAGACAGGCCGATCTTGCGGTCGTCATTGTCAACGTTGAGCACAACAGCTTCAAGCTCATCTCCAACGTTGGCAAAGCTCTTGGGTGAATCGATCTTATCCTTGCTGATTTCGGAAACGTGAATCAGCCCCTCGATCCCTTCTTCGATCTCAAGGAAGATGCCGAAGTCCGTCACCGAGGTCACCTTGCCCTTGACGATGGTGCCGGGACGGTAACGCTGCGGGATGGTCTCCCAGGGGTCGGATGCCAGTTGCTTGATCCCCAGAGAGAAGCGCTCATTTTCACGATCGATATTGAGCACCACCGCCTTGACGGTGTCACCTTTCTTGAAGACTTCGGAAGGATGCTTGATGCGCTTGACCCATGACAGGTCCGAGATATGCACAAGCCCGTCGATCCCTTCATCGACGCCGACGAAAATGCCGAAGTCCGTAATATTCTTGACCTGGCCTTCGATAATGGTACCCACCGGGAATTTCTCACCGATGACATCCCAGGGGTTGGGTTCGATCTGTTTGAGCCCCAGGGAGATGCGGCGATTGTCAGCGTCGACCGCAAGAACGACCGATTCAACTTCATCACCGATATTGAGCAGCTTGTTGGGATGCTTGATGCGCTTGGTCCAGCTCATTTCGGAGACGTGGATAAGCCCTTCGACACCTTCTTCAAGTTCGACAAATGCGCCGTAATCGGTCAGGCTGACGACCTTGCCCTTGACGCGCTCGCCAACCGGGAATTTGTCCGCGGCGGACTCCCAGGGGTCAGGCGTGATCTGTTTGAGACCCAGAGAAACGCGCTCTTTCTCCTGGTCGTACTTGAGCACCTTGACATTGATCTTGTCGCCCACGGCCAGAATGTCGGAGGGGTGATTGACCCGGCCCCAGGACATATCGGTAATGTGCAGCAATCCGTCAATGCCGCCGAGATCGATAAACGCGCCGTAATCGGTGAGGTTCTTAACGACACCTTCAACCACCTTGCCCTCTTCGAGATTCTCGAGCGTTTCGCCACGCATGCGCTCGCGCTCGTCTTCAAGAAGGACACGGCGGGACAACACGATATTGCCGCGACGCTTGTTGAGCTTGATGATCTTGAACTCGAAAGTTTCTCCGATCAGCTTCTCCAGATTGCGCACGGGGCGCAGATCCACCTGCGATCCGGGAAGGAATGCGTTGACTCCGATATCGACCGAAAGACCGCCTTTGATCCGGGAAACGATCCGCCCTTCGACAATGGCCTCCTCTTCCAGGCCGTTCCAGACTTTCTGCTGGTCAGCCTTGCGTTTGGATAGCCTTACAAGCCCCGTTTCATTGTCGGTGCCTTCAAACAGCACGTCGAACTCGTAGTCGACATCGACTTTGTCAGCATCTTCGCCGAATTCGGCAAGAGGTATGATCCCTTCGGATTTGTAGCCGACATCAACCACAACCGAATCCGGAGTACGCTGAACAACGGTTCCCTTGACAACCTCACCGGGCTTGAGTGCCTTGTGGGTGCTATCGAGAAGCTCGGCGAAGCTCTCCATATCTTCGTCGTTCTCGATGAAATCTTCTTCTTCCTGGTTAATCGTTTCCTTGTTTTCGACCATTAAAGCGGTTCCCCCTAGCGATTTTCCTGCCGCCGTCCGGCAGGTTTTCCTTTGTTGCTGGATAATAGGAAGGGAAAATATCACAAAGCCACCCAAAAAACAAACTCTTATTTTAATCAAGAGAAAGCTCAGGATTTTCTGGACATCCCTTCGACTTTACGAATGACTTCATCAATCAACCAGCCGGGTGTCGATGCGCCGGCCGTCACGCCAACGGTTTCAATACCTTCGAACCATTGCGGCTCAAGCTGGTCTGCTGTTTCGACATGATGAACCCGCGGCTGAATTTCTCTGCAGATCTGCGCCAGGCGCGTGGTGTTGGCGCTGTTGAATCCTCCGATGACCAGGACCAGGTCGCTATTACGGGCCAGCTCCCGTGCTTCTTCCTGGCGAACGCTGGTGGCATCGCAGATCGTGTTGAAAACCCGCAATTCCTGGCATTTATCCAGACAAGCCCCGGCGACATCTCGAAGTTTGTCCAATGACTGCGTGGTCTGCGCAACCAGTCCAATCCGCTTCCTGGCCGGGATGCGGCCGGCATCCTCGCGGGTGCCGACGACAACAACCTCAGCGCCCTCTGCATAGGAAACAATCCCCTGCACTTCGGGATGTTCATTTTCTCCGACGATGACGACCGTGTAGCCGTCACGAGCCAGACGCGCAGCTCGGTCCTGAGCGCTTTTTACAAACGGGCAGGTCGCATCGACAGTTTCAAGGCCGCGATCGGAGATATCCGCCAACTCGCCGCTGGTCACACCGTGAGAACGGATAATGACCGCACCATGACGGATCTCGTCCACATTGCGCACCACTTCGACCCCTTTTTCCTCAAGACGCTTGACCAGTTGGGGCGAATGAATGATCGGCCCCAGAGAACAGATACCGTTGTGCGAAGCTGCCGCTTCAAAAGCCATCTGGGTGGCACGCTTGACGCCGAAACAGAAACCGGCACTGCGGGCGAGCAGAATTTTCATGCACTTTCTCCACCCATGCATCCGGTGTCCCTGCCCAGAGAGCGAACCCGCCGGGCCATCATTTCAACCACCTGTTCAATGGTCATATCGGTGGAATCCACCAGGATGGCGTCCTCAGCCTGGGTCAGCGGAGAGTGCTGACGGGAGCTGTCAGCCTCATCGCGCGAGACAACCTCCTCAATTGTCTGCCGTAGATCCACTTCATGGCCCTGTTCACGCAATTCGCGGTAACGCCGCGCGCCCCTTTCCTGCGCCGAGGCGGTCAGAAAAAACTTGATCCCGGCGTCAGGGAAGACTACGCTGCCGATATCACGTCCTTCAAGTACGACTCCGCCCTCGCGCCCCATCTCCCTCTGCATGGCCACCATCTTGTCGCGCACCGCAGCAACGGAGGAGACACGCGAGGTCAGCAGACTCACTGCCGGGGTGCGGATCTCCCCGCTGACATCCTCTCCATCAAGAATGACTCGCTGCTGTCCGTCCCGGCGCATGAAATCTATTCTGACCTGTTCGCACAGCTCTGCAAGAGCAGCTTCGTCTCCAGGATCAATCCCCCGGCGCAAAGTGGCCAGGGCGATACAGCGATACATTGCACCGGTGTCGATATGAGTGAAATTCAACCGCCGCGCGAGCATTCGGCTGATGGTACTTTTACCGGCTCCCGAGGGGCCATCGATGGCGACAATCGGAGGACAGTCAGAGGTCTTCTTCATCTTTAACCTGCATAAATCGTCAGGACCAGGTTCGCGGAGGTTACCCTCGAACCTGGTCTAGCAGTTGCCAGAACCCGGGGAAAGACGTTGCCGTACAGGCCGTATCGCAGATGGTGACCGGCGATCTGGATCGCAGGGCGGCGACCGCCAGGCTCATGGCGATGCGATGATCGCCGCAGGAATCGACCTCCCCTCCATTCAATGTTTCACGTCCCTCTATACGCATGCCGTCTTCGAGAGCTTCGATGCGTGCCCCGAGGGAACCAAGCCCATTGACCATGGCAGCAATACGGTCGGTTTCTTTGACCCGCAGTTCACGGGCATCGCGTATGGTGGTTACACCTTCGGCAAGAGCCGCCGCCACCGCAATCACCGGGAATTCGTCAATAGCACGGGGTACGATTTCGCCGCCGATGTCAATTCCTTTCAAGCAGCTGGAACGCACAAGGATATCCGCCACTGGTTCGCCGGACAGGGTCCGCTGAGAGGTCAGCTCGAGATCCCCCCCCATTTTCTGCAGGATGTCAATGATGCCGCTGCGGGTGGGGTTGACACCGACGTTGCGGATCAGAAGTTCGGAAGATGGCGTCACCAGCGCGGCAACCAGGAAAAAAGCGGCCGATGAGATATCACCGGGCACAAAAACCTCGCGCCCTTCCAGGTGCGGACGAGGCTCTATGCAAACCCCGCCATCAAAGGGGGCGAGCTGGGCCCCGAAAAAGGACAGCATCCGTTCACTGTGATCCCTGGACAGATGCGGCTCATAAACAGTGGTTGGGCCTTCGGCATAAAGTCCGGCCAGCAGCAGGGCGGATTTGACCTGGGCGCTTGCGATGGCAGAGCGGTAGGTCGCTCCCTGCAGGCGCGTTCCCTGGATGGCCAGCGGGGCTTTTTCACCCTGCTCGCGTCCCCAGATACGGGCACCCATTTCGGAAAGCGGTTCCACGACCCGTTTCATCGGTCGCCGGCGCAGATAGCGGTCACCGGTCAGCACTGAAAAAAACCGCTGCGCCGCAAGCAGTCCCGTCATCAGACGCATGGTGGTTCCGGAGTTGCCGCAATCGATCACATCCTCGGGCTCTGTCAGACCGTCAAGGCCTTTGCCGTCAATTTCCAGAATTCCGTCCCGGCAGCGGCGAATTTCGACCCCCATGGCCTCAAAGGCCTGCAGGGTAGCCAGATTGTCTTCTCCGGCCAGAAAACCTTCCACCCTTGTCGTGCCGTCAGCCAGCGATCCCAGCATGATGGACCTGTGGGAAATGGACTTATCTCCCGGCACCATGACTTCACCGCGCAACCCTTGGCCGGAAGTCATTTCCTGTTTCTCGATCATCGCATGATCTCCCTCGACCCGGACGCTCACAGAATTTCATCCCGCATCTGCTTGGAACGCTGGAAGAAATCAAACAACTTCTCATCGTCACCCTGGCGGACATCCTCTTTAAGCTCACCGAAAAAGCGCTCAAAACGTTCCATCATCTCGATCAGCGCATCGCGATTGGTCAAGGCGATGTCGCGCCACATGGTGGGATCAGAAGAGGCGATCCGGGTAAAATCGCGAAATCCGCCCGCCGAATACTCAAGGATATTCTCCTCGTAACGGTCATAGGAGCCAACGGCATTCACCAGGGAATAAGCGACCATGTGCGGCAGATGGCTGATGGCGGCCAACACCCTGTCGTGCTTGGTCACATCCATCAGAACAACCTCGCTGCCGACAGTCGTCCACATCCGTTGGATGAAAAGCAATGCATCCTGATCTGTGCCCTCGGTCGGGGTAAGAATGCAGCGCCGCCCCTGGTAAAGAGTGGAGAAGGCTGCTTCGGCACCGCTTTTTTCAGTACCGGCAATGGGGTGGCCGGGTACCAGAAAAACATCGCCGCGCAGCAGGGGTTCGATCTCCTGCGCTACCTGGGCCTTGACGCTGCCGCCGTCGGTCAGGATGGCGCCGGGCTTAAGAGACGGGATGATTGCGGCAGCCACATCAGCCAGGGTGCGCACCGGGGTGGCAAGAAAGACCACATCGGCATCGCGGCAGCCCTCCGCTGCGTCCTGGGTGATCCGATCGACAATCCCCAGATCAAGAGCTTTCTGCAGATTTTCCAGGCCGCGGCCGATGCCGACGACTTCACCGACAGCCCCGGTCTCACGCAGCGCCAGCGCCAGCGATCCACCGATCAGGCCGACTCCGACTACGGCGAGGCGTGGTATGAAAAATCCCGAATCGGTCTGTGCTTTATTCATCGAACCGCCTTGGGATAAGAACCGAGAACTTTAAGAAACTGACAGTAGGAGCGCAGTTCCTCCACCGCCTGGCGCACAGAATCGTCCGCAATATGGCCGTCGAGATCAAGGAAAAAAATATATTCCCAGGCCTTTGATTTCAGAGGCCGGCTTTCGATCTTGCTCAGGTTGATCTGCCGCTTGTGAAACGGTTCGAGCATGCGATAGAGGATGCCGGGCTGATCTTTGACGCTGAACATAATCGACGTCTTATCCTGCCCGCTGCGCTCGGGGGTATGACGACCGACAACAAGAAAGCGAGTGAAGTTGCTGGGGTTGTCGGCTATTTTCTGCTTGGCGACCTTGAGTCCGTAGAGCGAACCGGCCATCTCGCTGGCAATGGCGGCGGCCGTTTCATCATCAGCCGCCATCTGGGCCGCCAGAGCGGTGCTGCCCACATCGACCAGCGGGATATCGGGCAAGGTCTCTTCCAGCCACTTGCGGCACTGGGCCAGAGCCTGGGGATGAGAAATCACTTTGCGGACATCTTCCAGACGCCCGCTGCGATTGAGAAGATCGTGAGAAATCTCCAGAAGGATTTCACTGCTGACCTTGAGTTCAGACTCCATGAACATATCGAGGGTATGATTGACGATTCCCTCGTTGGAGTTCTCCACCGGCACCACGCCGTAATGGGCTCTTTCGCGCGCCACTTCCTCAAATACGGCGGAAATGCTCTTGAGTGGAACGAGGCGGGCACTGAGACCGAACTGCTGCATGGCCGCCACATGAGTAAAGGTGGCCTGGGGCCCGAGAAAGGCGACTTTCATCGGCTCTTCGAGTGAAAGGCAGGCAGAGATGATCTCCCGGTAAACGCGACGAATGGCTTCGGATGGAAAGGGCCCGGGGTTGCCGTCGCACAGGCGCTGATAGATGGCCTGTTCGCGGCTTGGAACATAAAACTGCCGCTTTTCTCCAGCCTTGGTTTCACCGACTTCGATCACGACCCGGGCTCGCTCATTGAGCAGGTCCAGAATACGGTCGTCGATCGCATCGATCCGCTGCCGCAACGCGTCGAGTTTGTCATCTGTCATGGCGTGCACCTCGTCTGAGTTGAAGCAGGCAATTTAGCTTATCCGCAGCAAAAAAGCAACTTATCGCCCCATCACTGGCCTGTATCAGCGGCTCTTGACCCTTCCTGACAGCAACGGTAAACTGCGCCATTCATATTCACCAAAAAGGTGTCGTGAATCATTGCGGCACCAAACTGTTTTTCAGGAGAT
>JAXHUR010000042.1:0-28568 GCA_034189505.1 Thermodesulfobacteriota bacterium | reverse complement strand
CTACTTTTTCGCCAAAGCCTTGTCGATATCTTCCGTTTTTCCGATCATGATGAGAACATCACTGTCTTTGATGACATGGTCCGGGTTGGGCACCACGATAAACTCATCCGTCAAGACATCCTTGATTGCGACGACGTTGATCTGAAATTTGTTCCTCAGGTCCAGGTCTGTGAGCGATCTGCCGATAAAGTGGGGAGGCGGCCCTGCCTCGGAGATCGAATACTCTTCCGCCAGAGGGATGTATTCCATGACGTTGGGACTGGAGAGGGAATGGGCGATTCTTATCGCCATATCTTTCTCGGGATAGATGACGTCGGTCGCCCCGACGCGATCCAGGATCCGGCCATGGTCCTCGTTGATCGCCTTGACCAGGATGCGCGGCACTTTGAGTTCCTTGAGGAAGAGGGTGATCAATGTCGAAAGGTGGGAGCGCTCTCCGGTCGAGACGATCACGGCATCCATTTCGCTGACTCCCTGAGCGCTCAGAAAATCTTTGCTGGAAGCATCGCCGACCAGAGCATAGCTGCAATGGTCCTGAATCTGCTGGACCCTTTCAGAGTCGATGTCGATGGCGACCACTTCATGCCCCTCGTCGAAAAGGGTGTCCGCGATGTGGAAACCGAAATTTCCGAGCCCAATGACACAAAAGCGTCTTTTCATCTGATATCTCCTTTTATTCCCTTACCCCACCATGACATTTTCTTCAGAGTAGCGCGGCGCATGCCGACGTGTTGTCCCCGCAATTGCAAAAGCCACCGTCAGCAGTCCCACACGTCCGATAAACATCAGGGCGATAATAATCATCTTGCCTGGTGCCGTCAGTTCACCGGTGGCCCCCATGGATAACCCCACAGTGGAAAAAGCCGAAACAGTTTCGAAGCTGAGGGAAAGAAATTCCTTGCCGGCCGATCCCATGGGGGCGGTCGTTTCCTGTGCGATGAGCAGACTGAAGAGGGCGATTCCAATCAGAACGATGGCCAGTATGACCAGCGCCAGTGCTTTGGTGACCGCTTCATTCGGGATCGTGCGTTTAAACACGTTGGTGTGAGAGCTGCCCTTGAGCCGTGAATAAAAAATACAGAAAAATAAAGCGAGGCTGGTGGTTTTCACCCCACCCCCGGCAGAACCGGGAGAGGCGCCGATGAACATCAGGAACATGAGCAGAAACAAAGTGGGTGCCGCAAAGGCATTCAGGTCGATGGTGTTAAATCCGGCGGTTCGCGCCGTAATCGACTGGAAAAGCGAAGTCCACAGACCCTCCATAAAGGGCAGTCCGGCGAGAGCATGATCAAATTCGAGAAAGCCGATCATGGCAGTGCCGTAAATGATAAGAACGAACGTAGTGATCAGGACAAGACGGGTGTGCAGAGACATCCGAGCATTTTTCTTACGCCGGCCCAGGGCGAATTCAAGAAGTTCGTGGATAACCAGAAAACCGATTCCTCCCAGGATAATGAGCGTCATGACGGTGAGATTGACCAAGGGGTTGGCCCGGTAGCCGACAAGGCTGTCGTTGAACAGCGAGAAGCCGGCATTGCAGAAAGCCGAAATAGAGTGAAACAGCGCGCACCATGTGCCAGCGAACCATCCCTGCTCCGGGACGAATACAGTGCAGAGCACGGCAGCTCCAACTGCCTCGATGAGCAGTGTCAGGAAAATCACCCCTTTGATCAACTGTCGCCAGGAGTTTATCGGGGTGTGCAGAAGTGTGTCCTGAATCAGTCTCCGCCCTCGCAGACTGACGCCGACGCGCAGATAAATAAATAGATAAACAGAGAACGTCATTATCCCAAGCCCGCCGATCTGTATCAGCGCCAGCACCACGCTTTGGCCGAACATACTCAGCCGGGTGCCGGTATCCACAACGATCAGTCCGGTGACGCATTGGGCGGAGGTGGCGGTGAAAAGTGCATCGAGAAATGAAAGTCGTGGCCCTTTGGTGGCCAGAGGCGTGGAGAGCAGCAGGGTGCCGAGAAAAATTGCGAGCGCATAATAAATGATCAGTGATTGCGCTGGGGAGGGATTTTTGATCTTATATCTGGATAAAGATTTCATGCCCGAAGCCTGAAAAATGGGTTTGTTGAAGGCAATCATGATGCTTTCGCAAAAAAGCATCAATGTCGATGGCTAAGCAAAAAGCGCCAAATGCAAGGCGCGCGATTGTCGAGCAATGAGGCGTACTTACGTACGTCGAAGCAGCGAGAGCAATTGCAGCAACGCAGCAGTTGGTGAGTTTTTGCGACGCCATCAATTATGGCAGAAGAAAAGAATCTGCAAAGCTGGCAGGTTTTTTATCGCCCTTTTATATCAGTCCGCTGGTGTTGACAAGAAGGGAAATTTTGCCCTGATTTAAGAAAACCCGCAATAGGTAGACCATTCCAAAGGCTTCGGAATCAGTTTGAGGGGCAATAACTCGTCTGAAGTTTCTCGGTGCCAAGACGATTTGCAGGTGCCAATCGAAAGATCTCACGAAAGGCGGCATCAACAGAGAAAAATCGTGGGGAAAATTCAAAGCGGTTGTTTTCGACAACGGAACATGTTAAAAAATATGCCCTGTTGAGCAAGGTTGGCGGCGATGCACGAGGTACCGACAGAGACGGCAGAACAGGAGGCCGATGCGTTCTATATGCGCAAGGCCATGGATGAGGCCTACGCCGCCGAAACCCTGGGAGAGGTGCCCATCGGCGCGGTGATTGTGCACCAGGGAAGGATCATCGGCCGCGGCTTCAACCGCCGCGAGACCAGCAACGATCCGACCACCCACGCCGAAATGTTAGCGATTTGTGAAGCGGCCGCCTACCTGGACTCCTGGCGACTGCTCGACACCACCCTGTATGTGACTCTCGAACCCTGCACCATGTGCATGGGGGCGATCATTCTGGCCCGCATCCCCCGGCTGGTTTATGCCTGCCGCGATCCAAGGGCCGGCGCGGTCGGGTCCATCTACGATTTCTCCCGGGACGAGCGCTTCAATCACCGGGTCGCAGTGACCGAAGGGGTGCTGCAGGAAGAGTGCAGCGCACTGCTGAGCGGATTTTTCCGCAAGCTGCGCGAGCAGAAAAGAAAACTCAAGACCGAGAATTGATTTCTTCGAAAATATCCCCTTGCGGAGGGGTGTCCGAGAGGTCGAAGGTGACAGACTCGAAATCTGTTGTACCGCAAGGTACCGTGGGTTCGAATCCCACCCCCTCCGCCATAACAAAAACAAGGGCTTAGCCGATTCTGGCTAAGCCCTTGTTTTTTGCGTCTTTCCCTCCGCATGAGATTTAGGTGGAAAGATTGGTTGAAATATATGGGTTTTCGAACGCCTAAACCGGGTCGGACCTGCGTAAAATATTATTTTTACGTCTTTATCTTTAAAAATAATGCTCGTCAAGAAACCTTAGAGCACGCATTTTGTTGGCAAAATGACGCATCTAAACTCGTCGTTGGTTTGACAAAATACATCCTTTTGCTCGCCATTTGGCGGGTTTCACCCCAAGTTTCCTTTAACCGTCCAATTTTATAGCTAAAATGGGCCGTTTAAGGCCCGAATCGGTACATAAAATCAAGTTTTTCAGACATAGATTCAGACACTTGGGCAGGTCCGACCCCGCACTACCCCGCGAACTTCATGTCCGGCCACACGCATACCTGCTCGAAGTTGGGCTTTCTCCACACGTTTTTCGACATCTGATCTCCCCTGGAAGTGAGTGCTCTCTCTCGGCCTTCTGCCCCGGACCGTCCGGGCTGGCTTTCTTAAACGAATCCACATCCTATGCCAAAAGGCCAAAAAAGCATGCAGTATTAACATGTTACTACTGGAGGGAGGTGCTGAAATCAAAGGGAAAGATTTTTTTCGGGAGGATGTGGAGAAGGCAATGGGGCAGGTGGCGGGTGTTGGAAGGCCCCCCCCTCGACCCGGATTGGAGCAGCCGAGGTATGGTCCGGGGAGGAGGTGACGGAGAACCGGCATTTCTCGATCTACCGACGGAATTCCGGCGGGGGGATTGGAGCGCCGCCGTCTGGCGCGCAACCGGCGGTGGGCTGTGTAAAAGTATTGACAAGTGAGCACAATTGGCAATATCATTACACAATGATCCGGTCTCCCTCTGAAACCATCCTGAAACTCGCCCAAGATCTGGGCGTCCTGCGGGTCCGCGACCTAACCTCGCGCGGCATCCACCCGGAATACCTGCGCCGGCTCTGCAAGCAAGGTCTGATGGTGCGGACCGGCCGCGGTCTTTATATGGCGGCCGACGCCGACATCTCCGCTCACCACAGCATGGCCCAGGCGGCCAAACTTGTTCCCCACGGTATCGTCTGTCTGCTCTCTGCTCTTCGCTTCCACGAGATCGGCACCCAGAATCCCCATGAAGTCTGGATGGCGCTGGAACGGACCGCCGCCCGGCCTCGCATCGACTATCCCCCTCTGCGCATCGTGCGCTTCTCCGGCAGCGGCATGACGGAGGGGGTCGAGGAACATGGGATCGAGGGGGTTCCGGTCAAGGTGACCGGACCAGCCAGGACGGTGGTGGACTGTTTCAAGTACCGCAACAAGATCGGTCTGGACGTGGCCCTGGAGGCGCTCAAGGAGTGCCGAGCTGACAGGCGCTGCCGGATCGACGATCTTTGGCACCATGCCAAACTCCGCCGGGTGGCGATCGTGATGAAACCCTATCTGGAGGCTATGAGCGCGTGACGGCTCGCAAGACCAACATGGCGGCTTCGGTCCGCCAGCGGCTGCTGAGCCGGGCTAGGAAGCGGCGGGAGGATTTCGGCCTGCTCCTCCCCCGTTTCGGCACCGAGCGGCTGCTCTACCGCCTGGGCGCGTCCGAGTACGCGCCGCTTTCATCCTCAAGGGGGCGATGCTCTTCCCCCTCTGGGGCATGGACGAGCACCGGCCGACGCGGGATGCCGACCTGCTCGGGTTCGGTGAGAGCACCGAGGCGCACCTGGTGGAGGTCTTTCGGGATGTCTGCAGGGTGGAGGTGGAGGACGATGGCCTGCGCTTCGATCCGCAGAGCGTCCAGGCCGGGGCGATCCGGGAGGAGATGGAGTACGGCGGCATCCGGGTGCGGTTGACGGCGACCCTGGACGGAGCCCGCATTCCGCTCCAGGTCGATGTCGGTTTCGGCGATGCCATCAGTCCCGCCCCCGAGGAGGTCGATTACCCGACCTTGCTCGACCTGCCCGCGCCGCACCTGCGCGTCTATCCGCGCGAGTCGGTGGTGGCGGAGAAGTTCCAGGCGATGATCCATCTTGGGATGGTCAACAGCCGGATGAAAGATTTCTACGACGTCTGGATGCTCTCCCGGCTCTTCGAGTTCGACGGAACCACCCTGGCCCGGGCCGTGGAGCGCACCTTCGAGCGACGGCGCACCGCCATTCCCGCGGAGACTCCCCTGCCCCTGACTGCCGAGTTCTATGACGATCCGGGAAAGGCGGTGCAGTGGCGGGCGTTCCTTGGCCGAAATGGTCTGGAAGGGGAGGGGACGACGTTCGAGACCGTGGCTGGCGCCGTCGAGGGCTTCCTGATGCCGGTCTGCCGGGCCATGCAAGCCGGGAACCGCTTCGAGGCGACCTGGCCGATGGGCGGGCCCTGGCGCCGATGAGCTGATTCGGCCTGCCTGAAGAGGTGGAGAACCGTCCTGCGGAGGTTGAAACTTTCCTGGGAGAGGCGGGTCTGGGCGGGGAAATACAGAACACCTAAGCCGGGTCGGACCTGCGTAAAATATTATTTTTACGCCTTTATCTTTAAAAATAATGCTCGTAAAGAAACCTTAGAGCACGCATTTTGATGGCAAAATGACGCATCTAAGCTCGTCGTTGGTTTGACAAAATACATCCTTTTGCTCGCCATTTGGCGGGTTTCATCCCAAGTTTCCTTTAACCGTCCAATTTTATAGCTAAAATGGGCCGTTTAAGGCCTGAATCGGTACATAAAATCAAGTTTTTTCGATAAAGATTCAGGCACTTGAGCAGGTCCGACCCCGCACTACTCACCACGCACCAATATTGGTCCGCCCGCCACGTAGCCCCTGTCCCGACGGTCCCGCCCCTTTCCCTCGCCGCCATTTCTGGTATCCTTTTTGTGATGATTCAGCTGTTTAGCCATCCAATTCTTTTTTGCGAGTGGCTCAACAGTGAAATGCTTTTTTGCGAAACGCCGGTTGATTGCCGGCGAGAAAGGAGCGACAGATGGCCAGAGAGAAGAACGGGATACTCGATACCGGGGATACCTTCCCCACCATGACCCTCTCCACACTCGACCACGGCGAGCTGCAGTTGCCCAAGGACCTGGGCGGCCGGTGGGGGGTGCTGCTGGTTTACCGGGGGCAGTGGTGACCTTTCTGTCGTCAGCAGTTGGCTGACTACCAGCAGTCTCTCGACCAGTTCTCCGCCCACGACGCCCGCCTGCTGGCCCTCTCCGTCGACAGCCGCGAGGATACCCGCACTCTGGTGGATGAGCAGGCGCTGAGTTTCCCCGTCGGCTGGGGCGTCGACGCCCGAGAGTTCTCCCGCCACACCGGCGCCTTTTATCATCGGGAAAAGGGCTTTTTGCACGCCACCGGCTTCCTCCTCGACAGCGACAGGCAGGTGTTGGTGGCTGTCTACAGCAGCGGGCCCATCGGCCGTCTGGCCGCTGCGGACTGCCTCGGCCTTATCGGGCACCTGGCCAAACAACAGTAACCGTCCCGACCCGGGATCTGCCGGCCGGCCGAAAAGTTTGATGGCGTCGCAGAAAGTCCGCCCTACGTCGTTACGCTGGTTTTTCGGCAAACATTTGAAGATTGGAAGTTGCTTGAAGAAAAAAGTGGGGGCAGGATGGGGGCAGGAGAGCATGCACAAAGAAAAAGGGGCCAGCCGTTTTTGGCTAACCCCTTGATTTTTCTGGCTCCCCGCGATAGACCAAAGCGCGAACTGGGAGGAGGTGCTGTTCATGGAACATCCCTGAAAGCAAGATTGACGAGCGCCCCATAGAGGTGTTGCCGATGTCGCGAGCCAGTAGAGATGGCAACATGGTCAACTTCTCGAAAACCATGAGGCTTGTTCCAAAGGTTGAAGAAGTTTTAGTCAGGGCGGCCACCTAAAACGGCCCAGGCCCAACTACTGCGCTGACGAATGATCTTTTGTATGGCATCAATGGTCTCGCTACCCCCCTCGTTTTTCCTGAAGTTGTCGGCAAGGAATGCTGACTTCTGTTCGATAACGCTCGTCAGCCGTTTCAGCTCCTGTAAAATGGGTTTGGGAGAAATTTCCAGGTCCTCGGCCAGCCGTTCCCAGTGCCGGCGCCTGATCCTGTCCGGATGGCGTTCGCGGCCAATCCGCATGGCCAGACGGAGGTCGAGCTGTGGATAGCAGGCTGTACAGAGCAGGTCATAGAAGGGGGCGAGACTGACGCTGCCATCGCTGCCATAAAGCAGGGAGAGGTTTTTGCCGTGGGCGTCGGCATTGCCGATCAAAAAATTGAAACTGATCCAGCGCAGAAGTTGCCGGGCGTCGGCGGCCGGCGCCGCACTGTACTTGCGAAAGAGTTCCCAGATCGCAGCCAGCCCTGGCCCGCCGCTCTCCTCGTATTTGAGATTAGCCTCGATTCCCAGTGCCTGGCAGGTATCCTCTTGATGCAGCCGCACAACCCGGCCGCCCTGACGCTGTCGATCGAAACGCTCTACCAGGTAGAAGTTCTGTTCGCGAATCGCGCGGATCTCTGCCCGAGGAACAATAAGCCCGAGTTCCTTTGCCAACTGCATACAGAACGCCTCGTTCTCGACCGTCTGCGGCAGGGGAATGGCTGACCGGATTGGCGGTTTGAGGATATGGGTCGTGGCCAGGGCGCCGATGCTTTTGTAAATGCCTGTGGCATCGACGAAGACCGGCACCTTGTTCTGTGCCCCGGCGAGCGAGAGTCGCACACCGTCCTCGCCGGCCAGCAGCGGCTGCGGAGAGCCGGCAGAGGCAAGGGTCCAAAGCTCGTCATCGCTCAGTTGCTCGTAATGCCTCTGTTGCGAATGTTCTCCTCCCGGTGGAATCAGACTGACCGCACCGGCACACTCCCCTCCCAGATCGAC
Organism: Thermodesulfobacteriota bacterium; assembly: GCA_034189505.1. Classification (GTDB taxonomy): domain Bacteria; phylum Desulfobacterota; class Desulfuromonadia; order Desulfuromonadales; family Geoalkalibacteraceae; genus Geoalkalibacter_A. Next base: position 20,517 of record JAXHUR010000042.1, on the reverse strand, counting down.
CAGCAGCCCAAAGATGTCCCCCGTGCTGCGCCCGAGCCGGCGGGCAACCGCCGTAAGGACATCCCCTTCCGGGAGCAGGTTACCGAACCACGTCCGGGTGGCGGCGTCGGCAAATGGCTCCTCGCGCAAAGGGAGCGAGAGGGAAAGGGGGTGACGTTCAGGCGCGTGCAGCCATTCCTCGTCATAAAAAAAGGCGAGGCGTCCATCTCTCTGACTCAACACCCCGACACGCCGATCCCGCAGATAGACGATCAGTTCGTCGATCATCGGCTACTCCTGCCAGTTTCGGGTTGTTCGGGGTTGTACAATCACTTCCAAGCCAAGGCTCGCCAAGAGTTGCAGAACCTTGCCGATCTCAGCCGTCGCCTTACCGCGTTCGATCTCGCTGATCAAGCGGGGACCAATCCCGGCCAGCGCAGAGAGATCTTCCTGGCTGATCCCTTGCTTTTTGCGCGCTTGGCGCAACAGGATGCCCAGTTGGGCCGGCCCAGAAATCTTCCCGTACGGGACAGCTTCGTTCTCCATAAGCGCCTCCAACAGATAATCGTCCTGTACGGGAAGGATATTGACAGAATCAGCAAAAAGCAAACAAAATCTTCCCGTCCGGGAATGATTTCAACTGCCACCGATGTGAAGCTCATCCCCATCCAGATAGTCAACGGAGCCTACGAGCGACTGAGTGGAGGCAGAGCCGGGACGATAGCTACATCTCCACCGCCTTCTTCTCCCTCTGATGGGGGCAAGCCGGACTCGAACTTTCAACTGATTGTTTTTTCTAAGGTATACAGGGAAAGCATCGGAGGTCGATCATGCTGAAAATGCAAACGGCCGATTTCACGATGGAAATCGGCCGCTTCTCTTCTGGCTCCCCGGGCCGGACTCGAACCAGCGACAGGGTGGTTAACAGCCACCTGCTCTACCAACTGAGCTACCGGGGAACAATTTATTTATTTTCGCCACTTTTTAGCTATCTGCACCAGCACGGCAAGGTGGCTGTCGGGAAACCGTGACACAGGCGAACTTTATACAGGACCCTAAAAAAGATGTCAAGAGCGAAATGCGACCCCAAAAAAGAGGCTCTATTGCCAGGTTATTCGCTTTGGAGATTCGGCTGGTTGCCCAAACCTATGGCGTCAACACCTGAATTCTACGTAGTCCGCGATTCGTAGCCCATGACCCTCTATCCTCGCAAACGCTTTCTCCATATTCGCGCAAGCTGCGGATGGTCCTGATGTTTGTATTCGTAGATTCGCACATCATGCTTGCCAGCGTGGTCTCGGTGCCTGCGATCGGCGTACTGTTGGAGCGTGCCCTTCCAGCCCGGGTTATTCATGCGATGTCAATCTGCCTGGATAGTTTCTTTTTGCCGCTTCCGATGGCGCCGGGACTCTCTATAGGATCGGCATAGCAGATGATTCACTTAATCCAGACCAAATCTGGAATGACCTTTGCTTCAATTTTTGTTCAATGTTAGAATATCCTCTGACATTTTGCGCAGACCGGAGTAAAGGCTATGAAAGATGAAAAATTCCCCAACAGGATAGACGATGGGCAGAAAATAAACATGTTGACCAGAACGCTTGGCCGCGTCGGGCAGCATGTGGTTTCTTTTCTCTTACGAGACCTGCTGCCGACCCTGGCCTTCATTCTGGTGATTGGATGGGCATCGCTGCAGCTCGCCTCCCAGATTACCGAAACCAAGGAAAGCCACGCGGACACTCCCATCAACCTGGCGGCCACGCACTGACCCTGGGTTCCTGGGTTTCCCCATCCGCGTCCCCTTTCTTGCGGTAGACCCATATCATCAGATTCAGCGCAAAAATATCATAAAGGGCATGCACCGCCATCGGCACAAAGAGATTTCCCGACCACTGCAGCAACACACCAAGATAGACGCCGATGGCTGTCGCCAACAGGAAATAGCTGAAGGTGAATGCATGCAGAGCGCCAAAGATGACGCTGGCGACGGCGATGCCCACCAGAGGCTGCAGGCATCCTCTGAACAGCAGCTCCTCGGAGACCCCCGCAAGCACCGAGATGTAAATTTTCTCGACATGGCTCATTCCCAGCAGCAGAGCCTTGAACAGTTCGAGCCTGTCCTGGATGCGGCGCATGAAAGGCAGTTCGTAGCGAACCAGCAGGCCGACCGGGAGCATCAGGCCGGCGGCCGCGACCACTGCCTGTCCCACGGCCTGAGGGGTCATCAGGATGGGGTAGGTAAGAAGCTCTCCAATTACGAGAGAGTTGACAGCCAGCGCGAGCAGCACCAGCCCCGCTGAAAAATAAGTGATCAGCTTGAGAAAACTTTTTTTCGCCATGCGCTGTTTTTGCTGCGGTTCCAAGTCCAATCTCATCAACGCGGCTGCTCCGGGTCGGGTTAAAACACAGGGAAAACTCTCTGTTCAATAGTCTCTTTTGGTTCTTGAGGGTCTCCTCTGGGCTGCAAAATGAGTTCATCGGTTGAGTCGAGCGCGCAGTTTCACCGTCTGCCCGACCACGAGAGGCACGAGGCTGGCCGCGAGAATCAGCAGCCATTCCCGCGGGTTTGGCGGGATCAGGCCGAGAACGTTCGAGAGTCCCGGCAGGTAGATGGCCGACAGCAGCAGACCCAGGCCGATGCCGATCGCGGCCCAGATATAAGGGTTGGTGGTGATCTCGTTGCGCAGCAGAGGGCTGGCGGGGTCGCGCATGTTGAAGACATGCCACAGGCGCGCCAGCACCAGGGACGAGAACGAGATGGTGACGGCGCGTTCCGCGGGGATCTCCCAGAGTACCAGCGCCACGGCAAACGCCCCCAGCACGGCCGCGGAGAACACCAGCGTGTGGCCGCCGATTCCCAGCCAGTGGCGGCGGGTCAGTACCGGCTCTTCGGGGTCGCGCGGCGGCTGCTGCATGATCTGCGGCCGCGCCTCCCCCATGCCCAGCGCCAGGGCGGGGAAAACATCGCCGATCAGGTTGATGTAGAGGATCTGCAGCGGCAGCAGGGGCAGCGGTGCCCCGACCAGGGTTGCCAGGGTGATGATGGCGACTTCGCTGACATTGCCGGAAATCAGGTAGTAGATGAAATTGCGGATGTTGTTGAAAATGTTCCGCCCGTAGCGGATCGCCACCACGATGGTGCCGAAGCGGTCGTCCTTGAGGACCATGTCGGCCGCTTCCTTGGCGACCTGGGTGCCGCGCTGCCCCATGGCTACGCCGATGTCGGCTTTTTTAAGCGCCGGCGCGTCGTTGACCCCGTCGCCGGTCATGGCGACGATTTCCCCCCTTTCCCGATAGAGCGAGATCAGCGAGAGCTTCTGCTCGGGCGTAACCCGCGCAAAGATCGAGGCCTGAATAAGTTTCTCCCGCTCTTCGGAAGAGAGGGACCCCGTGCCCTGCAGAACATCGCCTTTCAGGGTTTTGGATTCATCGGCCTCAAGCCCCACTGCCGCGGCGATCCCGCGCGCGGTGGCCGGATGATCGCCCGTCACCATAATGACCCGTATGCCGGCGGTGGCGCATTCCTCAAGGGCGTTGGGGACATCTTTGCGCGGCGGATCGTGCAAAGCCGCAAACCCCAGCAGGGTCAGATCGGCGTAAGGTTCATCGCTTTTGTCTTCGGTTTCTTTGTACGCCAGCGCCATCAGCCGCAGCCCCTGTTCGGCCAGGGAGCGGTTCTGCTCCACCCATTGGCTGCGCGCACCTTGGGAAAGCTCCACAACCCCGTCCTCCTCGGCGACGCGGGTACAGCATTCCAGCACCGCCTCCGGTGCCCCTTTGACCGCCACCAGGATCTTGCCCCCCTGTTCATGGAAGGTGGCCATCATCTTCGTTTCGGAACTGAAGGCTTCCTCGCGGATTTCGGGAAATTCTTCCAGCAGCTCTTTGCGGGTCACTCCCGCCGCCTCGGCGACGCGCAGCAGGGCGGTCTCGGTGGGATCTCCCAGATCTTTTTCCTTGTTGAGGGAGGCGTTGTTGCACAGTGCGCCGACCTGCAGAATCTGCTTCAGGCGGGCGTCCTGCTCCGGGTCGGGAGCCTGATCTTCATCGATCGCAATCTCTTTTCCGGACAGGATGAATCGGCGCACCCTCATGCGGTTTTCGGTGAGGGTGCCGGTTTTGTCGGTAAAGATGACGGTGGTCGCCCCCAGGGTTTCCACCGCGGAGAGACGACTGATCAGGGCGTTGTGCCCGGCCATGCGCCACATGCCGCGCGCCAGGGCGATGGTCGCCACCACCGGCAGCCCTTCAGGAACGGCGGCGATGGCCATGGCGATGGCGGTTTCCAGAACCAGCATCACGTCCCGGCCGCCGATCAGCCCCGCTGCCGCCACCACGATACCCATCACCAGGGTGAGCAGCATCAGCCGCCGCCCCAGCCGTTCCAGCCGTTTCTCCAGCGGCGTCATTTCGTCTTCCGCCTCCTGCACCAGACCGGCGACGGTCCCCAGTTCCGTTTCCATGCCGGTGGCGGTGACGATGCCGGCTCCGGAACCTGAGGTGATGGCGGTGCCTTTAAACAGCATGTTGGCGCGTTCAGCCAGGGGGGTCGATTCGTTCAGGGGGGCGGTGCTCTTGTGGGTCGGGACGGATTCCCCCGTCAGGGCGGATTCATCGGCCCGCAGCCGGTTCGCTTCGATCAGGCGCAGATCGGCCGGGACGAGGTCCCCCGCGTCGACCAGCACCACATCCCCCGGCACCAGATCGGCGGCGGGAATTTCGCTGCTCTGGCCCTCCCGGTGCACCCGGGCGGTCACGCGCTCCAGGCGGTGCAGCGCTTCCATGGAGCGGGTCGCCTTGAGTTCAGTGAAAAAGCCGATCGCCGCGTTGATCACCAGTGCAATCGCCACCGCAAAGCTTTCAAGCCATTCGCCGAATATGAACGCCGCGATCGAAGCGATGCCGAGCAGGATGATCACCAGGCTCTTGAACTGGTTGATCAGGAGCTGCCACGCGGTGACCTTCTGCTTCTGGCGCAGCCGGTTGGGGCCGTAAGAGTGAAGTCTTTTTCGGACTTCCTCGTTGGTGAGGCCCTGATCCGGGTTAAGCTCAAAGTGCTCGATAACTTCCACATCGGAAAGGGACCAGGGAGACTGGATCTGCTCTTTCTTCTCTCTGGTTTTCATAGGAGTATCCGGCATCAGTATTAAGCTCCTGATTAAAAATTCTGCCGTTTATTGACGGCGTCGCAAAAATTCAGCCCTACGGCGTTGCGGCGTTTTTTCAGGACCTCGACATACCTGATGGTATGCCTTCGCCCCTGAAAACCACCAGGCCTTGTAAGACAAAATTTTTGCTTAACCATCCGATGATTTTTGTGCAAGAGCATCTTTATTCAAAGATTCAAAATTGCCTTCGCAATCATGAAATAGACCAGCAAACCGGTGGCATCGACGATGGTCGTCACGAAAGGCGCGCTGGCCACCGCCGGGTCGACCCCGAAGAAGCGGGCGGCGAGCGGCATCATCGAGCCGACCACAGAAGCGAGGGTGCAGATGGAAACCAGGGTCAGTGAAACCACAAGCGCCAGCGCATAACCCGCATACAGGCTGACCGGCAGGTAGCTGAGCAGGCCCAGCATGGCGCCCAGCAGAAAACCGACGCGCCCTTCCCGCAGCAGGGTGCGGACAAAGTCGCTCGGCTGGACATCGCCCACCGCCATGCTGCGCACGATGGTGGTGGATGACTGGGCGCCGGCGTTGCCGCCGGTGCCGATCAACAGCGGGATAAACAGAGCCAGGCTGACCACCGTTTCCAGCGTCGACTCGAACATGTTGAGCACCTGCACAGTCAGGGTGGCGGCGACAATCAGCACCACCAGCCACAACACCCGCGATTTGGCCAGGCGAAAATCGGAAACGGAAAAATAGGGGCGCCCCAGGGGCTCGGCGCCGCCGGAGCGGGCCAGATCCTCGCTCTCTTCCAGGGTCAGAACATCCATGGCATCGTCCACCGTCACGATCCCCAGCAGCAGAAGATCCTCATCCACCACAGGCAAGGCCAGCAGGTCCGCGGCCTGCAGCAGGCGGGCGACTTCTTCCTGGTCTGTTTGCGGTTTAACGGCATGGGGACATTTGTGCATGATTTCAGACACCTGGCGCTCGGAAGCGCCCAGCACCAGGTCGCTCAGTTCGCACAGGCCGATCAGCCGGGTCTGTTCATCGGTCACCGGCAGGGTGTGAACGGTTTCCGCCTTGCGGCCGTTTTTGCGAATGTAGTCCAGCGCCTCCATGACTGTCATCGACGGGCGCAGGGCCAGAAATTCAGGGCTCATGATGCGCCCGGCCGATTCTTTCGGGTAGCTGAGCAGCTGGTTGGTGAGTCGCCGCTCCTCGGCGCTCAGCTTCGCCAGGTATCGGGCCGCCACATCCACGGGAAGTTCATTGAACAGCCGCGCCCGGTCATCGGGGTCGAGCTCCTCCAACAGAAAAACGGCCTGGTCCCGCTCCGTCACCTCCAGCATCCGCTCCTGCTGGGCGACGTTGAGCTGCTTGAAAACGTCCAGCGACAGATCACGGCCGATATGCCGGAAAACCGCCTCCTGCTGGGCAGGTTCCATGCGGGCCGTTTCTTCGGCGATCTGCAGCGGCGTTTTGTCGCTCAGCCAGGTGTCGATCTCCCTGCGGTCAGAGAATCTGTGCTGTTTTTCCGTCTTCAAGAGAGCCTCCTGCTTTTCTGTCCGAGTGAACGAGTGAAGCAAATCAGTCTTTTACTTTGTAACAGATCTGTGGATGAGCGCCAGTTACGGCGGGTCCGCGGACAGAAATCAAGACGGAAAAACAGGTCCGGAGACGCAAAACCGGTCCGGGCGCCGTCCGCCTCCATCTATCCACAAATACTTTCTTCTGGTAGAATTCTGCGACAATTGCTTTTCGATGGGTTTGATCATGGAACCAATAAAATCTAAACCGATTTCACGAATCAAGACATTCCTGCTGATCGTTCTGCTGACGGTCCTGTTTCTCTTCAACCGCGGTGCGGATCTGGTATATGAATCCTGTGCCTTCATCTTGTTGGTGGGGTATCATTTTTTTACCGATCGCCGCTTTACCGTGGCGCAGATCCGCTCAGCCAGCCTCATGATGCCACATTTGGCTGTTTACCTGCTGTTGTGTACCCTGGTCGTCTGGGTCACCACCGAGGGTGCGGAAAGTGCCTACTGGGTTATTTATCTGCTGCCGATTGCAGTGGCCGCCGCCAACCTGTCGTTGAAAGCGACGCTGGCAACCTGCGGCGCGGCGGCCCTGTTGTTCGCCGCCTTGGTCCCTCGCCAGCTTTATTTTGATCCCACCGCACGCCTTGAGAAGTTGCCGGAACTGGCGGCCTTCGCTCTTACCTTCTTTCTGGTCGGGGTGCTGATTCAATCCTTCTCCGAGCAGCACCGCCGCCAGTTGGAGGTCGAGCATCAGCTCACTGAAAAACTGCGCCGGCAGAAGAGCGAACTGGAAGAGTCCCTTGCTCGGCTGGAAAAGGCGGAAGAAGCTCTGCGAAGGCGAGAGCGCTTAGCGGCGCTGGGGGAGATGGCGGCGGGGATCGCCCATGAGATCCGCAATCCCCTGGGGGTGGTAACCTCCTCGGCCCAGCTGCTTGAGTCGCGGCTGCCCGATCTGAAAGAGAACCAGCGCCGCCTGCTCCAGATCATCATGGAGGAAATCGACCGCATGAACAGGTTGATTGGGGATTTCCTCAAGTTCAGCCGTCCGGCACAGCCTCACCTTGTTCAAACGGATCTGGCGGCCTTTCTGCGGGACAAACTTGATCAGATCGCTCCCATGGCGGCGGAGGCGGGCATCGAGATCAGGCAGGAGTTGCCCGATAAACCGGTCCTGGTATGGATCGATGGCGAACTGATGCAGCAGGCCTTTCTAAATCTGCTTCTCAATGCCCTGGAGGCGTCAGAGAAGGGGGACGATATTACTGTCGGTCTTGATCTGTGCAACGGACAGGCCGTCGCGACCATCCGCGATACCGGTGCCGGGATTGCCGCCGAAGATCTGCCTCGCATCTTCAATCCCTTTTTCTCCACCAAGGAGAGAGGTACGGGCCTGGGCCTCGCCAATGCCCATCGGATTATTGAAAGTCACCATGGTCAGTTGTCCGTCGCCGCAAACCCTGACCGGGGGACAACTTTCACCGTCAAGCTTTCCCTGCAGCCGCCGGACCTGGAGTAAAACACGATGACGAATATTCTCGTGGTGGATGATGAAAAAAACTACTGCACCGTTCTGTCCGAATTGCTCGGCGACGAGGGATTTCAGGTCTCCACCGCAGCAAATCCTTACGCCGCGCTCGAGGTGATGAGCCGGGAGAATATCGATCTGGTTCTCTCCGACCTCAAGATGCCGGGAATGAGCGGTCTTGAATTCCTGAAGCAGGTTCAGTCCGAAATCGGTGAGATCCCTTTTATCCTCTTTACCGCCTATGCCACGGTGGAGACCGCGCTGGATGCCATGAAAAGCGGCGCGGTCGACTACCTGGTCAAACCCTGCAAAAACGAGGAAATTCTGCTGGCGGTCAGAAAGGCGGTTGCCTTTCGCCGCCTGCAGACCCAGAACGCCGCGCTGCGACGGGAACTTGATGCGGAGCGTTCCGGTGGGATCATCGGCAACAGCCCGGCAATGCGCAAATTGCTCGACGATGTCGAGCGGGCGGCTTCAGTGCGCAGTTCGGTGTTGATTCTTGGAGAAACAGGCACCGGGAAGGAGTTGGTTGCCCGTGCACTCCACCACGCCGGGCCCCGGGCCAGGGAGGCGCTGGTAACAGTCAACTGCGCGGCCTTTGCCGAGAACCTTCTCGAAAGCGAGCTGTTCGGTCATGAACGCGGCGCTTTTACCGGGGCGACTCAGCGCAAGAAGGGGCTGCTCGAAGTGGCCGACGGGGGGACCCTGTTTCTGGACGAGATCGGTGATTTTCCTCTTTCCCTGCAGCCCAAGCTGCTGCGCGCCCTCCAGGAGCAGCGTTTTCGGCGTGTGGGCGGGACGGTGGAAATCGAAAGCGACGTGCGCATCGTGGCCGCCACCCATCGCGACCTTCAACAGATGACGGAGTCCGGCACTTTTCGCGAGGATCTTTTTTATCGTCTCAACGTGGTGGTGCTTGAAATCCCGCCTTTGCGCCGCAGGCGCGAAGACATTGCGTTGTTGGCGCTGCATTTCCTGCGGAGCAGCGCTCGCGAAATGGACCGACCGGTGCGTGATCTTGCCCCGGAGACCCTCCAGCGGCTGCGGGAGTATTCCTGGCCGGGCAACGTGCGCGAGTTGCAGAATGTCATGGAGCGCAGCGTTCTATTCAGCCGTTCAGAGGTTCTGACTCCGGCCGACCTGCCGGCGCCCTTGGGAGAAACTGCACAGAGTGCCCCTTTGACAGATACGTCCCTGATCAACTTAGACGCGCCCCTGCCTGAGTTGATGGACCGCATGGAAAAGGAACTGATCCACAGAGCCCTGCGCCAGACCGGCGGCGTGCAGGCCCAGGCCGCCGAGCTTCTCGGCATCAGCCGCAGCAACCTGCAGTACAAGCTCAAGAAACATCACCTGATCTGACTTTTTACCTCTCTTTAGTATTCTTTCTTTTTGATCTGTCCGCCCTGTCTTTATATGTCTGTTCAAGATTTTGTATTTCAAGCTGCAGCCCGCCTGCCGAATGTATAAAAATTTATACAAAAAGAAGGTAGATATCGCGAAAAGCAGCTAGTTTCCTCGCTTTTATTGCTTGGCAAAGAGTTTGCACCTTGAATCTGGCTGTCTGGCATCCGGCGTGCAAGCCAATCCCCAAACGTAAAGTTGATGCAGAGCATGGTTTCCTTTTCCCGCAAAATAAAAGAATTTTCTCCTCCCGAGGCCCGCTTCGTTGCCGGACTCTATCTTTTGCTGGCCGTTCTGTTTGCACTGCTGCGTACGGTTCTCCTGCTGCGAAACAGCGTGCAGGCAGAACAAATTCCAATCTCAATTCTGGTGAAAAGCTTCTTGGTGGGGCTGCGTTTCGATATGGCTATAGCATCCTACCTGCTGATCCCCTTGTTCCTGGCCCTGCTGGTGCTGCGCGGACGAGAAAAACGCTGGGCGGTGCTCGCCTTCGGTGTGCTGGTGGCGCTTCTGACGTTGGCCGGGGTGGCGGAGGCGGAGTTCTATCGTGAGTTCGAAAGCCGCTTCAACGCCCTGGTGTTCGAATATCTCAGCCATCCCACTATTGTTGGCGGCATGATATGGGAAGGGTATCCGGTGCTGTCCTATCTGGCCGTGTGGATTCTGTTCTGCGTCCTGTGGGGCGGGGCGTTGCGGTGGCTCTATCGTCGTATTCTGACGACGCAGGACGGGGAGGCGGGTTCCGACAGCAATATCCGCAGTGTCCTGCTGCGTACCATGGGGACGACGGTTCTGCTGACCCTGATGGTTTTTGTCTCCCGCGGTGGTTTTCAGAGTCAGCCGCTGCGGTGGGGGGATGCGTTTTTTTCCGAAGTCCCCTTTGCCAATCACCTGGCTCTCAATGGTGTTTTCACCCTTGGGCGCTCAGGGTGGGACAAGATCTACGGCAAGCAGGAAAGTTGGGTGAAGGCCCTGCCGGAGGACGAGGCGCTGCAACTGACCCGCTCCATGGTCCTGCAAACGGAAGAAAAGCTGCTTGACCCGCAGAATTATCCCCTGCTTCGCCAACCCGCCGCAGCCGCCAATTCGCCTCTAGTTGCGGTCGACCGGCCGGTGAATGTGGTCGTCATCCTGATGGAGAGCTTCTCCGCGCGATTTTCCGGCGTGTTGGGTGCGCCGGAGAGCCTCACTCCCGAATTCGATGCCCTGGCCCGTGATGGGATTCTGTTCTCCCGGGCTTTCTCCAGCGGGACCCATACCCATCAGGGGGTTTACGCCTCTCTGACTTCTTTCCCCAACGTGCCCGGCTATGAATACCTGATGAAAATGATGGAGGCCAACCAGGAATTCTCCTCGCTGCCCCTGCTTTTCACCCGCCGGGGGTATGAAAGCATTTTTCTCTATAACGGGCTGCTCTCCTGGGATAATAAAGAGGGTTTCTTCCGTCAGCACGGCATGGAGCATTTCGTCGGCACCAGCGATTACCGCAACCCGACTTTTGTTGATCCGGTGTGGGGGGTGTCCGACCACGACGTCTATACCCGCGCCAATGAGGAATTCCGCCGGCTGAACGAAAAAGGGCCTTTTTTCGGGACCATCCTCACATTGTCCGATCATTCACCGTTTAACCTGCCGGAGTCGCTGCCTTTCGAGCGAATCGAAAAAAACGACGGCATGGACGGACGCTGGAATACCATGCGCTACGCGGACTGGGCGCTGGGGGAGTTTTTCCGCCAGGCCCGCCAGGAGGACTATTTCGACAACACCCTGTTCGTGGTGACCGGCGATCACGGCTTCGCCCATCCGCCGATGATCACCGGCATGCAGCTCGAGCGCTTCCATGTTCCGCTGCTGTTCTATGCGCCGGATCTGCTGGGCACCGACGGCGAGCGGCGCGATATCGTCGCCAGCCAGGTGGATATCGGCCCCAGCATCCTCGGTCTGCTCGGCATGAATGATTCACAGCAGGGGTGGGGGCGCAACCTGTTTGCCGCCGCGCCGGACGATCGCGGATTTGCAGTCATCAAGCCTTCGGGAGGCGAGGACCGCGTCGCCCTGATTGAAGGCGATTATCTCCTCGAAGTCGCTCCAAAGGAAAAGCCCCGCCTGTATCGATACAATCTGGGACATCCGCCGTCAGTAAGTGAAAATATCCTCCGCGAACACGAAGCGCTGGCCGATGAGATGGAAAAACGCCTTCATGCCTACGTGGAAACCGCGATCCTCTCGCTGCGTAAGCGGGCCTTGGGGATACCGGAAGAAATCGTGACCGTCGAAAATGACGACCACAGAGTTACCAATCTTTTGCCGGCCAGCCGGAGGTGATGGTTGTTTTAGAATGGGTAAGGGGCTGATTATCTTTGGATTCCCCCGAGAAAATCCAGATTGGAGAAAAAGGTAGTGATGAATTTATCCACTGTAATTCCTGTGTACAATGAGAAGAGCAAAATGTGATCGGACTTGCCGAGGAAGTGGTGTGCGCCCGCGAAAGCAGGGATGTCGCATCTTCTTGGATGGCGGCAGCAAAGATAAAACTGGAAAAACTGTGGTCAGAGCGCGGCCCCTGTACCGAGGTGAGGTTCGCGATGGTGCCCCTGGTTGCGACCTTGGATGAAGACGGCCAGAACGATCCGACATTCCCAGACGGGTCGCAGAGATGCAGGCCGCACCGTCTTCGACTACCTGTGGATGACGGATAACACAAGAAACAGGCGCTCGGCCGATGGATGCGATTAAAACAAATTTGCCTTGTGCCGGAGACCGGGGAGAAAAAAGCGCGGCAAAGCAGGCTCACGGTGACGATGTGTTTCTTCTCGCCCATCTCTCCGATCCTCATCTCTCGTCGCTGATCGGAGTCCGCCCCGCCAGTCTCCTCAACAAGCGGCTGCTCGGTTATCTTTCCTGGCAGCGCCGCCGGCGCCGGATTCACAGCCCGTATGTCCTCGAGGCGCTGCTCGACGATCTCGCCGCAGCGGCTCCCGACCACGTGGCGGTCACCGGAGACCTGACTCATCTCGGTCTGCCCGATGAGTTCAGCGAGGCGGCCCGCTGGCTGGCGCGCCTCGGCCCGCCGCAGGCGGTGACGGTCGTGCCCGGCAATCACGACGCCTATGTCGCAGCGCCCTTTCTGGAGACCTTTGCCAAGTGGGCGCCCTACCTGGCCGCGGACGAAGGGGCATTCACCGGACTCTATCCGAACCTGCGGGTGCGGGGCCCGGCGGCCCTGATCGGGCTGTCCAGCGCGCGGCCCAGCGCACCCTTCATGGCCGTGGGCAGTCTGGGGCGCGCGCAGCTGAAACGCCTCGAAGAGCTGCTGGCGCAGACCGGCCGGCGCGGTCTGCTGCGCATTGTGCTGCTTCACCATCCACCTGTGGCCGGCAGCATCATCTGGCGCAAGCGCCTGACCGATGCCGACCCGCTGGCGCGGGTGCTGGCCCGTCAGGGGGCCGAGCTGATTCTGCACGGGCACGCTCACGTTTCTCTGGCTCGCGAATTGGTTGCCGGGGGCCGGCGGATTCCGGTTCTCGGCGTTGCGTCGGCGTCGGATTCCGGATCGCACCGGCAGCGGGCTGCCCGCTATCATCTGTACCGTTTCACGAGAGAGAAAGGCGAATGGACGCTGCGGTTGACCGTGCGCGTTTATTCCCAACGCGAGAAGCAGTTTCTGACGGCGGAGGAGAAAGATATTCTTCTGCCGGCCCGCAAGGCATGAAGGCCCTTTTCCCAGTGGGGTCTCAGACGATTTTCCTGGACACGAAAACGCTGGCGGCGAGCAGGGCCAGGGCCGGGACGAACGTCGTCCAGGCCGGAGAGATCTGGATGATCAGGCCGGCATAGCCCAGGATCTGATTGAAAAAGAAAAATGCCACGCCGATGATGGCTCCGGCCATGATGCGCCAGCCGAGACCGGCGCTGCGGGCAGGGCCGAAGACGAAGGGGAGGGAGAGCATGATCATCGCCGCCGTCATCACCGGCAGGCTCAGCTTCTGCCAGAGGGCCAGGCGGTAGCGCCCGGCATTCTGACCGCGCTCTTCCAGGTTCGCGATGAAGCCGAGCAGTTCGGTCAGGGACAGGGTCCGCGGCGGCAGGGCGAGCACCTCGGCCTGTTCCCGGGTGAGGACTTCCGGCAGGGTGAGCTGTGGTTTCTCCCGGGTCAGGATGCCGCGCCCCGTGAACTCCTTCTGCCGCACATCTCGCAGCATCCAGGTCCCGCCTTCGTCGATCCTGGCCTCCCGGGCGTGAATGTAGGTGGTGAGCTTCCCGTCGGCGGCGAATTCATAGATGTCGACGGCCTGGGTCCCGCTGTCGCGGGCGGTGCGCAGATTGATGAAGCGCCCTTGGTCCCGGGTCCAGAAGCCGCCGCGCGGCAGCAGGGTGCCCGATTCCGAAAGGGCGGTTTCGCGCCGCGTCCAGGCCGTCTGCTCGAGGACCGGGATGAGAAACTGGGCGCCGAGGAGAAGGACCAGCAGGACGAGCACAGCGGGACGCGCCACGGTCCAGCCGACGCGCTGGATGGAGATGCCGTGGGCCCGCAGGGCGAGCAGTTCCAGATTTTTCGCCAGCAGTCCAAGGGAAACGATGCTGCCGAGCAGGGCGCTTGGCGGAGCCAGCTCGAGCATGCGCCCCGGCAGGGTCAGAGCGACATAGAGCAGGGCATCGGCCGTGCGATAACGCCCCTCGCCGACATCGTCGAGCTGACGGGCCAGCTCCAGGAAGCTGAACAGTCCGGCGAGGACGAGGTTGACGCTGAGCCAGCCGCTTAAAAAGCTGCGGGCCAGATAACGATCGATGATTTTCATGCGCTGGTCCTTTGGTGGAATCCCGGATGATTCCACGCTTTGCGCGAGTGCATGAGCCAGGGGATAAAGACCAGGACAAGCACCAGTACCCCGAGCAGGAAAACGACCCACCAGAGTCCGGGCACAGGTGCTACGACCTGCTTTTCGACCCAGGTTTTGGCGATCAGACTGAGGTTGTAGTAGAGGAAGAACAGGACGATGGCGGCGGTCGCCTTGCCGTATCGGCTGCGCCGGGGCGCAGTGCTGCTCAGGGGGATGGCCAGCAGGGCCAGCAGGACCGTCGCGGGGCCGGTGGAGAGCCGCCACTGAAACTCCGCGATCTCGTCCGAAGCCGCAGACCCGGCCAGAAGAGCGCTCGATGCGGATTTGCGCCGATACTCCCGGACTTCTTCACCGGGCGTCAGCTGAAGGACGTTTCTTGCAAAGAAAAGAATACGGTCCCGATCCGTCTTCGCGTCTAGGATATAATGGTGTCCGTTTTGAAACACGATGGATTTCGGCGCCCGCCCGGAGCCGCTCTCCTGGCGGGCCGTTTCGGCAAAGGTTACTTCCCTGCCGTCCGGTGTGAGTTTCCAGACATAGACATTGCGCGCCTGTTTTCTGTTCTGATCGAGCTTTTCGGCAAAAAAGACCAGGTCCTCGCCGAGTTCGTAGAACCGCCCGGCCTCCACCTTGGCGAAGTCGAATTCCTCTCTTGCTCCGGCTTCGAGGGCATAGAGCCGTTCATAGGCCCAGGGGCGCACACAGAGGGAGAGAGCGCCGACCATAAGTGCGAGGGGCAGGGCCAGGTAAAAGACCGATTTGATAATCCGCCCCGGTCCGATGCCGCTTGCGGACATCGCCGTGGCTTCGCTGTCGGCATAGAGGCGGCTCAGGGCCAGAACGGTGGCCAGATAGAGGGTCACCGGCAGCAGGACCTCCAGGGCGATGAGCACCTTGAGCAGAACCAGGACCGCAACCGTCCGTCCCGAAAGCAGGCCGTTTACGGCGTCGCTCAGGAATTGGGTCGCGCTGTAGCCGGAGAAGATGGTGACCAGGACGAGACCGATTGCCGCCAGAGGGGCGAGGATCTCGCGTATGATGTAACGTTCGAGGATCAAGGCTGACTCGCTGCGGAGGTGGGGCAAGAGCGCATTCCGGAAAGGATTTCTTCTTGCCCCCCACGCTGATAATTACCTATTTTTTAGCGATTGCAAAAGGACTTTTCGTTCAGTCCTTGATGAGAATATCACGCCCGGTGACGGGCAGCAAGAAGCGGCCGTTCCAGACGGCAAAGCGATAGAGAGGAGACAATCAGGATATGAAGGCTATCATTCTCAGTGCGGGGCAGGGCAAGCGACTGCTGCCGTTCACCGCGGACCTGCCGAAGTGCGCAGTCGCCATCCACGGCCAGTCAATGCTTGAATGGCAGATCGACGAGCTCAACCGATGCGGCGTGCAGGATATCTGCGTGGTGCTTGGCTACGGCGCGGAAAAAGTTGAAGCACTTCTCGCCGCCCGCTACGGCGTTGGGCGCGTGCGCACCCTGTTCAACCCCTTCTTTTCGGTTGCGGACAACCTGGGCACCTGCTGGGTCGCCCGCGAGGAGATGACGGAGGATTTTATCCTCCTCAACGGCGACACACTGTTTCAGGCACCGGTGCTGGAAAAACTCCTCGCGTCCCCCTCCCACCCGGTCACAGTGACTACGGATCGCAAGGGGCATTACGACGGCGACGACATGAAGGTCATTCTCGATGGTGAGCGCCTGCTGCGCATCGGCAAGGATCTGCCCCTCGACCAGGTCCACGCCGAGTCCATCGGGATGCTGCTGTTTCGCGGCGAAGGGCCGGCGCTTTTCCGCCGCACCGTCGAAGAGGTGCTGCGCCAGCCGAGCGGTCTGAAGCGCTGGTATCTCTCGGTCATCGACGAGCTGGCCCAGCGGCAGCCGGTCTGGACATGCTGCATCGAGGGGCTGCCCTGGGGCGAGGTCGACTGCCCCGCCGACCTGAAGCATGCGGAAAAAGTCGTTCGCGGCATCGTCGAGAGCCAGCCGGCCGCGAAGCGCGGCGCCCTCGCCTGATATTTTTCACAGGCAAGGCTTTTGTATGTTCCTCAATCCCGCCGCCTCTATGGGGAAGAGGTGCTGCGCTGCCGCGCCGCCAGGATTTTTTCCACCAGCCGCCAATCCGCCACCTTGTCCACATCGACGGCCGCCTCGGCCTCGGTCATCCAGACCGCGCCGGCGCGCGCATCCATGGCGGTGGAAAGACGTGCGAGGCCCTGTTCGAGGGTCAACCGGCCGAGAAGATAGCGCACCACGCTGGTCACGCCGAGGGTGCGAACGATCTTCAGGGGGTGTTTGCGCTGCTCCTCGATGCGCCGCCAGAAAAGGGCCGCCCGGCGCCCGCGGGGGGTGAGAAAGGCGAACAGGTTGCAACCGCAGTAGCTGCCGCCGCGCAGGCGGGTTATGGTCCGGCGCCCCTCGGGAAAGGCCTTCATGACCAGCTCGGCGGGGGCCAGCGCCGCGACTACGTCACAGCCGGTCCCGACGGCCCGGGCGCAGAAGTCCTCGACCATCTGCGGGGTGAGCAGGGCATGATCGGCGGTGGTCAGCAGAACCGGCTGGTCCGCAGGAATCGTGTCCAGACAGGCCCGGGCGCTCAGGCTCGGAGAGGGTTCGTTCTCCAGCCAGCGCACGGCGCCCCCGGAAACAAGCTGCGCGAGTTCCGGTTCCTGATGGAGCAGTCGGGGGGAGGAGCCGCAGACGAGACGCGCGCCGATGCTCGGCGACGCCGCCAGCGCATCGAGTACCCGCAGGATCATGCTGCGGCCGGCCACCGGCACCAGTGCCTTGCTGCTGACCCCGGCGGCAAGGACGAGGGGGTCTTGGGGACCACGATCCCCGGCAAGCACCACGGCAGTGAATTGTTTTTTTGCTTGGGTCATTTTATCCGATCTTTCTCAGTTGAGGTTCTTTTCATAGATGCGGTAGCGCTTGTAGGGCCACCCCCCGATGGATTCGATGATGCTGCGCATCCCCTTGTTGCTCTCAAGAATCCAGGACATCTCGGCCTCCTCCATGCCGCGTCTGCGCACGGCAGGCTGCAGAGAAGTGATCATCATCAGGGCCAGGACGGCGCCCAGGCGGCTGTTCTGGAAACGCTTGCGCACTCCCATCAGCGGTACGCGGCCGGTTTTCAGGCCTCTTACCTTGAGGCGCCACAGCAGTTTGAGCCAGCCCAGAGGGAAGAGGCGGCCGTTCAGGTCGCGGATCGCCTCGTTGAGGTTCGGAAAGACCACCATCATCGCCGCCGGCTCGCCGTCGACCTCGGCGATGCGTACGAAATCGGCGGGGACCAGCAGCTTGAGGTTCTTCCCCAATGCGGTGAACTCCTCGTCGGTAAAAGGGATAAAACCCCAGTTGCCGGACCAGGCGTCTTCGAAAATGTCCCTGATGATCGCCAGGTCCGCCTGAAACTTGCGCCGGTTCATGGGGCGCAGCTTCACCCGCGGCGCCACCCGGTCGGCGAGCCGCCCCAGTGCGGGGGGAGCGGTGAAGTCGGTGTGAATGCGGTAGGCCAGCAGATCCTGGACCGGGTCATATCCCTGCTCCGCAACGCGCTTTGCATAGTAGGGGGGCGCGTGCCCCATCATGATCACGGCAGGGGTGTCGAAGCCCTCGACGAGCAGGCCGCACTCCTCATTGATGGAGAAGTTGAAGGGGCCCCGCACCCGGCGCATCCCCTGTTCGCGCAGCCAGCCTTCGGCGGTTGCGAACAGCGCCCGGAAGACCTCGAGGTCGTCCTGCGCTTCGAGCAGACCGAAAAAGCCGGTCGCATCATCGTAACGCTCCAGGTGGAGCCGATCCACCTGCGCGCTGATGCGTCCGACAGGGCGTCCCGCGCGACGGGCGACCCAGGTCCGGACATCGGCATGCCGAAAGTACGGATTGCGCGCCGAGAGGTGCTCCTTGCGCTCAAGAACCAGAGGTGGGACCCAGGTCGGGTCTCTGTTGTAGAGCGACCAGGGAAGGTGCAGAAACTGCCGGCGCGCCTGTCCTCTTTCCGCAGGGAGAATCTCCAGGGAGGGGGCCTGCGACGAGCCGGTGGCTTTCGTGTTGGATGCATGCAGGGTCATATAGCGCCGAACCTTTATCGAACTGGTTTTCTGGGAAGTTGGCTGTCGTTAATCGCCAACGGGTTCCGGATTGGAAATTCGTTTTTTCCATCCGCCGGATTCTGTGCTAAACTGGCAGGATAGTTGCCGCGCGACCTTCAGATCGCTCAGGTGCGCCAGCGCATGGTACCGGTAAAAGACGACATGTTCAAGAAAGATGCTTAGCGAAAAACATCAATATGGATGGCCAGGCAGAAAGCGCCAAATGACAGGGCGCGCGAAAGAGGCTTATCTTTATATACGTGCGTCGAAGCAGCGAGAGTAATTCGCAGTAATGCAGCGATTGGTGAGTTTCTGTGACGCCGTCAGGGGGGAGGTTCTGTGAGCAACGCGACACTCGATAAATTCGGCTACCCGGACACGGTGATCGAGGATGGGCCGGTGTGGACCGTTCTGCTGCGCCCCGCCCAAGTGACGCTGGGCTCCCTGGTGCTGGTCTGTAAAGAGCCGGTCCAGGCATTCTCCGAGCTCAGCAAAGAGGCCTTCGCCGATCTGCATGAGGTGACCGGCCGCATCGAGCGCTCTCTGCACAAGGCTTTTTCTTACGATAAGATCAACTATCTTATGCTGATGATGGTCGATCCGGACGTGCATTTTCACGTCATCCCGCGTTATGCCGGGCAGCGGCGCTTCGCCGATACCGTCACCCGGGATGCCGGCTGGCCCGGCCCGCCCGAGCTGGGACGCATCAATGATCTGGACGATACCCAAAGGGATGCCCTGCGCAGGCATTTGATCTCACTCTGGGGCTGAGGCCCCTTTTTTCTGGAATGCGGTTTATGGACACACTGAAAAAAACACCGACTGAAAATACCATTGCCCTACGACGGGGAGATTTTTCGACTCTGGCCGACGCCCTTGATTATGCCGCATCTGGGGAGAGCGGCTTTAATTTCTACTCCGGGAAAGGTGAGCTTTCCTCGGTTATCCCTTATGCGTTGCTGCGCCGCCAGGCGCGCGCTCTGGCGCGCAGGCTGCGCGGGCTCGGCCTGAGGAGGGGCGCCCGGTTTGCTCTGGTCGCCGAGACCGAACCCGATTTCGTCCGGTTTTTCTTCGCCTGCCAGTACGCCGGGCTTATCCCCGTACCACTTCCTGCGGCGGTTCATCTCGGCGGGCGCCAGGCCATGGTGGAGAAACTGCGTGGGCTTATCGCAGCCTGCGGCGCCGAAGCCGCGATGGCCACGCCCTCTTTTGCCCCTTTTCTGGCCGAGGCTGCCGCAGAACTGCGGGTGAAGCATGTCGGTGAACCCGGATTTTTCGACGACCTTCCGGAAACAGACGAACCTCTGCATCCACTCGGTCCCGAAGAGACCGCCTATCTGCAGTACACCTCGGGCAGCACGCGCTTTCCCCGCGGTGTGGTCATCACCCAGCAGGCGGTCATGGCCAATCTGGCCGGGATCATCGACCACGGCCTCAATGTGCGCCATGGTGACAGGTGTACCTCCTGGCTCCCCTTCTATCACGATATGGGGCTGGTCGGGTTCCTGCTTGCACCGCTGGCTTCCCAACTGTCCGTGGATTATCTGAGCACGCGGGATTTCGCCGTGCGACCGCGGCTGTGGCCGGCGCTGATTGCGCGCAACCGCAGCACCATCTCCTTCAGCCCCACCTTCGGCTATGCTCTGTGCGCGCGTCGTGTGCGCCCTGCAGATGTCGCCGGGTTCGACCTGAGCTCCTGGCGTATCGCCGGGGTCGGCGCCGAGCCGATCCGCCCGGATATCCTCGACAGCTTTGCCGAGACGTTCGCCCCGGCGGGGTTCCGGCCTCAGGCGTATGTCGCCTCCTACGGGATGGCCGAGTGCTCCCTGGCCATCAGCTTCGCCCCCCTCGACAAAGGGATTGAGCTCGATCGGATCGATCGACAGGCCCTGACCGAAAAAGGTGTGGCCGTTCCTGTTGATGACGCCTGCGCAGACCAGGACGCGAAAGAGCTTGCCTTCTGCGGCGCCGTTCTCCCCGGCCACGAGCTCGAGGTTCGCGACGCCGCGGGAAAG
>JAXHUR010000041.1:0-28804 GCA_034189505.1 Thermodesulfobacteriota bacterium | reverse complement strand
CAAAGACGCCGACCTGATGATACATGAGGATGGAAATATTGGTCATGATCCCGATCTGAGAAATCGATTATTGATGGCGTCGCAAAAACTCACCAACTGCTGCGTTGCTGCAATTGCTCTCACTGCTTCGACGTACGTAAGTACGCCTCATTGCTCGACAATCGCGCGCCTTGCATTTGGCGCTTTTTGCTTAGCCATCGACATTGATGCTTTTTTGCGAAAGCATCATCATTATTGCAAGAAGCTGTTAAAAAGCCAGCGGCCTGAAAAATATGTTTCACCCGGCAACGGACTGCGCCTCGTCGACCAGCATCACCGGGATACCATCGCGGATTGGATAGGCAAGACGGCACTGGTCACAAACCAGCAGGTCTTGGGACTGCTCGTGGCGCACAGGCGCCTTGCACTGAGGACAGGCGAGAATTTTCAATAATTCTTCATTGACAGCCATCGATTTACCTCCCGACAAAAGTGTCTCCAAAGCCTTGGTTAAAGGGGTCGGATCGACAATCTGTATTTGCATTGGGACCTGATAACAAGGCACCGGAAAATCAACCCCGAGCAGCTTGACTCCGTCCTTCTCCGTGGTGATCAGGTAGTCGCCGTCACCACACAGACTCTGCAGCGCTTCCTTCGCTGAGGCAGAATACTCGAAATGATCGGGAAAAGCCAACGTATGGATCAGATCGAGGCCCTGCTCACGTAATTCAGCGAAGAACGCTGCCGGATCGGCAATGCCGGCAAAGGCAATCCCCTTCTTACCGCGCAACGATTTGAACGAAATACTGTTGTCGTCAAGGCCCATTGCATGTTCAGCAAGGCAATGTTGGCTGGCGCAGATCGGACCGGGGAACGGAATCGTTGGTACCGTCCCCTGACAACGTGTCAGAATAACCAGGTCGCCGCGGTCCAGAGCCGACGCGGGCTCGCGCAGAATGCCGGCCGGAAGGACCTGTCCGTTACCGAAGGGGGCACGGGAATCGAGCAACACGATGTCGAGATCCCGCTCCACCGCAAGATGCTGAAAACCATCATCAAGCAGAACGACATCCGCACCGAACTTTTCCACAGCGGCCTTGACTCCGTCGCGTCGCAATGCTGCAGCGATAATGATGGAATTCGGGTTTCGTCGCGCCAGCAGGTAAGGTTCGTCACCACTGATTTCAGGCGGCAGGAGCGGTCCGGTACCGGCGCAGACAACCCTCACGCCAGCCTTGACCTCTCCGCCGTAACCTCGGCTGACGATGGCGACTTTAAGCCCCCTCTCCTGCAGGGAACGCAGGAGCCATTCCGTCATCGGTGTTTTGCCGGTCCCGCCCACGCTGAGATTACCAACAGAAATCACCGGCACACCGGCTCGGTAACTCCGTAACATGCCCCAGGAGTAGAGTCTGACACGCAAAAGGGACAGCAGGCCGTAAAGTCGCCCCAACGGCCAAAGAGCCAGGTACAGCAGGTGTTCCAGTGGCGCGGCCGGCCCTCGGGTCCCCAGGCGCCTATATAACGCGACCAGTCGTTTCATATCAGCGGTTCAGAAAACTCTCCAGAACCTCAAAGGTGCGTTGTGTCGCCCCGGTATTCTTTCCAACCAGCGCCAACCCTTTGGCACCGTATTGTTGACGTTTGGCAGGATCCGCCAACAGCTCTTTGACAACAGCAGCGAGGCCATCAGCATCGGGGATTTGCAATCCACCGCCCGCCCCCAGAATCTGGGAGGTTATCTCCTTGAAATTAGCCATATGGGGACCAAACAGGACCGGCTTGCCGAGCGCCGAGGCTTGCAGGATATTGTGCCCACCGACTTCGACCAGACTCCCCCGACGAAAACCAGGTCCGCCAAAGCGTAGAACCACCAGAAAACCGGGTTTTTCCAGCATGTCCCGCACGGTTCGACAACGTTCCGGATGCCGCGGAGCCAGGATCAGCAGACATTACTCGCCCTCTTCGAGGACTTTACTGAAGACCTGGGTAACACCCTCATCTACATTCAATATTTTGAATAAACTTAGCTGGTGGTAAAAAAAGAAGAACTTCAATTGCAACTACCTGATGTTATTAGGTTGCCACGCTGAATAATAGTCAGGAGGCTGCCAATGAATTTCAAATCCAGAATATCATGGTTGATGAAAACTGTACAGCAAAGTCTGTTTCCTTATCTTGATGAGTGCCTCCCACTTCCACTGACGTGATCGGAGACATTCGGGCGCAAACCCTGGGAATGGACAAAAAGAAAAATACCATTGAATTCTCAACCGCAAGTCAATCTAAATTGACTTGCGGTTGAATTCCCTTTAAAATCGATAAACAGTAACCAACGTAAAAACCATCAAGACAAATAAAACAAAGGGAATGAGACCGATCTATGGAATCCAAAATCGCTCAAGCCATTGGACCCAAATACAACCCCGTGGCGGTTGTTCTGACAGATGAAAGACCAGAAAATGCTCTGCAGTTCAAACCGGGCAAATGGGGGTGTGTGATGTTTATGTTTGCCAATGCCGCAAAGGGCAGGACTGCGGCTTTTGACGAACAGACATACGGCTGCTGGGGCGGCGGCGTGGGACTGGGGTTCGGCAACGCATATGAGCAGTTTCCGGGAGGAGTCGACTGCTTTACCCGGTTTCTATCGTCTGGAAACAAGCAGTGGGAAAAGGGAAGGCAGGTTGGAGAAGGCCTTGCCGGGGCTGCCGGAAAAGAGTTTGCAGATAATTTTATGGAGGGCGAAAGATATAAAAAGGGTCCAGAGCTGGTGGATCAGTGGCTTGAAGATATGCCCATCATGCAAATAAAACACCGCTATGTACTTTTCAAGCCGCTTTCGGATACGGACCCTATGGCAGATAAACCGGAGAACGTGGTTTTTACCGTTGATGCGGACCAACTGTCGGCGTTGGTGGTTCTCGCCAACTATGGAAGACAGGGCATGGAAAACGTTAGCATACCTCAGGCTGCAGGTTGCCAACAAATAGGCATCATCCCCTGGAACGAAGCAAAATCGGAAAATCCACGGGCGGTTGTGGGGCTTACGGATCTTTCCGCCAGAAAAAAAGTTCGCAAACTATTAGGCTCAGAGTATCTTTTATTTACAATGCCTTGGAAAATGTTTCTCGAAATGGAGAGCAATGTTGAAGGAAGTTTTTTGGAACGGCTCACTTGGCAGTCTCTTCAGGATTCCTAGCCGTAACTTCCTTGCAAGGGCGGCACTACACCCGTGCCGCCCTGTCCTTGGACAATATTAAAATAGGGAACTTATGATGCTTTCGCAAAAAAGCATCAATGTCGATGGCTAAGCAAAAAGCGCCAAATGCAAGGCGCGCGATTGTCGAGCAATGAGGCGTACTTACGTACGTCGAAGCAGTGAGAGCAATTGCAGCAACGCAGCAGTTGGTGAGTTTTTGCGACGCCATCAACTTATCATATAGCAACATCGGTATGCACAGGTTCCTGGCAACAGATAGTTCGAAACATGGAGACGAATGTTTTTATGGATTTAATTACACAATCGGCCACATTCTGCTGGTCGTCTGGAGAAGATCATACCACAAACTGACATGAAGCCCCCTCGCCAGGCCATTCAATTAACCTTCAATAATGGCGCTGCAAAATTGCCCTCATTATTAGTATTCCAACTCGCTTTTTTATTCATGCACACCCAAAATTCTCAGAAATAAATAGTATAGTTTGCTTGAAATGTCTTCAGCACATTGGGTCCCTATAATGGCCTCATCGCAACCACCACGAAAACCGTAAAACATGATTAGCGCAGTCCAAACCTCATCATCAACTTGCCAAACTCCTGCTTTAGCACCATCACTGATCAGTTTTGCAAGGTATCGGGTGATTTCGGCCTCAGCCATTGCGGACCGAAGTGGCATTCCGGCTCCGAAGAAAATTACATCATGGAGTTTACTCATGTCGAAATAGGCATTGGCTGCCCCCTCGATCCATGCCTTAAGCCGCCCGCACCAATTATCGGCGGCACACCTTTCCACACGTGACCGGACACGGTTCATGACCTCGTCTTCAAAGCCGTCCTTCAATACTTCAAGCAGCTCTGACTTGCTTGCGAAATAATGGTAAAGCGTACCCTTTGCGACGCCAGCGCCAGCAGCGATTTCGTCCATAGTCGTAGCCTCGTAACCCTTTTCCATAAATAGTTTGCTGGCGGTATCTATCAAATTTGCACGCCGCAGATCCGCATTACGTGGGCCTGAAGGTGCACCGACTCGACGAACTGCCCTACCGGTTGTCAATTGTTTAGACACTGATGTCGTCCGTTTCATATTTTTTTTCTTATCGGTTATGCCACACATTCAGCAGGCTCCTAGAGGCGGGGCTTGCGGACATCGGCGCCAAGACCTGGGTTTCACCGACCCCGCTGGATCGCGTTCTGCAACGATGGCGGGCGGCATACGGCCTCACTTGCCTGTAGCGCCGTGCCCACGGTCACTCTGACGCATCACCAGCGCCGGAACAAGGGCAGCCAGGAAGATCGCGCCGACGATAAAGAAGCTGTCGCGATATCCCAGCATATTGCCCTGGCTGTAGATCATGCGGCCGAGATAGTTCATCGCCCCGGCCTGGCGGATTGACTCAGGCACACCGGCCTGCGCGAGCAAGCCGGTCACATCGTGCAGCAAGCCGGTGGTCGCGCTGTTGCCGGCGTGCTGAGCCGCCGTGAAGCTGTCTACGTAGAGCTGCGAGCGCCGTTCAAGGGTGATTGAAAGCAGGTTGACGCCCAGGGCACCGCCGAGTTGGCGCACGAAGTTGATCGCGCCGGAACCCTGGCCAAGCAGGGTCATCGGGAGCGCTTTGAGGGCGCCGGCATTCAGGCTCGGCATGATGAAGCCAAGCCCGATCCGGCCCAGCATGATCCACCAGGCAAACAGCCAGAAGGAGGTATCGGTATCGACGCCGGTCATCAGAAACGACGACAATGAGAAGAGTATCAGACCGAACATGACCGTTGCATAGGCTGGCGTTTTGTCGGTCAGTCTTCCGGCGATCGGGAAGACGAGCGCCAGGATCAGCCCCGCCGGCATCAGCAGCAGGCCGGAGCGGGTCGGCGTGTAGCCCTGAACGGTCTGCACGAACAGCGGAACCAGGAAGGTCGAACCGTAGATTCCCGCCCCGAAGATGAAGGCTACGACGGACGCGCCCGCATAGACCCGGTTCGTGAAGAGCTTGAGATTGAGCATGGGAGCGGCCGTGTACAGTTCCCAGACGATGAAGCCGATGCCCGAGATAAAGGCAACGGCGAAGTCGCGCAGGATGGCATCGGAGAACCATCCATCACGTTGTCCATTCGACAGGCCGGTGAGCAAGGTGACGAGGAACACCGTCATCAGCCCGAAACCGAGCCAGTCGAATTTGCGCGGCGGTCCCGAAGTGGCCCGCCCCGGCATGAAGAGGGTGGCGAGGAACAGGCCGATTGCGCAGAACGGCACAGCCATGAAGAACACATAGCGCCAGCTGAAGTTATCCACCATGATTCCGCCCAGCGTGGGGCCGAGCGCCGGAGCCAGCACCACGCCGATGCCATAGATGCCCATGGCCGAGCCGCGCTTTTCCGGTGGAAAGACCTGAAAGATCACCTGCATGGCCAGAGGTTGCAGGATGCCGGCCGCGCCGCCCTGGAGCACGCGGGCCAGGATCAGCACCCCTTCCGCCGGAGCCAGCCCGCCCATGAGGGAGGCGGCGATGAAAACCGTCACCGCCAGCATGAAGGTCACGCGCTGGCCGAGCGTCTCGACCATCCAGGCGTTGAGCAGCATGGTCCCGGTCATCGCGGCAAGGAATCCCGTGGACAGGAGCTGCGCCTTGTCCTGACCCATGCCGAAGGCGCCCATGATGTCGGGCAGGGCCACATTGACGATGGTCGCGGTCAGAATGGTGGCGATCGCGCCCATCATGACCGTTCCCGTGACCAGCCAGCGATAGGCCGGGCCGAAGCGGGCGAACAGCCCCTCGATACTGTCCGGGCGCGGCGCGCTAGTCACCGGTGCCGGCCTCCAGTTCCACCATCATGCCGGGCTTGAGTTCGCCACCCTCCTGCTGAACAGCGATGCGGACCGGCAGGCGTTGGGTGATCTTGGTGAAATTGCCGCTCGGATTCGGGTTGGGCAGCAGCGCGAACTCACTGGTGGCAGCCTGCCCGACGCGCGTGACCGTACCCTCGAAGCGCCGCCCCGGCAGGGCATCGACAGTGATCGTCACCGTCTTTCCGGGCCGGAAGAAGCGGATGTTGGTCTCCTTGACGTTCGCCTCGACGCGCACGCGCTCGGGATCATGGATCATCAGCAGGCGCTGGCCGGGCGTGACGTATTCGCCCTCGTCCACGAAGGTCTGGTCCACGACGCCGTCAAACGGCATGAGGATAGTGCGGTCTTCGAGATCGAGCGCCGCGCGCTCCCGTTGCGCGCGCAGCCGCTGTTCTTCCGGTCCGAGCTCGGCCAACTGGCGTTGGAGCACCGTGAGCTCCTCGCGTGCTGCTTCGGCCTCGGCAACGGCGGCACGGGCATTCTCGATGTCCGCCTGAGCGCTCAACATCTGTTGCTGGGTCGTCTCCAGCGCAGCCCGTGTCTGGTCCAGATGCGTGCGGGTGATGGCTCCGCTTGGCGCCAGCGTTTCGGCCCGGTTATTCTCCATCTTCGCCAGATCGCGTTGCGCCGTCGCTGCTGCCAACGCGGCCTTCGCAGCCCTTACCGCTGCCTGTCTGGCGGTAATACGAGTTTGTGTCTGACGGTCGGTGAGTACGATGCGGGCTTCGATTTCCTCCCGGCGGCGGGCGATTCCCGCGAGTTGCGCGTCAAGTTCCTGAACGCGCAGGCGGCTTTCCCGATCGTCGATCCGAACCAGTACGGCGCCTTTTTGAACGGAATCGCCTGCGATGACCTCAACGGCGGTGACCCAGCCGGGAACCCGGCTGCTCACGGCAACGATGTCGGCTGCAACCCGGGCATCCGTGACGTAGACGTGGGTGAACTGTTGCCACAGCCACCAGCCGCCGGCCCCAAGAACGATCAGCGCCGCCAGGATCGCACCATACAGTCGCCATGGCCGGGCGCGGCCAGCTTGGGAAACCGCCTCTGACGCAGCTTCCGTCTCCTTGCCGAGATCGGTTTCCGGGTCATCGCCCTGGTTTGCCGGGCTGTTCACACGCTGAGCCATAACTCATCTCCTGTCCATTGGGGGTGTGCGCAAGCTGTGTCGCTCTTGGCGTGCCACAGGCGGGCGACCGGCCCAAAGTGGAGGCTGAATTGTTCCTGATCATCGAGAAGTAACTTCATTTTATTGCCTGAATCGTTTCCTTTGCTATAAGATTATGAAATGGCTATCTATAGAATATCCAGAGACAGAGATAAGGGCACTCCGGGTGCCTGTTCTGTCCGCAACCTGGCCCGGGGGGCATTCCACTGCACTTATTAAAGGAGAACCACAATGTATCGGACGATCCTCCTGGCCTATGATGGCAGCCACCAAGGTCGTGAGGCGCTGGATCAGGGGGCCGAGCTGGCCTCACTTTGCCAGGCCCGCGTCTATCTTCTCGCCGTGGTCGCCCATGAGCTGGGTGTCGCGCTCGCTGAAGCGGCGGCACCCTCGGAATATTTGCCGGAGCGTGAATGTCAGGAAGTGCGTCGCATTCTGGCGAAGGGTGCTGAAGGGCTGAGGCGCGCGGGCCTCTCCGTCGAAACACGTATCAGCAAGGGCAACCCGGCCGAGGAGATCGGCCGAATGGCGCTCGAGGTCGGCGCTGACCTGATCGTGGTCGGTCACCGGGAACAGACAGCGCTGGCCCGGTGGTGGCGTGGCTCCGTCGGCGCTTCGCTGCTCGCCCACGCACCATGCAGCTTGCTGGTGGCCGTCGCGGGCAAGGGGCGCGCTTGATCCGCTTGGCGCCAACGATGACGCTGGTCACGGCGTTCTGGTGCAGCAGTCACGCCAGGGCGATCTTCATCAACTCATTGGCCTGTTCCTGCGGCAAATTGCCGGTCAGGCCCCAGATGTCCTCATCGCCGCCAAAGGTCATGGTGCCCAGGCAAAGTTCGGATACAAACAGGCCCGGGTTACCGAGCGTTTGAAAGCGCGGGCCATTGTCTTGAAAAAACTGCGGTAGTCTATGTGTCGTCATGAGTCTATTCCAATCCTAAGATGAGTCTGAAGGGCGGGTCTGAATCAACCGGCGAGTAAACATTCGTCGATAGAGTCAAAGCGTTGCCGTCTGGCTTCTTGTAGACGACTTGCCGCTTGATTATCACAGATCGCATAAGCGATGTCATCCAGAATTTCAAATGATACGCCAGGCTTGAGGTGCTGGCTCGCGTCCGGCAGAGATTTAAGATTGTCGCAGGGCGCCATCCTTTCATAGGGCATCATCATGTGTTCATAACGGTGGCGCTTGCACTGTGTTTCCTTGTCATCGATGACGATCTCAGGGAAGAAACAAGGACGATGATAATTAACAAACGGCACCAGGTGCTCCTGATTAAAGCGATTGACTTGCGGCAGGAGATGAAAGGACTTTTCTCACGACAGAGGCGTTTTTTTGATTCGACCAGAGCGTTGTCGTTGCAGTGGCGTGAACGGAAGAGTGTGTAACCTGTGTAACCACTTCAGTGTGCGGCGGCAGTTCGAGCAGTTTTATAAAGACAATGTCAAGAAGGAGACAATGTCAAGAAGGAAAACCTCGCTCTGAATGAGGTCAATAAATGTTTTGGTGCTCCCGAATGGCGCGGGAGGTTTCGCGGTCATGCTGCTTGCGTTTGAGAGTTTCGCGTTTGTCGTAGAGTTTCTTTCCGCGCGCCACGCCCAGTTCGAGTTTGACGCGGCTGTGTTTGAAATAAATTTTGGTCGGAACCAGGGAGAACCCCTTCTCATCAATTTTTCGGCTGAGTTTGGCGATCTCTTCTTTATGAAGCAGAAGCTTGCGCATGCGCACCGGATCGAGAGCCTCCTGGCTGGCGAACTCGTAAGGGCTGATGTTCATATTGTGAATAAAAACTTCGCCGTTTTTTATCCTGCAGAAGGCCTCTTTCAAGTTGACCTTGCCCTCGCGGACCGATTTGACCTCGCTTCCCTTGAGAGCGATGCCCGCTTCATAGACTTCGTCGATGAAGTAGTCATGAAAAGCCTTTTTGTTGGTAGCGATAATTTTAATTCCCATGCTGTTGACTCGATTCTGAATTCGCGGATGAAACAATACGACGGATGACCGGCATGACATTTTCCGGCGCTATAGAACCGGACCGCATCTTGATCCACAAAAGGGACGCGACCATAAACGCCAGCGCAAATAGAGCAGAAAACAGATCGGGGTCAATCCCGAGTCCGGCGGATTCGCTCGTCAACTGTCCGACTATCGCCCCTGCAACCAGGGCAATCAGTGGAACGATATAGAGCAGAAAGGAGCTGCGCAGAAAGTTACGCGTGCTGGTGGCGACAATAACCTCATCCCCCACGCGCGCCCCAATGGGATTGAAGGCTCCGACCCGCCGCATTTTATTGCCTTCGGAGGGCAGGCAATTACCGGACGCGACACAGCTTTTGCAGAAGCTGTTTTTTTCGCAGGCCACGACGGCAATCTCACCACTTTTGATTTCTACGACTTTCCCGGTTTCTTCCATCATACACATGACTCGTTTGTAAAAAGTGCGATTTTATCACATCCCGGCACCGAAATCTTGAATAATCTGACAGGATCGTTACGGATCAACTCTGATGGCGTCGCAAAAACTCACCAACTGCTGCGTTGCTGCAATTGCTCTCGCTGCTTCGACGTACGTAAGTACGCCTCATTGCTCGACAATCGCGCGCCTTGCATTTGGCGCTTTTTGCTTAGCCATCGACATTGATGCTTTTTTGCGAAAACATCAACTCTGAAACGTTGAGATGAATAAGATCCTGGACGCCCATTCTTGACGAGGATGACCCGCTGTGCTAATTTCCCAGTAATTTACGGATGTTTACCTGTATCTGCCAGGTTTCCTCCAGCTTTGGTCCATTTTTTTTTCCCGACGGTTTCTATTTTGCGCATCATCGGCGGCTCGGCACGCGGCACCAGATTATCCACCTTTTCCGGACTCGATGTGCGCCCTACCCCCGACCGGGTCCGTGAGGCCGTTTTCAGTATTCTTTTCAGTCGCATGGGGAGATTCGAAGATAAAAAAATTCTCGATCTCTACGCCGGATCGGGCGCGATGGCGCTTGAGGCCTTGAGCCGAGGGGCCGCCACGGCAACCCTGGTGGAGCGCGACCCGAAGGCGATCCGTTTGATCGAGACCAATGCCCGGACCTGCCGTCTGAGCGATTCCGTACATATTATGCGTGCCGATGTGGGCAGAGCCCTGCGAAGGATGGACGATGCCCCCCCCTTCGACCTGATTTTTCTGGACCCTCCTTATGGCCGGGGTCTGGCTGCTTGCGCGCTGGAGTTGATTGACCAACAGGGGCTGCTGGCTCAAAACGGCATTGTGTGCGCCGAATGCGGCCGCAAGGAAGATATTCCTCAGCAGAGCGGCGCATTGAGCTTGGTCGATTCCAGACGATATGGATTGACGGCTGTGCATTTTTTCGTTCACACTGGACAGGGAGAGGGCTGAAAATGAAGAAGCGGATCGCGGTCTATCCTGGATCCTTTGATCCCGTCACCTACGGGCACCTTGATATTATCCAGCGGGGACTCGAGGTTTTCGACGAACTGGTCATCGCGGTGGCGCGCAATTCAGAGAAAAAGGGGCTTTTTTCGATACCGGAAAGAATCGAGATGCTGAAGCGTCTGATCGATGACAAGCGTGCGCGTGTCGAAACCTTCGACGGCCTGCTGGTCGACTTTGTCCTTTCTCACGGCTCCCGGGTTATTCTGCGCGGACTTCGGGCCGTCTCCGATTTTGAATATGAATTTATGCTGGCGCAAACCAACCGCGCCATGCATGATGAAGTGGAAACCATGTTCATGATGACCTCGGTGCCCTATGTTTATCTCAGCTCCACCGTTGTCAAGGAAATCGCCACACTGGGCGGGATGGTCGACACGTTTGTGCCCCCGGCGGTTCAGGATGCATTGAAAAAGAAATTGTCGCAAACCTGATTGCAGAGACTCGGGCTCGCCATTCAACGTGCCACGGGAGGTGCCTTGTGATTACCAAAGACATGAAAATTACCGATGTCATCCGCAAATATCCGGAGACCATCGCCGTATTTGAGAAGTTCGGCCTGTCCTGCCGGGAATGCCAGATTGCCGACTTCGAAGAGGTGGAGCATGGTGCCGGGGTTCATGAAGTGAACCTGGAGCAGCTCCTGACCGAACTGAACAAGGTCTGCCAAAAGCAGGATTAAATCCACCGATCAGACTTTTTCGACGAAATTCTCCAGTTCATCCACCAGCCTGTCGAGCGCTTCAACGACCAGCGCTTCAATCTTTTTCCCTTTTTCCGCGCTGGCCTTGGACGGATCGCCGTGCACGCCCCCGGGCCAGTAGTTTCTTTTGTTGCGCACCAGAATGCCTCTGGGGAACTGCGGGGTCTCCCGGGGGCTCGTGCCTTTGACCAGATGCGGACGGGTAAAAAGGATGCGTGAGGTTTCAATCTCTCCCGCATGCGAATCGCCTGCCGTTTCGATCAAATCCCGCCCATGCTGCGCCGCCAGATCGTATTCGGTCACCACCGCAATTCTTGCCTGCGGCAGCCGCGTCAGAAGCTTTTCTCCCGCATCCACCAAAACGGCATTGTGAGTGCCGCCGGCATGTCCGCTGATCAGAACAAAACTGCGCATCCCCTGGCGATAAAGATCACTGACCAGATCGACCGCCAGCGCGCGCAGCGTATCGGTGGCGATCGAAATCGTCCCGGGATGACCGCTGGTTGAACGGCAAACCCCGTAATAAATCGGCGGCGCTACAAAAACGGGGCGTTTCTCAGAGAGGCGACAACAGACATCATAGGCCTGCATGGTGTCGGTTCCCAACGGCAGATGGCGGCCGTGTTCCTCCACGGCCCCGAAAGGGATCAGAACGGTCTGCGTTCGGCGCAGCCCTTCGATAAAATCAGGCATGGTGATTTCAGAGAGAATCAAGCGCCGGCACCTCCATCCGGAATCTATGCATTGCAGGCTCAAACCACGTCGATAAAGCGATGAGTCTGGGGGATCACCCGCACTGACGAATGGATGCGTGAAACCACCTGCTGCAGTTGGAGTAGGACGGTTCCCCGCACTGCGCACCGCCCCTGTTCGGTCAGAGGCTGAATAACCAGCGGCATCTGCGGCGCAACATCATGAACCAATTCCGCCGTCCGAACGATCTCATCAATCGGTGTTTGTTCACCGACAACCACTTTGACAAACCCTTCTACGGTAGCGGCAATCCGGAGAAAATCACCATGAGCGTCCCAGGGCGTCTCCTCGCCGCTGACCGATTCAAGCTTGAAATCCATCGAAACATAATCGACATCGCCAATGATTTTTTCCAATGCCGAAGGCAGGGTGCCATTGGTTTCGAGGTAAACCGGCAGCAGTTCACGCAGTTGCGGGAGCCAGAACTGAAGAGCCTCGACCTGCGCCAGCGGCTCCCCTCCGGTTAAACTGAGAGAATGATGCATCCCCGGCACGTTGCGGTGCCACTGGGAGAGGATGCTGTGCAGAATTTCGAGCGACACGGGGTTGGGCAGCGAGCGGAACTGCCCGGACCCCGGCGCATCTTCGATCCGGCAGTTGGGCTGCGGCTGATGCGGCGTGTCACAATACCGGCAGGCCAGGTTGCAATCGGCAAAGCGCACAAAGATCTGACGGCAGCCGACCCACAGCCCCTCCCCCTGGATCGAGGAGAAGACTTCAACCAGCTTCGCTGCTTCAGTCGGCGACATAGCTTGCACAGGCGTTATCCGATTCCCAGACCGTGACCCGTTTGACGAAGACATTGCCGTCATTGAGCGATTCGCAGAGCTGCTCAAAAACAAAGCAGGCAATATTCTCCGACGAGGGACTCAGCTCATCAAAGGGTTTGACCTCATTGAGATATTTGTGATCAAGCAGGTCGAGCACCCGATTAGTCTCACGCTTGAGCACTTTGAAATCGACGGCAAGCCCGGCCTTATCAAGTTCATGGGCGCCAACTTCAACTTCTACTTTCCAGTTGTGTCCATGCAGGTTCTCACAATCACCCTGGTAATGAATCAGATTGTGGGCAGCAGCAAAATGAGACTGAATCTTGAGAAGAAACATGAAATATCCTTGAAGGCTGTAAGTTTTATTCTTCCTCTTCCGGGCGCGGCACATACTCGCCGGGGATTGCATACTCCTCCTGGGCCCATTTGCCGAGATCAACCTGGCGACATTTGGCGCTGCAGAAAGGGCGATGAGGATTATTCTGCCAGGTGGTCCACTCCCGACATCGCGGGCACTTTATCCGGTGCAGTTTTTTCTGACTGTTCTTTTCGTCATTCATACTCATAGCGTAGAATCGGCAGACTTGGGCTTTAGAGGAAAAGGATATGCGCTCTACAGAATTGACAGGACCATAATTGACAGGACCATTATACAGAAAAAGGCCAGGTTATTCACCTGGCCTTTTTATTTCTGGAGCGGGAAACGGGATTCGAACCCGCGACTTCAACCTTGGCAAGGTTGCACTCTACCACTGAGTTATTCCCGCTTGATTTGTGGCTTGTGCCGTCAAGCGCGCTAATAAATATCAAACGATATCAACCAAGTCAACAAAAAATTTCTCAAAAAATTGTAACTGTTCAACCTGGCATCGCAACTTCCATGACAAGGGACACTTTTCGCCGTCCCTGGCCGTTTGACTGGCGCCCTCCCTGGCGCCAGACACCCTTGTCATGGAAGTTGCGATGCCACACACGGTGAATAAATACCAAAAATTTCGCCTGCGATTTTATCGATAGGAGGCCAGGTACCGCTTGACGCGGGAGACATAGGTCTGCGTTTCGGGGTAAGGGGGGATGCCGCCATATTGACGCACAGTGGTGGGACCTGCGTTGTATGCGGCAAGAGCCAATTCCAGATCCCCGCCGAACTGGTCGAGCATCATGCGCAGATAGCGTGTGCCGCCACGGATGTTTTCTTCAGGGTCTGTCAAATTGCCGACATTGAGCCTGAGATAGCGAGCGGTCTCAGGCATGAGCTGCATTAATCCCACGGCCCCTTTATTTGAAATCAGGGTCGGATCGTAGTTGCTCTCCGCCTTGATCACGGCACGCACAAGCGGCTCTTCAAGATTGTAGGTTCCCGCATAGTGACTGATGATTTCGTCTAGTCCTGCGGAACTTTCCTTGCGGTAGAACTCATAATTGGCGCTGGTAGGCCTGTTGGTGAAATGCACGACCCCGTCTGCGTCAACGTAGCGGAAAATATCGCTGAAGGCCGTACCGGGATTCGCCAAATAACTGAAAAGCAGGACGAAAGCCGTCAACAGAACTGATTCTTTAAACATTTCAATCCTCTTGCCTCATTCAGCGCAGATCAAAAATCACCTGAAATTCAACTGGTTTAGCGGCGTCAAAAGGCTTGACAATGCTGCGTTGGCATTCCCATAATGCCTGAGTGTTTGAATCAGACAAACCTGTTGAAATGCTCATTTCATGAGACATCTTTCGCGGCATTCGGCTTTTAAATGATATTGGCCTGCAATGCAGGATTCGAGCCGTCGATTGCCGCTTCCCCCGAGCGGGAGGGAGGCCCCTGAATGAAAGTCACATCTGATTTCCTCGTCATCGGCAGCGGCATTGCCGGTCTGAGTTTCGCTCTCAAAGTCGCCGGGCATGGCACGGTATCCCTGGTCACCAAAAGGGAGATGGCCGATTCGGCCACGAATCTGGCCCAGGGCGGAATCGCATCGGTTTTCTCCCCGGATGACAGTTTCGAAAAACACATTGAGGACACCCTGGAGGCCGGTGCCTACCTGTCCCACCCCGAAGTGGTCAAAATGGTGGTGGAGCGTGGGCCTGAAGCCATCAAGGATCTGATCAACTGGGGAGTTGAATTTACCCGCAAACAGGATAAAAGCTTTGATCTGCACCGTGAGGGCGGCCACAGCGAGCGGCGCATTTTTCATGTCCAGGATATCACTGGGCGTGAAATTGAACGCGCGCTGATCGAAGCTGCCTGCAGTCACCCCAACATCCGGATTTACGAAAACCATATTGCGGTCGACCTGATTACTGAAGCCAAAGCCACCCAACGGCGCGTTTGTCCCAATTCATGCATTGGCGCTTATGTCCTCGACATTCAAGGCAAGGAAGTTCTGACTTTCGGGGCCCGCTATACCATTCTGGCCACAGGCGGCTGCGGCAAGGTCTACCTCTATACCTGCAACCCGGACGTCGCCACCGGCGACGGGGTGGCCATGGCCTACCGCGCAGGCGCGGCCATCTCCAATATGGAATTCATGCAGTTTCATCCCACCACACTGTTCCATCCGCACGCCAAATCATTTCTGATCTCCGAAGCGGTGCGCGGCGAAGGCGCGATACTCAAGCGTCAGGACGGCACCGCCTTCATGGAGAATTATCACAAGCTCAAAGACCTGGCCCCGCGCGATATCGTAGCCCGTGCCATCGACAACGAAATGAAGGTGCATGGCGACGACTGCGTTTTTCTCGACATCACCCACAAAGGGGCCGATTTCATCCAGGGACATTTTCCCAACATCTATGAAACCTGCCTTTCCTACGGCATCGACATGACCCGGGAACCGATTCCGGTCGTGCCCGCCGCGCACTACCTGTGCGGAGGGATCAAAGTCGACATGAACGGCGAGACGGACATTAAGAACCTGTTTGCCATCGGGGAAACAGCCTGCACCGGGCTGCACGGCGCCAACCGACTGGCCAGCAACAGCCTGCTGGAAGGGGTGGTCTATGCTAACCTCGCCGCTCAAACCTGCCTCGAACGCCTTTCAGAGCCGGCCTCGCCCTTTCCCCCCATTGCCCCCTGGGATACAGGCAGTGCGCGCGACAGCGACGAAGAGGTGGTGGTTGCCCACAACTGGCATGAAATCCGTCTCTCCATGTGGAATTATGTCGGCATCGTGCGCTCAACCAAACGTTTGGCGCGTGCTCACCGTCGCATCCAGATGATTCAGGAGGAAATCGCCGACTACTACTGGGACTTCTTCATTACCTCGGATCTGATCGAACTGCGCAATATCGCCACGGTCGCGGAACTGATCGTCCGCTGTGCCCTCGAGCGTCATGAAAGCCGCGGGCTGCACTATACTATCGATTACCCCGAAACCGACGACAGCCACTGGAAACGCGACACGCTGATTCGCAAGAATATCTGACGGAGGCGCATTTGGACATCAATGAGATACGAAAACAGATAGATGCCCTGGATGACGAACTGCTGCGCATCTTCAATCAGCGCGCCCAACTGGCCCTCGACATCGGTCACTGCAAGAAAAAAGTCGGCCTCGCTGTCTATGATCCGCAACGGGAAAAAAAAATTTTCGAGAGGGTGAAAGGCGCCAACCCCGGCCCGTTGGATGACGGAGCCATTGTGCGCCTCTTTGAGCGCGTCATTGATGAATCACGTCGTCTGGAACGGATCAAGACCAAAGGAGAGTAGATGCGATGCTGATTGTAATGAAGAAGACGGCGTCTGAAGACGATCTGCAGCATGTGAAGCAGTATCTTGTGGAGCACGATTTCGATTTCCACCAGTCCACGGGAGCGGACCGCACCATCATTGGCGTCATTGGCGACACTCACACTATCGACAAAGACGATCTGCGCGCCCTGCCCGGGGTGCTTGAAGTGTTTAAAATCCCTGAAGAAGAATAGGCGGCAAACGCCCTCTCAGCTTCGGGCCCTTTCAACTTTGTAGACGCCTTTGATCTTGTGAATGGCGTTGATGATCTTGTTGAGGTGGTCGAGGTTTTCAATCTCGATCTCAAAGGTATTAACCGCCCTTTTCTCCACGGTGGCATGCATGTTGGCCGCAATGATATTGGCTTCGCCCTGGGTAATGGCGCCGGTAATCGCGGCCAGTATCCCCTTCTGATCATGGCAATAGACGTTGATTTTGACCGGCCGGGTGGTCTTTTTCTTCATATCCCATTCGACATCCACCCGCCGCTCCGGGTCTGCTTCCAGGACATGGGGACAATTGGACGTATGCACTGTCAACCCGCGCCCACGGGTGATGAATCCGATCACCTTATCGCCGGGAAGCGGATTGCAGCATTTGGCAAACCGCACCATGATGTCCTCGATCCCCTGGATTTTAATGGCGCTTGAGGGTTTCTTGCGGATCTTGTTGAGAACCTGCCCGATGCGGCTTGGGCGCGATTCCTGCTCCGCGCGCAGCTTCTCTTCCGGCACGATGCGGGCGGCGGTTTGACCGGGGCTGAGCTTGCCGTAACCCACCGAGGCCAGCAGTTCATCCACCTGGTGAAATCCCAACTCCTCCAGCGCCCGGTTCATCGCTCCTGAGGAAAGGGCACGGTTGAAGCTCATGCCGTGTTTGCGCAGCTCTTTTTCCAGCAGATCCCGCCCGATTTCGATACTTTTCTCGCGCTGCTCGGCCTTGACCCATTGCCGTATCTTGTTGCGGGCCTTGGAGGTCCGCACGAACTTGAGCCAGTCCTTGCTGGGCGTATGATTGGGCGCGGTGATGACCTCGACCACATCGCCGTTGTGCAATTGCGTTTTCAGAGGCACCAGGCGGCCATTGACCCGTGCGCCAACGCACGTGTGGCCGATATCGCTGTGAACGGTGTAGGCAAAATCGACCGGCGTTGATCCCTTGGGAAGCTCCTTGACTTCCCCGCGCGGTGTAAAGACAAAAACTTCTTCCGGGAACAGGTCGATCTTGACCGCATCCATAAACTCGCGAGAATCCGTAAGCTCACGCTGCCATTCCATCAACTGGCGCAGCCAGCCGAACCCGCGAACCTCCTGCTCATCCCCGGGGGTTGTTTTGCCTTCCTTGTATTTCCAGTGTGCAGCGATCCCCTCTTCGGCCACATTGTGCATGTCCCAGGTACGGATCTGAACCTCCATGCGATCGCCGAACGGGCCGATGACGGTGGTATGCAGCGACTGGTACATGTTGGCTTTGGGCATGGCGATGTAGTCTTTGAAGCGTCCGGGCACCGGCTTCCAGGTGGAATGGATGATGCCCAGCACCTCGTAGCACTCGCGCACGGAATCGACGATCACCCGGAAGGCGACCAGGTCATGAACCTGCTCAAAGTCGATCCCCTGCCGCTCCATCTTGAGATAGACGGAATAAAGATGCTTGAGGCGACCGGAAACCTCGCCCTTGATCCCCTGCTCTTCAAGTTTGGCGGAGATCAGTTTTTTGACCTCTCCGATATAGCTCTCCCGCTCTTTCTGCTTGCGGCTGATCTTTTCGGAAAGTTCCTGGCAGGCCTTGGGTTCAAGGTAGCGAAAACTGAGGTTTTCCAGCTCACCCTTGAGCCAGCTGATACCGAGTCGGTTGGCAAGCGGCGCATAGATATCGAGGGTTTCGCGGGCGATGCGTTTTTGCTGTTCGACGGGTTTGTGAGACAAGGTCCGCATATTGTGGACTCGGTCAGCCAGCTTGACCAGAATCACGCGGATGTCGCGTGCCATAGCGATGAGCATCTTGCGGAAGTTTTCAGCCTGGCGTTCCTCATGGGAGCGCAGGAAAAACTTGCCGATTTTGGTCACGCCGTCGACCAGCGAGGCGATCTCTTCGCCGAATACCCCCTGGAGTTCCTCGCGTGTTGTCAGGGTGTCCTCAAGCGCGTCATGCAAAAGTCCGGTGACAACGGTGGGGACATCCATTCGCAGCTGCGCAAGGATGTAGGCCACCTCCATGGGGTGCGTCAGGTAGGGTTCTCCCGACAGGCGGCTCTGTCCCTGGTGAACCTTGGCACTGAACACATAGGCTTTGCGCACCAGGTCCAGATCGGCGCCAGGCAGATAGGAACGGATTTTTTCAAGGATATCGTCGAGACGGACCATGAGGATGTATTCGGGAAAGATGATGCAGACATGAAAAAGGCAGACGACACAAGTCCGCCTGCCGAAATCAGCTTTGACCGGATCTGTTCTCCCGCAGGCAGCAAACCCTTTGAACGGCGGCCAACCGGACCGCTGGGCGGGTCAAACAAATGCGGAACGGCTTACCTTTTTCGCTTTGGAAGCTCGTATTCAACCTTGCCTGCTGCAATTTCACGCAATGCGACAACAACTTTCTTGTTGTTCTGCTTGTTCTCGATAAGGGGGCTTGCGCCTTTATAAAGCTGCTTTGCACGCTTGGCCGCAACCATGGCGAGTAGAAAGCGGTTGGGAATCTGGACAAGACAATCTTCTACAGTAACCCTTGCCATGAAAAACTCCTTGAACGACTTGAAATATGATCAGATATCGAGATCGAAAACTTCGGTCAGACCGGGAAGAACCCGTGCGGTACGACAACCTTCTGCAACAACGATGGACTTGAGCGTATCCAGGGCCACATCAAAATCATCGTTGACGACCACAAAATCATAGTTGACCGACTCGCGGATTTCATCTCGGGCATTCTTCATGCGCCGTTCGATCACCTCCGCGTCGTCCGTCTGACGATTCTCCAGTCTTTTGCGCAGTTCTTTCAGATCAGGCGGGAGAATGAAAATGAAAACGCCCTCTCCGTAGGCTTTCCTGAGCTGAGCAGCCCCCTGAATATCAATGTCGAGCAATACGTCATAACCCTGCTCGCGCCAGTGATCCAGAGTTTCGATGGCGGTGCCGTAGCGGTTGCCGTGGACCTCGGCCCATTCGGCAAAAGCACCCTGTTCAACCATCTCTGCGAAAGATTCCGGGGTGATGAAAAAATAATCTACCCCGTCTTCCTCCCTGGCGCGCTGTGCCCGGGTCGTGAAGGAA
This sequence comes from Thermodesulfobacteriota bacterium, assembly GCA_034189505.1. Classification (GTDB taxonomy): domain Bacteria; phylum Desulfobacterota; class Desulfuromonadia; order Desulfuromonadales; family Geoalkalibacteraceae; genus Geoalkalibacter_A. The sequence goes on along the minus strand of JAXHUR010000041.1, from coordinate 8,933 downwards.
ACAGAGTGCCGCAGGTGCGGGAAAAAGTCAACAAGGCGGTTGCACAGCGATGTTTTTCCGGCACCGGAGGGGGCAGAAACAATGAAAAGAGCTCCCTTCGGGCGACTCCTGGTGTGACTACTCGACATTCTGCACCTGCTCCTTGATCTTTTCCAACTCCGCCTTGAGTTGCACGACCTGGCGAGTTAATTGTGAATCATTGGACTTCGATCCCATGGTGTTGGCTTCGCGATTGAGTTCCTGCACCAGAAAATCCAGTTGCCGGCCGACAGGCTCCTGCTGTTCCAACAGATCGTGAAACTGCTGGAGATGGCTCTTGAAACGCGCGATCTCTTCGCTGATATCGCAACGGTCGGCGAACAGTGCCACTTCCTGGGCGACCCGCTGTTCATCGAAATCAACCTCGGAAGCGAGCCGATCGAGTCGCTGCTTGAGCTTGACCTGCCACTCCTGGACAACCTCGGGCGCACGGGCGCCGATTTTCTCAAGCACATCGCCGATCAGGTCAAGCCGTGCGGCAATATCTTCCTGGGTTGCATGCCCTTCTGCCACCCGCATCGATTCAACAGCGTCGAGCGCACTTTCAAGAGCCTGGTCCAGACATTGCCTGATTTCTTCTGCAGCAACGGCGCAATCCTGCAGAACGATTACATCCTTCTGCGCGGCAAGCAGGGGCACTGACAGATCGTCTTTCAAGTCATAAGCCGTGGCCATGCGGCGAAACATCTCCACATAGGCTTCGGCCAGGGCAGGATTGAAGGCAGGTGCAGCGGCAAGCTTCTCTTGGGATTCCTGGCTGATGAACAGATCGATTTTGCCACGGCGCAACCGCTGGGAAACCCGCTTTTTGATCTCATGGTCATAGCCCATCAGAAAACGCGGAGCCTTGACGCTGATATCACCGAAACGATGGTTGACGGTTTTGATCTCCACCGTCAGGGAAAGGTTCTCGCTTTCCCCCTGTCCTTTGCCGTAGCCGGTCATGCTTTTGATCATGCGTTGTCATCCTTATCCGGGAATCTGCTCTGCCGCCCAAGTTAAAGGGACCAGTAGATCAACCCTTCATTTTCGATGTCCTGACGCGAATGCATGGCCTTAACGTCGACGACCACCCCGCACCCCTTGCCGTTACAAGTCATCTCCCGCAGACGCGCCGGAGTTATATCCTTGAACTTGTCGTGTGACACGGCCAGAATCACGCCGTCCACCGGCAAGGAATCCTCCAGGCCGCTAAGTTCAAGTCCATATTCATGCCTTGCTTCCTCAGGCGTGGCCCAGGGATCATGTACCAGCACCTCGACACCATATTCCTTGAGTTCAGCAACAATATCAACAACTTTTGTATTGCGGATATCCGGCACGTTTTCCTTGAATGTCAGGCCAAGGACAAGCACGCGCGCTCCCTTGACCGCTTTGTCGGCCTGAATCAGTTTTTTAACCGTCATTTCGGCGACAAACTTACCCATGCCGTCATTGATCCGCCGGCCGGCCAGAATCACCTGGGGATGATATCCGATCGCTTCGGCTTTATGGGTCAGGTAATAGGGATCGACGCCGATGCAATGCCCGCCGACGAGGCCGGGAAAGAACTTGAGAAAATTCCACTTGGTACCGGCTGCGGCCAGCACATCCAGGGTCGGAATCGACATCTTGTTGAAGATCATCGCCAGTTCATTCATCAGGGCGATATTGAGGTCGCGCTGGGTGTTCTCGATCACCTTGGCCGCCTCGGCGACTTTGATGCTCGAAGCCCGATGCACGCCGGCGGTGACGACCATCTCGTAAACAGCGGCGACCGTATTCAGCGTTTCCTCATCCTGGCCGGATACGACCTTGACGATCTTGTCGACGGTATGAACCTTGTCGCCGGGATTGATTCGCTCGGGCGAATATCCCACCTTGAAATCGACGCCGCAGGTCAGACCGGATTCGCGCTCGAGAATCGGAACGCAAACCTCTTCAGTCACGCCGGGATAAACCGTGGATTCATACACCACGATGCTTCCGGGCTTGAGGTTGCGGCCAATGCTTGTCGAAGAAGACACCAGCGGCGAGAGATCGGGTTTGCGGAATTCATCGATGGGCGTCGGCACGGTGACAATGATAAAACGCGCATCCTGCAATTGTGCAGGATCTTCTGTATAATTGATGCAGGTTTGCGCAAGCTCTTCGCCGCTGAGTTCACCTGTGGCGTCGTAGCCGTCGCGCAATTGCTCGATTTTTTTGCTGCTGATGTCGAAACCGATCACCCTGGCCTTATGGCCGAAGGCTGCCGCCAACGGCAGCCCGACATAGCCCAGGCCGACCATCGCAATGGCCGCATCTCCGGACGCGATCTCCTGGCAGGTTACCATTTTCACACCCTCCTTGCCGATATATGTTCAAGATTGGATTTATCAACTGAATTCAGTGACACTTTGTGCATGTGGCGTTATATGCAAAAATCAAACCCGTACCCCCTCCCCGGTAGAGTGGCACTTACGAGCTGAATTCAGATTTTTTCCCTCCCGCCCTTGCACCTTGCGCTTTATATCTATTCACCCAAACAACTCACGAACGATCCTCTCCGCCAGATCCTCCGCCGAAGCCGATGCACCGTTGACGACGATCTCGGGATTTTCCGGAGGCTCGTAGGCTGAATCGACCCCGGTGAAATTTTTCAGTTCGCCTTTGCGGGCTTTTTTGTAGAGGCCTTTGGGATCTCGTTGTTCGCAGACATCAAGAGGAGTGTCAATGAAAATCTCAACAAACTCACCTTCTTCCATCAACTCCCGCGCCAAACGTCGCTCACTTCTGAAGGGGGAGATAAAGGCGGTCAGAACGATCATGCCGGCGTCGACAAACAACTTTGAGACTTCTGCAATGCGGCGGATGTTTTCTACGCGGTCGGCATCGGTGAAGCCGAGATCACGGTTGAGTCCGTGGCGGATGTTATCGCCATCGAGCAGGTAGGTGTGCTTGCCGAGAGAGTGAAGTTTTTTCTCTACCAGGTTGGCAATCGTCGATTTTCCGGCGCCGGACAAGCCGGTGAACCAGAGAACACGCGGCTTCTGCCCTTTGAGTTCGGCGCGGCTGTGCTTGTCGATATCGATGGACTGCCAATGAATATTGGACGCACGCCGCAGGGGGAAATCGATCATGCCGGCGCCGACGGTGGCGTTGGTGAAGCGATCGATCAGGATGAAATTGCCGGTGTGACGATTGAAGCGGTATGGATCGAATGAAATGGCCCGATTGATGCTGATATTGCAGATCCCGACTTCATTCATCTCCAAAGTTTTGCCGGGCTCGAAATGCAATGTGTTGACATTGATCTTGCGCTTGAGCTCGCTTACCTGCGCGGGCGCGGTGGCGGAGCCGGCTTTAAGCAAATAGCTGCGTCCGGGCAAAAGGGGGTTTTCATGCAGCCACACCACCTTCGCTTCGAACTGATCTGCATGGCTCGGGCGCTCAAGCGGCGTGGTCAGCATATCGCCGCGGCTGATGTCGATTTCATCGGTCAGGCACAGGGTAACGGACTGTCCGGCATAAGCGACTTCTAGATCACCATCCATTGTGACAATGCGAGAGATGCGGCTGGTCTGCCCGGAGGAGGGAACGACCACGTCATCCCCCGGCCTGACCTGGCCGGAAGCGATGGTGCCGCAGAAGCCACGGAAGTCAAGATTGGGCCGGTTAACCCACTGAACGCGCATGCGAAACGGTTTTTCGGCGGCGTTGTCGGCAACCTGAACCGTTTCCAGGAACTCCAGAAGTGTTGGGCCGCTGTACCAGGGCATGTTTGAAACAGCAGGTTCGAGGTTCGAGTCCTGTGGTTCCTGGTCCGCAGACGCCGTTTTAGAGGCGCTGATGACATTGTCGCCTTTGAGGGCCGAGATGGGGATATAGGTGATCTCTTCGAAATCAAGATCCTTGGCGAGTTCCTGATAGTCCTGGCAGATTTCATCAAAGCGCTTTTGGCTGTAATCGACCAGGTCCATCTTGTTGACGGCAACAGCGACATTTCTGATGCCGACCAGCGACACCAGGTAGCTGTGACGTTTGGTCTGGGTGAGAACGCCTTTTCGGGCATCAATCAGGATAACGGCAACCCCGGCGGTCGAGGCTCCAGTGACCATATTGCGGGTGTACTGCTCATGGCCTGGCGTGTCTGCAACAATGAACTTGCGCTTGTCGGTGGAGAAGAAGCGGTAGGCGACATCGATGGTGATCCCCTGCTCGCGCTCGGCCTGAAGTCCGTCGAGCAGCAGTGCGTAATCGATATCTTCTCCCTGGGTACCGACCTTTTTGCTGTCAGCTTCAAGGGCTGCCAGCTGATCTTCAAAGATCAACTTCGAATCCCACAGCAGGCGTCCGATCAACGTGCTTTTCCCGTCATCGACACTGCCGCAGGTGATAAATCGCAGCATGTCTTTTTCTTCCTGCGCCTTAAGATAGGCATGAATATCTTCAGCAATCATCGTAGATTGGTGGGCCATAAACAATTCCTCTGGAATCAGGCTAAAGGCTGAAGGAGTCTTACCTCGTACCTGGTTCTAAAAATACCCTTCCTGCTTCTTTTTCTCCATCGACCCTGCCTGGTCGTAATCGATCAGGCGACCCTGGCGCTCGCTTGTTTTGGTGAGCAGCATTTCCTGAATGATCTCGGGCAGGGTTGCGGCGGTTGATTCGACAGCGCCTGTCAGCGGGTAACAACCGAGGGTACGAAAGCGCACCGACTTCATCTCGATTTTCTCCCCGGGCTTAAGCTGCAGGCGGTCATCATCAGCCATGATCAGCATGCCGTCGCGTTCGACCACCGGACGCTTTCTTGAATAATACAGAGGAACAATGGGAATCTGCTCAAGATAGATGTATTGCCAGATATCGAGTTCGGTCCAGTTGGACAGGGGGAAGGCGCGGATGCTTTCCCCCTGTTTGACGCGGGCGTTATACAGATTCCACAATTCCGGACGTTGATTTTTAGGGTCCCAACGATGGGTTTCGGTTCGAAAGGAGAAAATGCGCTCCTTGGCGCGGGACTTTTCTTCGTCGCGCCGCGCACCGCCGAATGCCGCATCAAATTTATAATGGCTCAAGGCCTGCTTGAGCCCTTCGGTTTTCATGATGTCGGTATAAAGGGCACTGCCGTGGGTGAAGGGCGATACCCCCTGCTTGACGCCTTCGGCATTGGTGTAGACCAGCAGGTCAAACCCACACTCACTGGCCATCCGGTCGCGAAACTCAATCATTTCCCGGAATTTCCAGGTCGTGTCGATGTGCATCAGCGGGAAAGGCAGTTTAGCGGGATAAAAGGCCTTGCGGGCAAGATGCAGCATCACTGAGGAGTCTTTGCCGATGGAGTAAAGCATCACCGGGTTTTCAAATTCGGCGACGACCTCTCGAAGAATGTGAATGCTTTCGGCTTCGAGTTGCTTTAAGTGAGTCATGGAAAACCTTTTGAAGTCCAATGGGTCAGGCATATGTACAATTAAACAGCCAATCGAAGCAGTAACGGGGCTATCCTCTGCATTTTGAACTATGGGCCTATGGTCAAGTTGATGACGGTATTGATGTTTAGGCTTTATCTGTGCCTTTTGCAAGGGCTTTGATGTCTTTGCCACTCAGAATTTTCTTTTTTAAAAAACTGGAAATTCGATCCGCTGCATCATTCAAAGATATGTGATCAATCTCGATTGTGATTTCCGGATTAACGGGCTCTTCGTACTCAACATCGACACCGGAAAAGAAGGTGAATTCACCTCTGCGCGCTTTTTCATAATGCCCCTGTGAATCGCGAGCGGCGCAAACTTTAAAATCACCAGATTTTGACGTAATTACAACTGTTTATGACGATTTCAACAATCACAAACCCGTCCCCCACCCTACCCTCCCCACTGGGAGAGGGAATCATTTATGGATGCTTCAAGATAAAATCAACGGCTGCAGCCAGGTTGGCGAAACGGGAGACTTTGGCGACAACCTCCTCCGACACCTGGCAACCATATCCTGTTAATACCAGCAGTGAGGTGCAGCCTGCAGCGACGCCGGCTTCAACATCCGATGCTTTGTCTCCGACCATATACGATTGGGCCAGATCGATATCATGCTCTTCCGCCGCCTGCAGCAAAAGACCAGGCTTGCCTTTGCGACAGTCGCAGTCCCGGCGATATTGCCCCTGCCCTTCGGTCGGGTGGTGGGGACAGAAATAAAATCCATCGATATGGGCACCGAAATGAGCCAGCTCCGACTGCAGGTACTCATGCAGGATCTCAACCGCCTGCGGCTCGAAGTATCCCCGTGCGATCCCTGCTTGATTGGAGACGACCAGCACCACGAACCCGGCAGCATTCAAACGGGCAATGGCCTGGGGAGCACCGGAGATGAATTCAAAATCCTCGACCCGGTGCAGGTAGCCTTTATCCACATTGATGGTGCCGTCGCGGTCGAGGAAAACCGCGGTTTTTTTTCCAGGGTGTTTCTCCACGTCAGAGATCCGAATAATTCTGAAGGATCGTATCGATGATATTGGTGGTGGAGCGGCCGTCAACGAAAGAGATTATTTCGACCCGACCCCCGTAACTCTCAACCACCTGGCGACCAACGACGTCAGCAGGATCGTAATCGCCCCCCTTGACCAGAATATGTGGTTCGATTTCGCGGATCAGCTCAAGAGGGGTGTCCTCGGGGAAAAGCACCACATAATCGATGCAGTGCAGCGCCGCAAGAATATGTGATCTTTCCTCCTCCGAAATCAGGGGGCGTTTCGGCCCCTTAAGGCGGCGGATGGAGTCGTCGGAATTGAGCCCCAACACCAGGAGATCGCCCAACTGGCGGGCTTTCTGAAGATATTTCACATGCCCGACATGCAGCAGGTCGAAGCATCCATTGGTAAAAACAATGGTCTGACCGGCCTTCTTTTTCTCGGCGATGATGTCCCGCAGAAAGGCCCGGTCTTTGATTTTGTAATCGGTATCCTGATGCTGATGGGCGATGGCGTCGATGATCTCTTCGCACGAGACCGTCGAGGTCCCCACCTTTCCGACAACGACGCCGGCCGCCAGATTCGACAGGCGTGCGGCGTCTTGAATTTCAAGCCCCGCGGCCAGGCCGGCGCCGATCACGGCCAGCACGGTGTCGCCGGCGCCGGAGACATCAAAGACCTCCCGGGCTTCGGTGGGCAGGTGATATTCATCGCCATCGCGGCAGTAAACACTCATCCCCTCTTCGCTGCGCGTGACAACCAGGGCCTTGAGGTCGAGTTCCCGGCACAAAGTCCGCCCGATATCATCGAGATCGCCAGGAGTGCGGAGATCCCGCCCTGCCGCAATTTGAATCTCTTTCCGGTTGGGCGTCAGGAGCGTGGCGCCGCGATAACGGACAAAATCCCGCCCTTTGGGATCAACGACGACCGGTATTCGCAATTCATGTGCCCGAGTGATCAGAAAGGACAGAACTTCATTCGTAAGGACCCCCTTGAGATAATCGGAGACCAGGATGGCGTCATAGTTTTTCGCCAGTAGCTTCTCCAGCCTGTCCAGCAGGCTCTGCTCCTCGGAACGGGAAAGAGGCTGACGGTTCTCCCGGTCAATACGCAGCATCTGCTGATTGCTGGAAAGGACGCGTGTTTTTCTGGTGGTGGTCCGTTCCGGACTCAGATACACGCCGTTTCCCGTCAGACCCAGATCAACCAGCCTCTGCACCAGGCGACGACCGTCCGCATCGTCGCCGGCCACGCTGGCGACCTCGACCCGACAGCCAAGACGAAGCAGGTTGTTGACCACATTGCCTGCACCTCCGAGCCGAAAATCCTCGCGCCGAACGTCCACGACCTGTACAGGAGCCTCAGGCGATATGCGTTCGGTATTCCCCCACAGGTATTCGTCGAGCATCAGGTCGCCGACGACCAGGATGCGGGTCTGGAGCAGGTGCGCCAAAACCCCTTCGGCTTTTTGCCGGCTCAATCCTTTTGCCAGCGAAGAATTCATGCCGTTATCTTGTGTCATTCCGTATCACCGCCATGGATAAAAGCATCATCAATCAACCGGCACAGGAGATGAAGGATCATCGCATGCATTTCCTGAATGTGCGGCGTCTCCGGGACGGAAACAACCAGAGGCTCGTCCACCATTTCAGCGATCCGCCCGCCGTCACCGCCGAGCAGGGCAACGGTCTTGCATCCCGTGTTTCTGGCCTCGAGCAGGCCACGATAGACGTTATTGGAGTTGCCGCTGGTGGAGATGGCGAGCACCACATCCCCCGGCGCGGCGAGTGCCTGCACCTGGCGTTTGAAAATTTCGTCAAAACCGAAATCATTGGCGACGGCGGTCAGGATCGAGGTGTCGGTCGTCAGGGCAATCGCGGGGAGAGCGCGGCGTTCGCCCGAAAAGCGCCCAACCAGCTCAGCCGCGAAATGTTGGGCATCGGCCGCAGAGCCCCCATTGCCCATCACGAGAATTTTATGGCCTGCCCGCAGGCAATCGATGAGCGCTTCCGCCATTTGGGGAAGTCTTTCGGACAGATCGGATTGGACACAGGTGAAGGCTTTTTGATGTCCTTCGAAAAAGAGGGAGATGCGATCATTCATAGTCTGAAGCAGTCTTCCTTTTCGTTAACCCGGGTTATTCAGGAAGCTTTGTCGCGAAACCGGCAAGTGTCCGCCAGATCAGGCCTGGCACAGGGAGTTGCCCTGCAGACGTACTCACAGTACGTCGAAGCGCAAGGAGCGAGCACGGCTTGAGATGGCGGGCAATTGGCGGTTGCAGCAGAAGTTTTCATGAATAATCCGGGTTAAATGTTCTGTTTATCCTTGAAGTCTGCGTAACTCAAATACTATTCAATCAAAGGTATAGCCGAACAGGTTCAAGTCGTTTTTGAAATATTGTGAAACAATCTCGGCTGTTTCATCAGTATAATATTTCCTATAATCTTTTCTATCCTTCGCCTTCCTTTTA
>JAXHUR010000040.1:0-29522 GCA_034189505.1 Thermodesulfobacteriota bacterium | reverse complement strand
GAGGTATCAGTCGCCGTTCTCTTCGGCGTGCCTCCGCATTTCAGAGCCACGCCCTCAACCGAGGGTAAAAAAGAAGGTTGCACCCTTGCTTTTTTCACTCTCGGCCCACACCCTGCCGCCATGACGCTTGACAATCCTCTCCACGGTAGCCAACCCGATGCCGTGACCTTCGACTTTGGTGCCGGGAAGGCGCTGGAAAGGAAGGAAGAGCTTGCCGGCCAGCGCCATGTCAAAGCCCGGCCCATTGTCCCGCACAAAGCAGGCCTGTTTCCCGTAAGCGGAGGTCGCGCCGAATTCGATCACCACGCCGTCGCGGTTGCCGGAATACTTGCAGGCATTACCGATGAGATTATCCAGTACAACCCGCAACAGGTCGGGATCGGCGTCGACCAGGATTCCCCGGGCGATGTGAAAGGTGTAACGGGGTGCGTCGGCCATATGGGTCAGTTCGGCCACCACTGCTTCGGCGATGGCGCTCAGGTCGATGGATTGACGGCGCACTTCACCGTTAGCGACACTGGAAAATTCAAGCAGAGTGTCTATGAGGCGGCTCATGGAAAGAGTGCTCTGGTAGATGTCCTCGAGATATTCCTGGGATTTTTCCGCGCGCTCCGCGACGCTCAGATCCTGAATGAGCTGACAGTACCCGTTGATGGTCATCAGATGCTGGCGCAGGTCATGGGCGAGGGTGTAATTGAAAGCCTCCAGGTCGATGTTGGCGGCTTCCAGCTCGTCGCGGGCCTGGGCCAGTTGCGCATTCTGCATCTGCAGCTCGAGCTGGTGGACCTGAAGCTCATGAACGAGTCGCAACGCCTCCTCCCTGCTCGGCGGAGTCTGCGCCCTGGTCTTGTTCAAGCGCACCTGCTCTTCGGCTTGATGACGCAGTTCCAGGGATTCGTCCGTCGGTTTTGCGGGTCGGTTGACCGCCATGCATCCTCCACCTGAATCGGGTTTGATCAGTCTTTTCAGCCTCTATTTTGCAGGTTTCTCGGCATAGTGCTTCGTGGGGTTAGTTCCTCCTGTTCATTCTAAGCAGTTTTACTTGCCGGCAAAGGCACGGGACATCAGCGAACGATCAAATCGTTTTTGACCGAGACGACCCCCTTGACGCCGCGGGCAACGTCTGCTGCCTTTTTGACGCTCTGGGCAGAATCGACAAAACCGCTGAGCTGAACCACCCCTTTGAAGGTCTCGACATTAATCTGCAGACTCTTCAGGTCCGGTTCAGCAAAAAGTGCGGTTTTGACCTTGGTGGTAATGACTGTATCGTCGATGTACTCGCCGGTGCCTGATTTGGTCTCCGTTGAGGCACATCCCATGAAAGCGGCGATCACGACCAGACAAACCATCAATTGTACGATGCGCTGAAATTTTAACATGGAATTTTTCTCCTTGGTGTGGGTGGCCCTGATGGACCGGGTAAATACATCAGCGGGAAGTTCCGCCAGGGATCGGGTTATTCTGCCTGGGGGACCTTTCCGTTCAACCTCCGGTGATTGGTGTGACCAAAACTGCCCGGCTCCGCTGTCGGCGAGTTTCGTATTGCCTGAATCGCCTCCACACCGACGGTGGAAGCGATGGTGCTGAACCTGATCTCCGGCGGCTTTTTCAGCAAACTCATGGCTCCGACCAGAACGCAGAAAATGACCGAGCGCACATGGTTTTCAAGATCCTCGCTGGTACGCCACTCCTCCCTGAAAAAAAGCGTGTTTTCCGCTTCAATATCCACGTAGCAGCTGCAGCTCAGGCACCCCTGCTCTTGACGGATCGGATCAAGGCAGCCACGAAGAGTCTGCAGAAACTCCTTACGTTTCTCGGGCGGCACCGTGATTTTGATGGTGGCATTGATCATGGTTATCCCTTTGTGGTGTTCATGGTCGCTCTGATCGGAGCGCCGCCCGCGCTGCTCTGGAACCCTCTATAACCGGCCGGTCAGCATAAGCAGCAGAAGAATCAGCAGAATCAGCGCCAATCCACCGCTGGGGAAGTAGCCCCACTGCCTGCTGTGTGGCCAGGTCGGCAACGCACCCAGCAACAGCAGGACCACGACGACGAGGACAATGGTTCCGATCATGTGGCTCCTCCCTTTCTATGGCTTTTGCCCTTTTAGACTCTGCGCCCTTGAATAAAGCCGACAACCACCACAACCAGGGCAATGACCAGCAGAACGTGAATGAACGAACCGAGCGTGTAGCCGCTCACCAGGCCCAGGGCCCAGAGGACGATAAGGATAACGGCGATAGTCCACAACATGAGATGCTCCTTTCCGACAGCGGCGGCCTTCCGGCAACAACCATCCAGTCGTACGTTGTTGGTTTTGCTTCAACGCCCGGATTCCCGCTGAGACCGAAGCTCTCGTTATCAGCCTTCGCGACGGCTCGAGCGCAAAGCACGAGCGCTGTTCAATTCTTCTGATCTAAGTCTTCTGCATCGAGCATGCCACCGTAAATTTCGCAAGGGGATGGGTCAGATGCCTGTTTATATTCGATTTTTTTGCTATGGACAGAAGTCTTGAAGAAAAACCCGTCCGCCGGACCCGCCATATACGACATAGCCGTCATATTTAACGGTTTCCGTGCTGACGCGCCGGGACATTCAAGGTGGCGCCACGTCGATTTCGCGCTGAAGTCTTTTCTGGTTCTCGCGCTCTTGATGACGAGATAGTTTCCATCCGGAAAGTCCGGAGGAAAATAGTGCAGTTTTCATATTGGAAACGAGCAATTTTTTGCAAGGTCAAGAATATCAAAGCCTTGCGCGGAGGCGTACATCGGAACGCCGCACAAGCAAGGCTGCAGCTTGGGGTCGGTCGTTTTGGCCCGCTCCAATCGACAGAGACGCTCCGATCCTCAGGCTTAACGAATAATAGCCGGGATGCGAAGCGGCAAATTGGCGGGAAGCCGGGGGCTTACCAGCTTTTCTTGCCTCCCATGACCAGGAGGACACCGCCAGCGAGGATCGCCCCGACGCCTGCCCATAGCGGGATGTTGACCCGCTGTTGATCCTTGACCGTCAGTTCGAGCGGACCCAGATTGGCTTGGTGGGTGTCCCTGGTGTAGGTGAACCCGCCGTAGCCCAACCCCAGAATGCCGAGCACGATCAGTACGATAGCCGCCATCTTGATTGCGTTCATGAACGTCCCTTTCAGTGATGCGGACCCATCAGAATCGGCAGTCGCCGATCAGACTCTGTCGTCTGCGATAAATTCGATAACCACGACGATGGTGGCAATGGTGATGGCAATAACCGGCTAAAGAAGAATAAAACCGTCCATGGCGGCACTCACCACTCCAATCCCCCAGGGTGCAATGCGGAGCACCACACACCGCACTAGTCCTCAACATATGATGCTCCTCTCCGACGGATCTTGCTGTGGCTGGCAAATACCCCGGGGCCTGACAGGCCGCACTCATTATTCACCGAGGTCCCTCTTCACTTCACCGACTTTGCCTTGAGCTTTACCGGCCATTTTCTCCGCCTTGCCTTCGGCCTCCAACTTTGAATTATCGGTGAGCTTGCCGGCCACTTCCTTGACCTTGCCTTTCATCTCGTGCAATACGCCTTGCGCCTTGTCCCGGATGCCCGATTTCATAATGTCCTCCAATCGCTGATCGTGGTTGACTTCCCCCTCCTCGAAACATTCCACAAGTCCTGAGGTCTTATTATTTTCGTTCCAGTATGCGACCTTTTTCATCCGAAATGATGACCTCGACGCGCCGGTTACGCTGTCGGCCTTCGGCCGTTTCGTTGCTGGCTACGGGGAACTCGACACCATAACCGCGGGTCATGAGCCGGCGCGGATCGACTCCTCTGGCCACGAGGGCACTGCGTACCGCTTCGGTGCGGCGTTCGGAGAGGCGCAGGTTGTATTCCACGGCGCCGGTACTGTCGGTAAAGCCTTCGATCAATACATTGCGTTTCGGGTATTCGGCCAGAAACGCTGCGAGCTTGTCGATGGTGTACCGCGCTCCTGATCGGAGTTCGCTCTTGTTGGTGTCGAAAAGAACATCGCCCAAGGTAATCACCAGCCCCCGTTCAGATTGGGTGGCCTGCAACTCGGCGATCTGTTTTTCCAGATTCCTCCCTTGTTCTTCGGCCACCAGCGTCTCGGCTCTGGCTTTTTGTGCTTCTGCGGTCATCGTCCCGGCTTCCAGACGGGCGGCATCCGCCCGCTCACCGGCAAGCGTGGCTTGCCTTTTCTGCTCTTCAGCCAATCGCACCGCCTGCTGCGCCTCATGGGTCCGGGCTTTCAGAAGGACCGCACCCCGTTCCGCACTGGCCTCATCCACCGCCTGCTCCGCCAGTTTGACCTTGGCGGTTTCCCGGGCGATGGCGGTACGTTGCTTGGCAAGATAGGCGAAGTGTTCCACTTCTGGATCCTCGGCCCCTTGTTGCAGCGATTTTTCCGCTTGATCCAGATCGATTTTTGCTTTTTGCAGTTCGAGTGGCGCATTCTTCTGCACGTCGGGGTTGCTCTGGGCTTCAGCAAACACTGCTCTGGCCTGTTCAAGCATGGCATTTTCCCGAACTGGAGTGCTGCAACCAGACAGCAGCATGCTCACGACAGACACCCCGAGCAGAAACATCAAGGGCGAAGAAAATAACTTCATGGTGGTCTCCTTTATGAAAAAAATAACGGGAACGATAAGGGACAGGGCTAGCGGTTCATCTCTTGCTGTAAAACACGGATGCTTTCCTTGAGTTCCTCCACAACCTTTTGCGACTTGGCGGAGCGTGCCTTGGCTTCCGCCAGGTTGGCATCGACCATGGCCTCATCGGCGAGCCGTTTGGCTTTGAGGTGTTCATCCCTGTTCATGGCGAGTTTGGCCTGGCTCAGCTTGTCCCGCGCCGATTTAATTTCAACCGGGGCGAACTCCACGGCTCCGGAACTTTCAGCCTGGGCAATCGACTGGGCGGCCAGGCTGACCTGCTCTTCCGGGGCAGGCGCCTGGATGGCACAGCCGGCCAGAACAACCATGAACAACGTGACCAGACACGCATTGAGCAACTTCCAGGTTTTCATGCTCATTTCCTCTTCTCCCGTTTCATTTGGGTTTGGATTTTCTCACGTGATGTGTCTTCCGCGACATTTGCGCCCAACCGCCAGGTTCGGTAAAAAACCGTACAACGGCCCTTCCGCCTTGCCTCTGGGGCTCGACTTCATGATCTCCTCCCGTCGCCGACAGGGGTTATCTTCACCCGGTCGAAAGGTTTGCATCTGAATTTCGGCAAACAAACCTCTCTCGTTCACGTTCGTCTAACCTGTTCAATCGCAACGAACGTGCCGCAGGAAACCTGCAGATTTCGCGAATGCAAAGCACCGATTATAAAGGGGAAAGGGAAAAGAACGCGGGAGGGTCAAAGGGAAAGCCGTCAGTGGCAGCCGTCAAACTTGACATAACCGTCAGATATGGCGGGAGACGCTGCCAGACGACCTTTTGGTCTTATGTCCTTAGCCCAAAGCCACCTCGACCTGGTGGTCCCGTCGGTCATCCACCAGCGGAATCGCTGCGCCCTCGATGACAACCCCGTCCAGAGTGATGCGCTGCCCCTGCGCCGCCGGTTCACCACCGTTCCTGATGGTGAGATGGTAAATCGTCTCGCGATAGCGGTAGCGAACTCTGTACGCCGTCCAATGGGCCGGGATACAGGGGGCAATACGCAGCTGATCCACTTCCAGGTGCAGTCCCAGCAGGGTTTCCACGGTCAGCCGGTACATCCAGCCCGCCGCCCCGGTGTACCAGGTCCATCCGCCCCGGCCGGTGTGCGGGGGCACAGCGTAAATATCCGCGCACATGACGTACGGCTCGACCTGGTAGCGTTCGATCGCCTGCGGCTCGCTGCCGTGGTTGACAGGGTTGAGCATGGCGAACAATTCCCAGGCGCGTTCCCGCTCACCCAGCAGGGCAAACGCCATCGTGGCCCAGATCGCGGCATGGGTATATTGCCCGCCGTTCTCGCGCACACCGGGCACGTAACCCCTGATATAGCCGGGTTCAAGCTCGGATTGATCGAAGGGTGGGTCGAGCAGTTGAATGAGCTGCGCATCCCGCCGCACCAGGCGCTGGTCCAGCGCCGCCATCGCCTGGCGGGTGCGGCCGGGATCGCCGCCATTTGAGATGACCGCCCAACTCTGGCTGATTGAATCGATCTGGCATTCGTCGTTGACGGACGAGCCCAGGGGGGTGCCATCATCGAACCAGGCCCGCCGATACCAGGCACCGTCCCAGGCATGGGCCTCGATATTGGTGCGCAGCAGCGCAGCCTGCCGGGTGCAAAGGTCGGCAAAGGCCACGTCGTCTCGCCCACGCGCCAAAACGGCAAACAGCTGCAGGTTCTCGTAAAGGAACCACGCCAGCCAAACACTCTCGCCCTTGCCGTCACGACCGACGAGATTCATGCCATCGTTCCAGTCCCCGCACCCCATCAGCGGCAACTGATGATCGCCAAAGCGTAAACCGTGTTTGATGGCACGCACGCAATGTTCATAGAGGCTTGCCTCCTCGGTCGAACGTTGCGGCTGGTCGTAGTAGGCCTCCTCTTGCGGATTGAGCAAGCGGCCTTCGAGAAACGGGACAGACTCGTCGAGTACGCCGGTATCGCCGGTCGCCAGCACATAACGGCAGGTGGCATACGGCAGCCACAGATAGTCATCGGAGAAATGGGTACGCACGCCTTGTCCGCCCGGCGGATGCCACCAGTGTTGCACGTCGCCCTGAAGAAACTGCCGCGAGGCGCAGCGGAGCAACTGCTCGCGGGCGAGCCACGGTGTGGTATGGAGCAGCGCCATGGTGTCCTGCAATTGATCACGAAAACCGTAGGCACCGCCGGACTGATAATAGCCGCTTCGTCCCCAGAGCCGGCAGGAGAGTGTCTGGTAGACCAGCCAGCCGTTGGTGAGCACGTCCAGTGCCGCATCCGGCGTCTCGACCTGCACCGCGCCCAGGGTGCGCTTCCAGTGTTCCCACACCGCTTCCAGGGCCTGCCAGGCGCCGGCCGTTCCACCGAATTGCTGAATAAAATGCTGCGCTTCGTCGGTGTTGCCGGCCGCGCCAAATATGAACACGATCTCACGCTCTTGCCCTTCGGCCAGCTCGATCCGGGTCTGGATCGCGGCGCACGGGTCGAGACCCGCGCCGGTTCGGTTCGACAAACGCTTGCGGCCCATCGCCGCCGGGCTGGCCAGAGAACCGTTGCGGCCAATAAACTCGGCACGGCTTCCGCTCACTCGACGCTCTAGCTCGCTGACCTGCACAAAGACAACCCGATTGGCGCATTCGCGGCCATAGGCGTTGCGGGCCAACAGCGCCCCGCTGTGCGGATCCGTTTCGGTCACGATGTGCATCAGATTGGCGTGTCGCCACTCACCGAGCACCAACTCCCAATACCCGGTCAGCGACAGTGTTCGCGGGCGCCGCGACTGGTTGCGCAGCTTGACGACCAGGAACTTCACCGGTGCGTCCATGGCGACGTAGGTGGACATTTCCGAGGCGATGCCGGCCTCAAAATGCTCGAACACGCTGTACCCGAACCCGTGCCGGCACACATACCCGGACCGCCCGCGGGCGGGCAGCGGCGTCGGCGACCAGAACGCACCCGTGTCCTCGTCGCGGATATAGAGCGCCTCGCCGCTGCTGTCGCTCAGCGGGTCGTTGTGCCAGGTGCTCAGCCGGAACTCGTGAGCGTTTTCCACCCAGGTATAAGCGCTCCCGCTCTCGCTGACCACGGTGCCGATGTGCGGGCTGGCGATGACATTGGCCCACGGCGCCGGCGTGCTCTGACCCGGCTCGAGGGTGACGACGTATTCGCGCCCGTCGGGCGTGAAGCCCCCCAGGCCGTTGCAGAAAATGCGTTCGCGTGGCAACAGGGGCTGGACCTGCTCTGTTGCTGGTTGCTGCCCGGGCTCCAGACGGTTCGCCCCCCGCTCCGTCGAGATGCGGCGTTCCACCTGCTCGACCAATGTCTCGGCGCTGTCGCTGTACACGATCCGGGCGACCGTCTGCAGCAAGACCCGCTCATCCTCGGAAAGTTCCTCAGCGCGCCGCACGAAGACCCCGCCCGGTTGGTTCAGCATCTGCGCTTCGGGGTCTGCGTTGATCAGCCCCATGATCTGGTCTTGCAACTCGGCCCGGTAGCCCGAGAAATCCTCGTTGACAATGACCAGGTCGGCAGCCAGACCTTTCATCCGCCAATAGCCGTGGGCTTGCAGCACCTGCTTGACCAGGTCGATCCGGCTCAGGTCGCCGATACTCAGCAGGACGATAGGCAGGTCGCCGGAGATGGCAAAGCGCCACAGCCCTGACTGGCCAAGATGGTTGCGGGCGATGACGCTCGGCGCGGCGCGGCGTAAGGCATTGCTGTAGACGACCGAGGTCGCCAGGCGGCCGTAGAGTTGGGCCTCGGCTTCGGTGACCCCCAGGTGGCGCAACACCTCCTGACTTTGGAACCAGGCCATTTCAAAGGCGCGCTCAACGAAGTGCCGATCACAATATTCCTCCAGCAAAGCCAGGGCGGCCTCACGGGTGTCCGCGACCCCGGAGATGATCTGCACGGTCGCCGATTCATCGGGTGACAGGGTCAGGGTGCGGCGGATCGCCACGATGGGATCAAGCACTGGACCATCCGTGTTCGACAGTCGCGAGTTGCGCTCACGGCTGTCGACGGCCACCGGGTTGGCCGTAGTTCGCCCTCGCCCGATGAATTTGGCCCGATCCGTCTCGTAAGACGGCTCGTCGCTCACTGCGCCCGGCGTGGCCAGCAGGTGAAACATCCATGGCACCTGCTCTCCCGGGGTGCGGCGGCGCCGCGTGCAGAGGATCGCCTGCCGCTCTGGCAGGATTTCGGTTTGCACGAACAGGTTGCTGAAAGAGCGATGGGCCAGGTCGGCATGGAGGGGGGCCAACACGACCTCCGCATAACTGGTCACCTCGATATGACGTGTACGGGACGACTGGTTGGTGAGCGTGACCCGGCGGATTTCGACATCGTCTTCAGGGGAAACGCTGATCTCGGTGTGTGCTTCGATCGCCTGGTCGCGCCGCCGGTATTCAGCTCGCCCCTGCACGAAGATCGCCTCATAGTGCTCGGCCTTGCGCAGGGTCGGTTGATACGCGGTGGACCAATAGCGCCCCGTGTCGCGGTCGCGCAGGTAAATGAATGATCCCCAGCAATCGCAGGTGGCGTCCTCGCGCCAGCGGGTGACGGCCAAATCGCGCCAGCGGCTGTAGCCGCCGCCGGAATTGGTCGCCATGACGTGGTAGGTGCCGTTGGATAACAGATGAATTTCCGGGACCGGCGTGTCCGGGTCGGTAAAGACGCGCATGAACCCGCCTGCCTCTGCGAACGGGGGGTGCGCGGCGGCGCTCACTTCCGCCGCGTGAGGGTGCATCGTAGCGCCCTTCTTCGGCACCCGCTCCTGCAGCAACAACGCCGTCGCCCGCAAGATGGGGTCGGACATGAAGCGGCGCTGCATCGGCCGGTTGAGCAGGACATGCGCAAAAGCCAACAGGCTCATCCCTTGATGATGCGCCATGAAGGTGCGCACAATAACGTGTTGCTTACCCCGCGGCACCCGCGATGGCGTGTAATCGACCGCTTCGTAGAACCCATAACCGCCTTGAAAACCATGACTCGCCAGGGTCTGCAGGTTGCGGCAGGCTTCCTTCGGCATCACCGTCAGCGCCAGTGCACTGGCATAAGGAGCGATGACCAGGTCTTCTCCCAGCCCGCGCATGAAGCCCAGCCCAGGCACGCCAAACGCTCGATATTGATAGACCTGGTGCGTATCGGTGACATTATAGCAGGATTCGGAAATGCCCCACGGCACTGCTCGTTGCCGGCCGTATTCGATCTGGCGCGACACCGCGGCCTTGCAGGTCTGCTCCAGCAAGGTGTTGGCATAACTCGGCATGATCAGCTGTGGCATGAGGTACTCGAACATCGAACCGCTCCAGGAAATCAGGCTGACGTCGCCGCCATGACTGGTCAGCAGCCGACCGAGCGAAAACCAATGCTTCTGTGGGACCTGCCCTTGGGCGATGAGCAGGAAACTGGCCAGACGCGCCTCGGAGGCCAGCAGGTCGTAGCAGGCTGGATCGCGGCGGCGTTCACCGACGTCGTAACCGATGCACAAAAGGCCGCGCGAGGTATTGTAGAGAAATTCAAACTCCATCCCCGCCAGTCCACCGCAACGCTCCATCAGATCGTCGATGGTTCTGAGCCGTCTGGCTGCGGCTGACGACCCCGCGCCCTTGCCGGCGGGGCCGGCGGCAGCCAGTTCCGAGAGCATCGGGATCGTGCCGAAATGCTGCGGCTCGGGCACCAGCAAGCGCAGCTCATCGCGCAGGGCGCGGGATTGCCGGTCGAAGGCCTGCGCCCAGTAATACAGTTCGCCATCGATATCAATATCTGCTGGCAACCATGCCGGCAGTGCCTCGCCAAGGAGGTGAATCTCATCCAGCAAACGATTGGCGGCTGCCAGTGTCTGAGGCTGCCCGTTCAATGTGCCCGTGTGAAGTATGTTCTGCAGCGCGCGGACCTTTTTCGCCAGATCCGGGACGGGTGCCGCGAGAAGGTGCTCGACAAGCACGTCCAGGGTGTCCTGCAAGCCCTGAAACGCATGGGTGGAGAGCACCGGCTGGTCCTTTAACTCGGCCAGTCCCGCTTGCAAGGTGAGCAGGCTGCCGGCCAGGTTGCCGCTGTCCACCGTAGAGATGTATTGCGGGTGCAGCGGTTGGAGCGTCCGCGTGTTGTACCAGTTGTAAAAGTGGCCGCGGTAGCGTTCCAGTTTTTCCATCGTCGCCAGGGTGTTTTCAGTCAATCGCAGGCATTCTCCGCCGCTGATGTAACCAAAATCGTAGGCCGTCAGGTTGGCCAGCAGCGCCATGCCCATGTTGGTGGGCGAGGTACGCGCGGCGATGGCCGGCGCCGGATATTCCTGGAAGTTGTCGGGCGGCAGCCAGTTGTCCTCGGGGCCGACGAATGCCGCGAAGTAGCGCCAGGTTCGCCGGGCCGACGCGCGCAGAAATGTTCGTTGATCTGCGGTCAGGTCCGGCGCCGGCGACACCAGCGGCCGGCTGATCCACCAGCCGACGAGGGGTGAGCCCAGCCACAGCAACAAAACCGGCGCAGCAAACAGCCATTGCGCCGGCGGGCGGGTCCAGGTCAGCGCCATGCTCAGCACCACCGCCAGCACCGGGCCGATCCACATCTCCACGGCAAAATCGGCAAGCGTGCGACGCGCGTTGCGGCTTGCATAGGACGGCAGTTGCCAGAGCAACAAGCCGCGTCGCGTGAACAGCATCCGCACCCCCGAACGCAGGATCGCATCCAGGCAAATCAGCGCGTCGTAGGGCAACAGGATCAAGGTCAGCAAAGCGAGCAGCAGCGGGCGGTCCGCGGATTTGACGGTCAGCTTCAGATGAACCAGCCAGTCGCGTTCTTCTGGCTTGCGGATGAGTTCGATGACGGTGGAGAGCAAGGTGGGCAGGCACACCACAGTCACGACCAGCAGGGTCCAAAACCACGCCGGCTCCGGACCCAGCAGCCAGCCCCCTGCCAGCAAGGCCAGCAGCGACGGTGGCACCAGGCTGCGTCGCAAGTTATCGAAAAGCTTCCACACCGACAGGGCGCTTAAGGGGTTGGGTTGCCGCTTCGCCTTGGCTCCATTGGGCCCGTTCGACCCGGGCACGCGCGGCAGCAGCCAGCCGGCCAACTGCCAGTCACCGCGTATCCAGCGGTGGCGCCGGCTGGCCTCGATGACGTAACTGGCTGGATGCTCCTCAATCAGATCGACATCGGTCACCAGCGCCGAACGCGCATAGCCGCTTTCCAGCAGGTCGTGACTGAGAATGAGATTCTCCGGAAAGCGTCCATCGACGGCCTGACGAAAAGCGTCCACATCGTAGATGCCCTTGCCGATGAACGACCCCTCTTCGAAAACATCCTGGTAGACATCCGACACTTCGCGGGTGTAGGGATCGATGCCCGCCTCGCCGGCGAACAGTTTGGTGAATCGCGACTGGCCGGCACTGGTCAGGCTGATCGAAGCGCGCGGTTGCAGGATCGCATAGCCTTCGACGACGCGTCCTTTGCCGGCATCGTAGACCGGCCGATTGAGCGGATGTGCGAGGTTGCCGATCAGGGTGCGGGCTGCATCGCGCGGCAGTTGCGTGTCGGTATCGAGCGTGATGACGTACTGGATCGACCCGAGGATGGATGAATCGCCGACGATCTCCGAGAAAGCGTCGAGCGCTCCGCCCCGGAGTCGGGCATTGAACTGTTCCAACTTGCCGCGCTTGCGCTCATAGCCCATCCAGACCCGTTCCACCGGATTCCACAACCGGGGCCGGTGAAACAGGTAGAAGATGCACGGGCGATCCTCCCGGTAGGTCCCATTAAGGGCCTCGACCGAGGCCCGCACGTAGGCGAGCAAAGCCTCGTCACCCGGCAGCGTTTGCTCTGGCGCATCGCGAAAATCGGTCAGCAAGGCAAAAAACAGATTGGGATCGCGATTGCCGAGATAGCGAATCTCCAGGGCTTCGAGCAGATCGTCGACGTCCTGTAGCCTGGCCAGCAGGGTGGGAACGATCACCATGGTGCGATGGCTGTCTGGGATCCCTTTGGAAAAATCGAGTCGTGGCAACGCGCGCGGCGGCAGGACGAGGATAACCAGCAGATTCACCAGCGCGATGGCCAGGGCCGAAGCTCCGACGACCAAGGGTGGCGCCAACAGCCAGACCCGCCAGTCCCCCGGATCGAATCCGACCACGGCGAACACCCCCGCAGTCGACAGCAGGCTGAGCATCAGGATGGGGCCGAGATACAGGAGGAGGAGGCGCCGCTGCCGACTGGCCCGGCCGACCCGGCATTTCCACGATAACCGGCAGCCGACGGTACGCTCCAGGAGCGGCCGTCCCTGATCGATGAGGTAGTAGCCGACATGGGCGGTGCGGTCGGTGGTGCTCGACTGCTGGGCAGCCGTCTGCGCCAAGCCGATGGCGGCCCGGGTCACCTCCAGTTCACTGCAGGTACCGCCCCGCGCCAGGTCTTCGATCACATGCCGGTAGCGGTCCCGGGTGGCGAAATCCTGGTCGACGTGCATCCCCGACGGATCTTCACGCAGAGCCTGTTCGACGACACTGAGCGACTCGACGAAAACCCTCCAATTCATGGCGTCGATGAAACGCAGACTACCGATGCTGTTGGCGATCGATATCTGGTTGGCGGCGGCTGTGCGGCTGGCGGCCGCCGACAACTGCGTTGCCGTCACTCCCTGTTCGAACAGTTTATGCTCGACCCAGGTTTGAACGAAGGCCATCGCGGGCCCCTGCGCCTGGAGCCGGGCGTAAAATTCCTCCACAAACGGCGCGGTCAGTGGCACATCGGCATTGGCGAACTCGGCCAGCAACTGGATAAGCTGTTTCGGTTCCCGTTCAGCCGTCGCGAGCATGCGATCCGCCCAGGTGATGGCCGCGTCGAGATCCTCACGCCGACGGGCAATACGCAGACCAACACGGCTCAAGTTTTCCAGCAACGCCAATTGCAGCATGATCGGAAAGGCCCATAATTCTCCCAGCTTCAACGGTTCAACACTCTGGTAGGCGGCTATGAACTGGGTCGTGTTGTCACTGTCGACACGACCGTCCATGTGCGAGATCAGCTCCAACGCGACGTCATAGATGCGCGGGTACCCTGCTGACGGGCCGTCCGCCAAGCGCGGCAACTGCCGGCTGTAGCCACGGGGCAGATGCCGACGCGCCAGACCGATCTGCTGGACGATGAGATAATAGTTGTCCAGCAACCAGGCCTCTGCCGAGACGATCCGTTGTCCCGACGTAGCGGCGGCGGTCACCAGGTTATACGCCGCCAGCAGCACGCGCGCATTGTCGGCCAGCCGTGGCAGCAGCCGGTCCGGTCCTGAATGCGGATCAATGCGATGCTGCCCAGCCAGCGTCAGCGCGTGACGCTTGAGTTGCTCGATGCTGAACAACTCGTTGCGCAGCAACTCCGTCTCCCGGTCGTGGCCCAGCGCATTGTGGGCGCGGGTCGTAACTCTCGATATTTTCATAGCGATAACATTCTCCTCGGTTTCATCCCGCGGTCGATAACGCACCCGACCGGCGAAAGGTGTCGAGGGTCATGGCAACACAGCTTACGCAGGAAGCACGACTGTGCTCATGTTCTGCTAGTAAAAAGGCTCATCGCAACTAACGAGCCAGAGAAGACCTGTGGATACTGCGAGTGCAAGAGCTTGATTGTGCATGGGAAAAGGGAAAGAGAGCGGGCAGGGGGAGAGAATGCCGTCAGTGGCAGCCGTCATACTTGACATAACCGTCATATACGGCGGGCCGGATTGGGGGTGACTTGTCCTTTACTGACGACGCAGGCCGTATTTGCGCATGCGGGCGCGAAGAGTGCTGGGGTTGAGACCCAGAAGGAGCGCCGCGCCTTTTGGGCCCTCGATGCGCCACCCGGTTTTCTGCAGCACCTGGACGATGTGATCGCGTTCCAGATCGCCGAGAGATTTGAGGCCCTGTTCATCCTCGGGTTTCCGGAAAACATCGAACCGGTCGAGAACCTGGAGAACAGGGCCCTGGCTGGTGATGACCGCACGCTCGATGACGTTTTCCAGCTCCCGCACGTTGCCCGGCCACCGATAGTGCCGGAAAAGTTCAAGGGTTTCTTTCGGGATAGTGTCGATCTTCTTGCCCGTTTTCTTGGTGTACTTGGCGACAAAATATCGTACGAGCAGCTCGATGTCGTCGGTGCGCTGGCGCAGGGGCGGGATGGTGATGGGAAAAACGCTGAGCCGGTAGAAAAGATCTTCGCGGAAACGGCCGGCGCGGATCTCTTCTTCAAGGTTGCGGTTGCTGGCGGCGATGATGCGTACGTTGACCTTAAGGGTGCGGGGGCTTCCCAGACGTTCAAACTCGCCGTCCTGAATGACCCGCAGCAGCTTGACCTGCAGCTCCAGCGGCATTTCGCCGATTTCGTCGAGAAAGATGGTGCCGCCGTCAGCCAGCTCGAAGCGTCCCATCTGGCGGGCGCTCGCGCCGGTGAAGGCGCCCTTTTCCCGCCCGAAAAGTTCGCTCTCGATGAGGTTTGCCGGCAGCGCCGTGCAGTTGACGGTGATCATCGGCCGGTCTTTACGCGCACTGCGGTTGTGAAGGGCGCGAGCGACCAGCCCCTTGCCGGTGCCGGTCTCGCCGAGCAGCAGCACGGTGGCATCCTGCGGCGCCACCTGTTCGACTCGGAAAAAAACGTAGGACATGGCATCGCTGTGACCGATGATCTCACCGAAGTCGTACTCCCGGGAGACTTCCTGCTGCAGGTGGACGTTCTCCGCCTGCAGCCGCTCGGAGAGCTGCTGGATCTGGGAAAAAGCCTCCTTAAGCGATTCCTTCGCCCGCTTGTGCTGTTCGACTTCCTGCACCAGTTGCGCGTTGGACTGGGTCAGCTCGGCGGTGCGCTCGGCGACCGTCTCCTCCAGCATGGCCTGGGCCTGCTGCAGTTTAAGCCGCAGCTTGCGGTTATCGGTGTCATCGACAACCGACGCCAGGACCCGACCTTCGAGACTTTCGCTGGCGTCCACCGCGGCGCTCTGCAGCAGGCCGTGGAAGCGGGTGCCGTCAGGTCGTCTGAGGGTAAGTTCGCAGCACTGAACCCCCTCGCCGCGCAACACCTTTTCGAGATGACCGGCAAAAGCCGCCCTCCCCTCGGGCTCCTCGATAAATCGGCTGAGCGCTTTACCGGCCAGCCGCCTCCGCTCGATGCCGAGCATTTGCGCCCCGGCCAGATTGGCCTCCTGGATGCGGCCGCGCTGATCGAGGATGAAGTAGCCAAGGGGGGCGAAGTCAAAGAGTTCGGCGTATTTGGTGTGCGCGGCCTCGAGCTCCTCGCGGGCACTGCGCAGTTCGGCGTTCTGCATTTCAAGCTCGATCTGGTGAACCTCAAGCTCATGAAGAAGTCGCTGCGCCTCGGCCAGGCTCACCGGCGGCGGTTGTGCCGCGGTCTTCGCGCGCAACTGCGCTTCAGCCTCGCGGCGCAGCCGGCCGCTCGTCGCCAAGTGTTTGTTGTTTTTGTCGTTGGCCAAAGCTAGTCGCCCCCCTCGAGCTGATGTTTGAGTTGTTCGACCTGTTCGCGCAGTTCGTTCTCCAGTGTCTTGGCCTCGGTGATATCGGCAAAGGTGATCACCACCCCGCCGATGACGTCGTCAATGGTGCGGTAGGGCATGATGCGCACCGAAAACCAGCGTCCGTCGTCGGTCGCAATCTCCTTTTCCGAAAAGACCAGGGTGCGCAGCACCGCCTCGGTGTCTTTGGCCATCTCGGGGTAGATCAGGTCGCTGGTGATGTCGGAGAGGGGGCGCCCCACGTCGCCGGGAATCAGTTTGAAGATTTTTTGAGCCCCTTCGGTGAAGCGTCGCACATGGAGGTCGTTGTCCAGGAACACGGTGGTGATCTCGGTGCTGTTGAGCAGGTTGCGCAGATCGTCTTCGGTCCGGGTCAGCTCGTCCATTTTGGACTGCTGCTCGGCGTTGACCGTCTGCAGTTCCTCGTTGAGGGACTGCATTTCTTCCTTGGAGGTGGTCAGCTCCTCGTTGGTGGACTGCAGCTCCTCGTTGGCGGACTGCAGCTCTTCGTTGGTCGACTTGAGTTCTTCCTGGGAAGATTGCATTTCCTCGCGGGTGGTATGCAGCTCTTCACGCAATCTCGCGACTTCCTGCTCCAACTCTGCGATCCGGGAATTGTCGGCTACCTGGCCCCCGGCGGGGCCACGCGTTTTTTTCTTCGGCGGCTTCGCCACGTCGTAAAAGACGATCATCACCATTCCGCGCAGCGCTTCGGGTTCCTCGATCGTCTTGAGAGTGACGTCCAGGGTCTGGCTGCCGCCGTTGGTGCCGACCTTGAGTCCCCTGAGGGTAATGGGCTCTTTTTGTCGGAGCACCTTGTGGAAGGCGACTCCCAGATCAGAATTGATCCCCTGGCGGGCCATGGCGAAAATGTTCCAGTTGGCCTTGCCGGCCGCCGGCTCGAGGTACTTTCCGGTGCGCCCGCTGATGTAGAGGATGTCGCCCTGGTCGTTGACCAGCACGGCCGGCGGAGAAAAATGCTGCAGGAGCAATTCGTCTGCAAGCGATTGAAGGTTGGACGCTGCTTTCACCTTGGTTGGCTCCTTGGCGTCCTGCGCCCTGGGGGAAACAAACGAAGCGGGAAAATCCACCGGAGGCGCCGGCAGGACCGATTCCCGTCGCCGGAAAAGGCGCAGTTTGAGATTGATGGGAGTGAACAGCCCGGTGGCGGCGCTGACGGCTTCGGCATTGCCCAGAAACAGGATGCCGTCGGACTTGAGGCTGTAGTGAAAGAGCGGCAGAAGTTTTTTCTGCAGCTCCGGCATCAGGTAGATCAGAAGGTTGCGGCAGACCAGAATGTCGAGCTTGGTGAAGGGGGGGTCCATGATGACGTTCTGGGTGGCGAAGGTCACCATCTCACGGATTTTCTTGCCGATGCGGTAGCCGTCCTCCTCCTGGATAAAGTACCGGCGCAGGCGCTCGGCGGAAACATCAGCGGCAATGTTGGCAGGATACCAGCCCCGGCGGGCTTTGTCGATGGCGTCCTGGTCGAGATCGGTGGCGAAAATCTGGAGTTTGAAATCCGTTCTGGGCTCAATCTCCGTGAGCGCCTCATGGCAGACGATCGCCAGCGAATAGGCCTCCTCGCCGCTGGAACAGCCTACCGACCAGGCACGCAGACCTCCACCATCCGGGCGCTTTTCAAGCAGGGCCGGCAACGCCTCGGTGCGCAGCAGCTCCCAGGCGTCCGGATCGCGGAAAAAATTAGTCACACCGATCAGCAGCTCCTTGAAGAGCAGTTCCACCTCCTGGGGATTGCGCTGCAGATAGCGGACATAGTCGGCGATTTTGGCAAGCTGGTGAATGCCCATACGCCGTTCGATGCGGCGGCGGATGGTGTTTTTTTTGTACAGCGAAAAATCCTGGCCGGTTTTGTTCCGCAACAGGATAACGACCTTTTCCAGGGCGCTCTGGTCCTTTTCCTCCAACCTGGGCTCGGAACCGGCAAGGGTGCGGGCGTGACGCAGGTAATCGATGATCTTGCCGGGCAGCTCCTCCGCCGGCGCGACCAGGTCGGCAAGGCCGGCGGAAATGGCGCTGCGGGGCATGCTGTCGAACTTGGCGGTGGCCGGATCCTGCACCAGGACCAGGCCCGCTTTTTCCTTGATCGCCTTCAGGCCCAGGGTGCCGTCCGAGCCCATGCCCGAGAGAATGACGCCGATGCTGCGCTCCTGCCGGTCCTCGGCCAGGGAACGCAGGAAAAAATCGATCGGCAGGCGCAGGCCGCGGGGTTCGCTCGGCTCGAACAGGTGCAGCGCGCCGTGCAGGATGGACATGTCCTTGTTGGGCGGGATCACGTAAACGCAGTTCGGCTTGACCTGCAACCTGTCCCTGGCCTGGAAGGTTTTCATCGCAGTGGCGCGCTGGAGCAGCTCGGTCAGCATGGCTTTGT
Source organism: Thermodesulfobacteriota bacterium (assembly GCA_034189505.1). Classification (GTDB taxonomy): domain Bacteria; phylum Desulfobacterota; class Desulfuromonadia; order Desulfuromonadales; family Geoalkalibacteraceae; genus Geoalkalibacter_A. The sequence goes on along the minus strand of JAXHUR010000040.1, from coordinate 11,001 downwards.
GGGTCGGATCGAGATGCTGGATGATGACAAAGGCCAGGCCGCTGTCTTGCGGGACGTGCTGCAGGAACTGCTCCAGCGCCTCGAGCCCCCCCGGCGGAGGCACCGATGCCGACGATGGGGAAAGGAAGATTCCCGGCCTGTGACAGATCCTGGTTTGCGGCAACCTTATCTCGCCGGTTGCTGTTTTGGTCCGAATTCAGGCTCCGCCCACTCATTATCCATCCACCTTTTTTGTTTGCGCCCCAGCTTTATATGCTCACCCATGGAAGTGGCGGCTTAAATCAAAATAAAAGGTAGAAGGGGCCTTTCATATGAACCGTATCATCTTTCTGGCAAAACCCAAGCTCAAAGCGTCGGTTGCTCCCATGTTCAATTTCATCCGTATACCCCTCTCCGCCAACCATTTACAAAGTTTTACAAAGTGTCAAGAACCCCTTTGCGAGAACTCTGGGGCACAGCCCCCCTGCTCTTGAGCAAGCAACGCTCGCCCCACCCAGCGTCGGGCAAACTGCAGCGCGGTGCGTCCGCAGCGCTTACTCTTTTCGTGAGACCAGGCAATCGCCGCCTGTTCCACATCACGCCCCCAGTCAACACTGATTCGATGCTCGCGACAGAGAATTTCCAGGCATTGGTGCACCACGTGAAGATACTGCTCCTGGGAGAAGACATGGAAGGCGACCCAGAGACCGAAGCGGTCGGAGAGAGAAATCTTTTCCTCGACGCCTTCGCCGTGATGCACCTCGTTGTTCACCATTTTCGCCCCGAGATTGTCCGTGGCGTACTCTGGAACCAGATAACGGCGGTTGGAAGTGACGTAGATCAGGGTGTTGGAGGGTGCGGCATAAACCGAACCGTCGAGGGCGCTCTTGAGAACCTTGTAGCTTTTCTCGCCGGATTCGAAGGAGAGGTCGTCGCAGAAGACGATGAAGCGATAAGGATGGTCCTTGATCTCGTTGAAGATATCAGGCAGCGAAGGCAGGTCGTCTTTATCGACCTGGATGATTCGCAGTCCCCGGTCGGCGTAGCGATTGAGAAGAGCACGGATCAGCGACGATTTTCCTGTGCCGCGCGAACCCCAGAGGAGGATATTGTTGGCCGGATAGCCGCTCAGAAACTGACGAGTATTCTCCTCGACCATCTTTTTCTGCTGGTCGATGCCGAGCAGTTCATCCAGCTGGATCGAATCGATGGCCGGCAGCGGTTCCAGATAGCCGGTCAAGGCGTGCCGCCTCCAGTTGGCGGCGGCGCAACGGGTCCAGTCGATGGCCGCGACCGGGCGGGGCAGTATCTGTTCCGCCGCAGTCAGGACCCGGCGCAACTGTTCGATCAATTGGGTGTCCAGATTCATGCTCCTCTCCTTTTTCTCCAAACTCTTCAATTCTTGGTCAAAGCCGCCCGAGCAGACGCAGCAGGCCGTCGAGCGCCGTGTAGGGATGGGGTGGGCAGCCGGGAATGTAGAGGTCGACCGGCAGCAGATCGCCGAGGCCGTTATGGACCTCGGGACTGTCGCGGAACGGTCCCCCGGCGATGGCGCAGGCGCCCGATGCGATCACCAGCTTCGGCTCGGGAACGGCGGCGTAGGTCTCGAGCAGGGCGCTCTTCATATTTTCGGTGACCGGCCCGGTGACGATGAGCCCGTCGGCGTGACGGGGCGAGGCGACGAACTGGATGCCGAAACGTCCCAGGTCGAAAACCAGGGTTCCGAGCACGTTGAGATCGGCTTCACAGGCGTTGCACCCCCCGGCGGAGACCTGGCGCAGCTTGAGCGAGCGGCCGAAGAGCTTATGCATCCGTTTGCCCAGCTTGTCGGCCAACCGATAGGCTTCGTCTTTCAGCAGAAGATTCTCGCGCTTTTTCACCGCCAACCGGTAGTCGCCGCTGAAGGTGAGCGCGCCCCGGGCTGCGGCCGGACAATCGGCGCAAAAGAGGCAGCGGCCCAGATCGATCCGCAGCCGGCTGTCGGAGCAGCCCAGGGCAGCGAAGGGGCACGCGGCGGCAACCTCGGCGCACTCCGTCGGGGTCAGGTTCTGGGCAATTATCGGCAGTCCTCGGAAGCGCTCCGGCAGCTTCGGCGCCTCTTTAGGAAATTTCCCGGTGCGATGCCCCTGGCGCAGACGTTCACGAACAATGTTCAGCATCCTGATGACTCCCTATAGGTCGAATCCGCAGTAGGAGAGATTGAAGCTCTTGTTGCACAAGGGGAAATCCGAAATCTGTTCGCCACGCAGGGCCATTGCCAGGCCGCTCCAGTTATGAAAGGAGGGATCGACAATCTTGTAGCGCGCCAGCCTCCCCTGGGCATCGGTGATCCCGACATGGACCAGTTCGCCGCGCCATCCTTCACAGAGGGAAATTCCCAGAACTTCCGGCGCCAGAGCAGGCAGGACCGTCCGGATCTCCCCGGCCGGAAGTCGCTTGAGATTCTCGCCGATCAGGCGGTGCGAAGCATAGATTTCCCGGCGGCGGACATTCCCCCGTGCGAAAACGTCGCCATCGGTTTCGATCACCGGGGTATCGAAGCGCGTCTCGCCGTCCTCGAAGGTGCGGTGCAAGCGGACATCGCGAACCAGCCCGCAGGCGCGGGCCGCGACGCCGACCAGCCCCAGGGCTTCGGCGTCATCGGCGCTCACTCGTCCGGTCCCCTCGAAGCGCGCCAGCACCGAGGGGCTGTCGAAGCAGAGCTCGATGGCGCCGCGGGTTTCTGGGCCAAGGACTTTGAGTCGATGCGACAGGGTCTCGACCCGCGCCGGATCAAGGTCGAATTGAACCCCGCCGGGACGCACCAGACCGCGCCCGAAGCGGCTGCCGCACAGCTCCGCGGTCAGGTTCAGGTAATCCCCCCGAAGGCGGCCGCAAAACGATGCGGTCGGCAGAAAACCGACATCACCGGCCAGGGCTCCGATGTCCCCGACATGATTGGCGAGCCGCTCCAGCTCCAGGGCAATGGCGCGGATGGCATGGATCCGCGGTGAAACCTCCGCCCCGGCCAGGCTCTCGATGAGCTGACTGTACGCGGTGGTGTGACCGATGGTGGTGTCCCCGGCAGCCGCCTCGATTTGATAGATGCCGGCCGGATGGGGGCCGCCGCGCAACATCTGCTCGATGCCGCGATGCTGGTAGCCGAGGGAGATCTCAAGATGCATGACCTCTTCGCCATGACACTGGAAACGGAAATGACCCGGTTCGATGACGCCGGCGTGGACGGGGCCGACGGCGACCTCGTGAACCTCCTCCCCCTCGACCCGATAAAAATCCATGTCGCCGGGGATCGGATGGCCACCGTCCCTGCGCCCCCAGACGTCGGCTTCTTTCACCCAGCTCCGATGAAAACGCACCGGCTTGAGCCAGGGGTGCCCTTGCGGACGGACCCCGTACTGTTCAGCGAGTTCCCGTTCGAACAGGTGCACTTGCGGACACTCCGGCGTCAGCGATGGAAAACTTTCCTTCACTCGGGTATGCAGCAGCACCAGTTCGCCTTTCCAGTCGCGGGCCAGAACCGCGTACAGGTCCAGTCCCTCGGCGACGGGGTGACCGAACAGGCTCACAACGCGTGCCTCGGCCGCGACCTCCTCGAGCAGGGTGTTGCGAAAGGATGAAAATTCAAGCCGCGGCAACTCGGCGAGCGGCACACAGGCGCCGTGCCGAAAGCGGATCACGCGGGAAGGGTTCATGGCTGCACCTCCAGCAGGGCCGCCGCCTGATGCAGCGCGTTCTGCATCGGCTCGGGGATATAGACCCCGATCAGCAGAATCAGCAGTATGAAACACAGGGGAGAGATACACAGCAGTGGACTGTCGCGAAAACCGGGGGTCGCCTCGGAGGATTCACCCTGGGTGGCCGCCAGAACGGTCGCTCCCATGCCGATGAAAACGGTGGCGAGCAGGAGCAGCACCAACAGGCCGACGAACAGGCGTTCACTGCCGAAGATTCCACGCAGGATCGTGAACTCACTCATAAAGGGGCCGAACGGGGGAGACCCGGTGATGGCAAGAAACCCGGCCAGGAACAGGGTGCCGGATACCGGCAGCACGCTAACTGCGCCGCGCACCTCAGAGAGGTGCTTGCTGGCATAGGCACGCTGGATGTTGCCCGCCGCGAGAAACAACCCGCCTTTGGTCAGTGCGTTGTTGACCAGGTGCAGCATTGCGCCGAAGGTGGCCAGGCCGCCGATACCGACGCCGATCGCCAGAAGCCCCATATGCTCGACCGATGAATAGGCCAGCAGGCGTTTGATATCGGGCTGCCCAACCATGAAGACTGCCGCGACCAGCAGCGAAAGAATCCCCATCCCGAGCAGTTCCTGGCGCGCCAGGACGCCGTCCCCAGCCGCGGTCATCAATTGCACTCCGCGTAAAATGGCGAGAAAGGCGACACTGGTCAGCCCGCCGGCCAGCAAAGCGCCGACCAGGCCCGGCGCCTCGCCGTAGGCATCGGGCTTCCACGTATGCAGCGGCGCGAGCCCCATTTTGGTGCCGAAGCCGACCAGCATGAAGACAAACCCGGTGTGAAGCCAGGGCTTGCTCAAGGTGGTCGCCTGACTCAGCAGCTTGTCAAACTGCAGGCTGACCGGTACTCCACTGCCGAGCGCCGAATAAGCCACGAAAAGCAGACCGAGCATCGCCAAGGCGATCCCCACCGAACAGATCAGCAGATATTTCCAGGTGGCCTCGATGGAAAGGCGGTTACGGTTGAAATAGATCAGCGGCGCGCTGGCGAGGGTGGTCGCCTCAACGGCAATCCAGAGCAGACCGAGATGCCGCGCAGTCACCGCAAGGCTCATCGCGCCGAGGAAGAGCAGAAGGCAGGGGACCATGACCTTGTTGTCCCGCTCAGGATGCAGGTCCAGGTAGCCGACCGCATACAGCGCACAACCGAAAAAGAGCAGACTGGTCACCACCAGCACCAGGCTCGAAAGAGCATCCAGCCCGATCCAGGGCCCTCCGGGGGGAAGATAGCCCAATGCAAACAGCGTCGACAGCAGCAGATGTACCGCACTGGCGGCGGGCAGAAGCCATGATCGTGCCTGATGCCATGGAATGATGAAACTGCAGCCGGCTGCGATTAAAGGGAGAGCAACGAGAATTGCAATCATGGGCTTATTCCTTAAGAGCAGACAACCGCTCTGTGTTGATGGTGGAAAACTCCCGGCTGATGTGATTCATCACAATCCCCATGACGAAAACCGCGACCAGCAGGTCCAGCAGCACCCCGGCCTCGACCATCAGAGGCAAGGCATCGCTCAGCAAAACGCCGATCACAAAGATACCGTTTTCCAGCATCAGGTAGCCGAGCACCTGGGTAATGGCCTTGCGCCGCGAGACCAACAGCAGAAAACCGGCGAACATGGTCGCCAAAGCGGTCGGCACAAACAGCCCCTCATGGTGTTCGGAAATCAGAGGAAGAAAGTCGGCAAACAGAAAGGCCCCGGCGGTGGTCAACGCTCCGAGGATCATTGTCGGAACGAAGCCGATAGTCGGCTCCAGCTCGCGCCGGATACGCACCTCGCGGATGGCGCGAAACAGCAGCCAGGGGATGAAAACTCCCTTGAGGCAGAAAGCGCCTGTCGTCAGCAATATCGAATGGAAAGAAAACCCGTGAGCGGTCAGGGGCAACAACCCCAGCAGCGCTCCCTGGACCGACACCGCCCGGATGCAGGCACCGAGCCTGGCGCTGCCCAGAGTGAAAAAATTGATAAGGATCACCGCGAGCAGCAGCGGGTTGGTCAATTCCGTCATGGTCTTGTCTCCTGATATCTATTCACTTCGCGGGGTCGTCACTCCCATGACAAGGGTGTTTGGCGCCAGGGAGGGCGCCAATCAAACGGCCAGGGATGGCGAAAAGTGTCCCTTGTCATGGGAGTGACGACCCCAGGCTGAACATTGGCTTCTACTGAAACGTGAAAATCCTTCCGCCTCGAGGCTGCTGCTCAGCGCAGAACAAGCACCAGTGCGAAGATGGAGAGCAGCGAAGTCCCGATCAGGACCTGCGGTACGCGCACCAGCCGCAGGCGCGCCATGGTCGACTCGACCACCCCGATCAGGATCGCGACACAGAACAGCCCGGCCAGAAAAAGCGCGGCATCGCTCACCCACCATCCGGTCTGCCAGGGCAGTGCCAGACGCACCAGCAAGGCGCCAAGCACCATCATCTTGAGTGCGGCCCCGTAGAGGACCATGCCCAAAGCGGGCCCGCTATGATCAAGCACCATCACCTCGTGGATCATAGTCAATTCCAGATGGGTGTTGGGATCATCAAAAGGAATGCGCGAATTTTCAACCAGAAGTACCACGAACAGGCAGACCAGGATCAGGCTGAGCGAAGCGCCGGCCCCACTGTGCCAGGCCGCCAGCAGATGATCGCCGAACAGGGTATTGAGGGACAGTCCACCGGAAATACGGGCCAGTACCAGCAGGGCAAACAGCACCGTCGGCTCGGCCAGGCAGGAAAAGGTCACTTCCCGCGCCGCGCCCATCCCTTCAAAGCTCGAGCCGGTGTCCAGCGCGGCGGTCGCCGTGAAGAACCGGGAGAGGCCGAACAGGTAGACAAAAAGAATCAGGTCTCCCTCAAAAGAGATCGGCGCCGCTAGCGCCCCGAAGGGAAGCAGCAGCGACGCCGACACCGGAACCACCAGAGCGACCACGGGACCGGCCAGAAAGACCCATGTCGTTGTACGGCTCAAAACAACCCCCTTGCGCCACAGTCGGGCCAGATCGAAATAGGGCTGCAGCAACGGGGCTCCGACCCGCCCCCCGAACCAAGCCTTGGTTTTGGTTATCACTCCCTGCATCAGCGGGGCAAACAAAAGCAATAGAGCCAAATGCAGAGCGAGACTGGCGATCATGTGAAGATCCCCTTTCATAAGGCGCCTGACGCCAGCAGCGCCATAACGGCCAGAGCAACATAAATCAGATAGATGGCAATCACGCCGTTCTGGACGATCGCGCGAACCCGACAAAACAGCCCGGCGGCAGCGCGGAACAAAGGAGACAGCAGCCGGTCGAGGACCACATCGGGGGTGTGACTGTAAAATTCCGCAGCGCTTGGGAATAACCCCGAGACCCTGCCGCCCTGACGTTCGTTCCAGAGGCCGAATTGGAACAGCCGCACCAGGCTGTCGGCGAACGAGCCGGCAGTGTACTGCATACGCGGCTCGGGGAACCGGTAGCCGCACCCCCAGGTAGAGGCGTCACGCGGAGCCTGGCGGCTGCGTCGATACAGCCAGAAGCCGACCACGGCAAGCAGGCCCAGCAGCAGCCAACCGCCAAGGCTCACCCATACCAGGGGATCTAAAATCTCAAGGCTCAATGCGGCCGCGGCATCACCGCCCCAGTCGGCGACAGCGGCGCCCAGCAGAGGGGTCAGGGTCGTCGGCAGCAATCCGATCCAGACGCAGGCCACAAGAAGCACCGCCATGGGGAAGACCATTGACGAAGGGGCTTCGTGGGCTTGTGCCGCAGCCTCGCAGCGGGGTTCGCCGAGGAAAGTGATGCCGAACACCTTGACGAAGCAGGCGAGAGCCAGACCACCGATCAGGGCAAGCGCCGGCGCTGTCAGAGCTGCGACCGAGACCACCGGGGCAGCCGTGTCCACTGTCTGGAAAGCGCCGAGGTAGATCAGCCATTCACTGACGAAACCATTGAACGGCGGCAAGCCGCTGATCGCCACCGACCCGCCCAGGAACAGGACCCCCGTCCAGGGCTGGCGTTTGAGCAGGCCGCCGTAGCGATCGATTTCCCGCGTGCCCACGGCGTGAATCACCGAACCGGCACTCAGAAACAGAAGCGACTTGAAAAGTCCGTGGTTGGCGACGTGCAGCAGGCTCCCCGCGAGAGCGAGGGCCGTCAGTTCCGGCAACTGGTAGCTGCGACCGAGCAGGGCAAGGCCGAGCCCGAGGGCGATAATACCGATGTTCTCGACACTGTGGTAGGCCAGAAGCCGCTTGATGTCGTGCTGAGCCAGCGCCAGGGCCACCCCCATGACTCCCGAGACAGCCCCCAGCGCCAGGACCGTCCAGCCCCACCAGAAGGGGATCTCGGCAAAAAAGGAGGTGAGCCGCACCAGCCCGTAGATCCCGGTTTTGATCATCACCCCGGAGAGCAGCGCCGAGGCATGGCTTGGAGCCGCGGCGTGAGCGCCGGGCAACCAGATGTGCAGCGGCATCAGGCCGGCCTTCATGCCGAATCCGAACAGACCGAACAAAAACACAAGGCTGCTCCCGGCGGCCGGCAGCGCTCCTGCAGCAGGGAAGTTCAGGGAACCTGCGTATTGGCCAAGCAGGGCAAAGAGGCCGAAGAGAGCCAGCGTGCCGGTATGGGTGGCGATCAGGTAGACAAAGCCGGCCCGTCGCACCTCGTCCTTGTGGTCTTCCGTGGTGATGAGAAAAAAGCCGGCCAGCGCCATCACCTCCCAGGCCATCAGGAACAGGATTCCGTTGCGCGCCGAAAAAAGAAGGATCATCGCCCCGCTGATCAGGCCATAGAAAAGGCGCAACTTGCGGCCGTTGGCGGGATGTTCCTGCTGCGGCCAATACCGCAGCCCATAGACGGACCCGGTTGCCGCCACCAGGAACAGGGGGAGCAGAAAAATCGCGCTGAGAGGATCGAGACCCAGGGCCAGGCAACCCCCGGGGACAGACCAGCGAAAATTGAGAGGGAGTTCAACCCTGTGACTCAGGGAGAGAGCAACGGCCACCAGCCCACAGGCGCATCCCGCCAAAGTCAGCAGGCAGGCGAGCCGCTCTGCGCCGGCACCTTCCCGGCGGCAGAAAAGCCCCGGCACACCGGCAAGCGAAGTCAGCAAAATTGCTCCCACGAGCCAGGTCATATCATCCTCCCCCGTGTCCTCCGGCCCCGACACTCCAGGCCATCAGTATCGCGCTGGCGATGAAAATATAGAACAGGCAGATCCATAGCTGCCCCTGAAGATATGCACCGAGGGCCAGACCAATAAAAAAAGGGGGCAGCATGGGATCGCAGCTCCCATGACAAGGGCCACTTTTCGCCATCCCTGGCCGTTTGATTGGCGCCTTCCCTGGCGCCAAACACCCTTGACATGGAAGCTGCGACCCCGCGAGGTGAATAGTTACTAAAAAAGAAGCTCATAGGCTCACTTTACCTCCCGCAGGGTGGGTTTTTCCGCAGAAAGGCCTGATTTTTTCCTCAGCGGACGCCAAAGCCGCAAAAATCCTCTCGCGACTATCCTGGTCCTGCAAAACGGCCTGAATCGCCGGGAACTGGAGTACAAACCCCAGTCTTGACAGAAGATGAAGATGTGAACGGAGGTTCGGAGAAAGGATGATCAGCAGAATATTGACCGCCTGGCCGTCCAGAGCGTGATAGTCGATCGCCTGTTCCAGAAAGCACAGGGTCACTGTCGGCCGAACGACACTCAATAATCCGGGGCTGCGGGGGTGAGGAATGGCGATCCCCGCGCCGATCGCTGTGGAGGCAAGCTGTTCACGGGCGAGCAGAACTTGACTCAGGTACTGGCGGTCGACATCTTCAGGCAGGCGGAGGTGGCTCACTGCGTCGGCAAGGACCTCGTCCCGGGTTTGGCCTTCAATGCGATAGAAGATCCCCCCGGCTTCCAGTGCCTGGGAAAGAGTCGGCAGCGGCTGGGCTTCGGATTCCGGCTCACTGAAGGCATCGGCCGACACTCCCAACCGCCTGGAGGTCGCCCATTCCAGCAGTTCAGCCCGGTTGAAACGATAACTCCCCTGAATCCTGATGGTCGGGAGAATATTCTGCTTAAGCCAACGGTAGATGGTTTTTTCCGAAACCGACAACAGCACCGCAGCGTCTTTAACCGAAAGGTTCATTGATGCCTCAGGAAGATCAAATTTCTTACCAATGGGACATTTTTGGACATTACTTCCGGTCAGAGACAATTGTCAACAACAAAGTCGAGCCAGGGGATTGCTTGTAAATAGTCGGTTCAAGGGGGAGATTTGGTGGAGTCAAGAGCTTTGCCGGCTCGCCGGCCCGGCTGAGGTAGGCGCGGAGGGTTGGGATTCACTGTCGAACGACCTGGCCGCTGTGCTGCGCCCCCTCCCTGCTCCGGGCAGGGGGCGCCATGGCAATTGACATATCATTTCAACAACTTGATAATGTCCTAACTTGTCCACCGCTTACATTGATTTTCAGGGGAGAGTATGAATACTTCTGTAAAAGAAGCCGCAGAGCTGCTGCGTGTCTCGGAAAAGACGATTTATCGATGGATAAAACAAGAGATTCTCCCCGTCTACAAGGTCAACGAACAGTACCGATTCAATCGCGCGGAACTGCTGGAATGGGCGACGTCCCGGCGCATGGGCATCTCACCGGACGCATTTCACGAACCGGAGGCCGCCGGCACCGCGTTGCCAACCTTGTTTGAGGCCCTTGAGGCCGGGGGGATTGTTTACCGGCTGGACGGCAATACTCGCAAAACGGTTCTGACACGACTTGTCGACGAATTGCGGTTGCCTGAAGAAGTCAACCGGGAATACCTGCTTAAGGTGCTCAACGCCCGCGAACAGCTCGCTTCGACCGGCGTCGGAGGCGGCATTGCCATACCCCACCCCCGCAATCCGGTCCTTTTGCATATCACCAAACCAAGCGTCACCCTTGCCTTCCTGGAAAAACCCGTGGACTTTCATGCTCTGGACGGCAAGCCGGTTCACACCTTGTTCTGCCTGATTTCCCCGACCCTGCGGGCCCACCTGCATCTGCTCTCTGTGCTCAGTTTCGCCTTGAGAGATCCAGGTTTCAGGGCCGCCATCGAGAACCAGGCCAGCAGAGAGGAAATTTTTTCGACATTGAAGAGGGTAACCGAAGGACTCTCCGGTCCGTCAACTTCTTAGCGGAGTTTTTGCCCCCTGCTTTGAGGCAATTGTCCAGCCATCATGGCGTCGCAAAAACTCACCAACTGCTGCGTTGCTGCAATTGCTCTCACCGCTTCGACGTACGTAAGTACGCCTCATTGCTCGACAATCGCGCGCCTTGCATTTGGCGCTTTTTGCTT
>JAXHUR010000004.1:28130-68756 GCA_034189505.1 Thermodesulfobacteriota bacterium | reverse complement strand
CTGCAATTGCTCTCGCTGCTTCGACGTACGTAAGTACGCCTCATTGCTCGACAATCGCGCGCCTTGCATTTGGCGCTTTTTGCTTAGCCATCGACATTGATGCTTTTTTGCGAAAGCATCAAGGGTGAAATGCGGAACGCGTGACGGGAAAGGCGTAATGGTTTTTTGGGGTGGTGTTTATTGGAGCCCATAGCCGGGCGAGGAGGAGGGCCTGCGCCAAGGGACGCTTGAACCCATCCCTGGGTGCTTGACTGCCGCCGTCCGGGCGGCAGACACCCTTGGCTCAGGCCCTCCTCACCCCCCTTTATTTGAAGGGTTCCTTGGGGATTTGATTTTTCGGTCAGGGCAGGTTTCTTTTTAATTTTTGGTAAGGAGCGAGCGATGAAAGTTTTTCTGACGGGAGCGACGGGGTTTGTCGGCAAGGTCATGCTGCATCGACTGCGGCAGGATGGTCATGTGGTGCGCTGCCTGGTGCGCTCGGGATCGGAGAAGAAGCTGCCCGTTGAAAAAAACGTCGAAGTGCGCCTGGGCGATGCGACCGATCCGGCAACTCTCGAGGGCGCCATGGAGGGGTGTGACGCGATTATCCACCTGGTGGGAATCATCCGTGAATTTCCGGCGCGGGGCATCACTTTCGAAAAGCTGCACGTGGAAGCGACCCGCAACATGGTCAATGCCGCCAAAGGACAGGGGATCAAACGCTACATCCAGATGAGCGCCAACGGCGTTCGCCCCGATGCTCGCGCCGACTACCATAAAACCAAATGGCGCGCAGAAGAAGCCGTGCGTCAGTCCGGGCTCAACTGGACGATCTTCCGTCCCTCGCTGATCTTCGGCCCCGAGGATGAATTCATCAATGAACTGGCATCGATTATCCGCAAAACACCCATAGTGCCGGTTTTCGGCGACGGAAACTACCGGCTGGCGCCGGTGGCGGTGGAAGATGTCGCCGAATGTTTCTGCCAGGCGCTGCGGAAGGAGGAAACCCTCGGACAGACTTACGCCATCTGCGGCCCGCAGGATTACAGCTATGACGAGCTTCTCGACGAAATCGGCCAGGCGCTGGACAAAAAATCGGTGCGCAAGCTGCACCAGCCTTTATGCCTGATCAAACCGGTGGTCGCACTGATGGAGAACTTTTCCGCATTCCCCATTACCACCACCCAGCTCACCATGCTGCTCGAGGGCAATGTCTGCGATGCCGAAGAGATGAAAAAGGTGCATGAGGTCTTTGAATACACGCCGAAGGAGCTGCCCGGGGGGATTCGGGCGTATCTGCGATAGTCTTTGGGCGTTTCGAAACCAAAGATCTGAACCACAGAGGACACAGAGAGCACAGAGAAAAACCACAGAGCATGGACTTAGATAAAAAAACACGTTATCATGCGCATAGAGTGCGCATGGAGGCAATTATGGGAAATACAGTCCGCAAACAATCGGCAAATCTCAGCATTAGAAGCGACCTTCTACAGCAGGCCAGACAAAACAAAATCAATCTGTCAAAAACCTTGGAAGACAGGTTGGAGCAGATCCTGAAAGACCGGAATAGAGAGGAATGGCTGAAAAATAATCGAGAAGCGATTACAGCAGCCAACGCTTATGTTGATCACAAAGGCCTCTGGAGTGACGAGTTAAGGCAGTTCTGATGGCCAAACTCGATATTTACATCTCACCATCAAGTAGCGCGGCCTACCTACTGGATCTCCAGGACGAACTGATCGACACGCTTTCCACGAGAGTCGTTGCGCCGATGGTTGCCACTGAGGATGTTGATAAAAGGATGAAAACTCTCAATCCTGTAATTCGTTTTGAAGGAACCGATTATATTCTCATGACCCACTTGCTGGCGGCCATACCGATTACGGCCCTGAAAAAGAAGGTTGGCTCTGCAGCTTCGCAGCGTGACGAAATAATTGCTTCGCTGGATTTCCTGTTCACCGGCATTTAGCGCTCGATTTTTGAATCCGACCAGCTCACACCTGTCGAAAACCTTACCGGGGAAACTCACTACTACTCTCGAGAAAACCTGAACCACAGAGGACACAGAGAGCACAGAGGAAACCACGAGAGTAGGGTTTAAAACCAAAAAAGATGGGTTCTCAGATTTTTCTCTGTGTTCTCCGTGCTCTCTGTGGTTCAAAGTGGTTCAAAGATTTTGTGTTCAATGTTTGTGTGTTCCAAAATCCGAAGTGTTTGAAATCCACCCCCATCCGCGCGATAATGGCTTCCTTTCAATGAGACCCGGCAGCGGGTGACGAGGAGCCTGTTTTGATCGAAACTTTTGTGGCGGCGCAGGCCTGCGCGCTGATGCGCGAGGCCATTGCCGAAGCGGGCGGCAACGAGGTGTTTTTTCTCGGCCACACCGACGCCGAACGGCGCGTGGTGTCGGTGGAGGTGCTGGCGCGCGGCAGCCAGGATGCGGTGCCGGCCATCATGCAGCTGTGCGCCCATGGCGACGTGGTGCTGCACAACCACCCCTCCGGCGTGCTGCAGCCGTCCAATGCCGACATCGAGGTCGCCTCCCGCCTGGGTTCCCTGGGTGTCGGCTTTTACATTGTCGACAACCCGGTGAGCGAGCTCTACCGGGTGGTGGAGGCGTTTGCGCCGCGGGAGCGTCATCAGCTCGACCCCGCCCGCATCGCGGAGATCCTGGCCGAGGGCGGTCAGGTGGCGCAGCGCCTGCCCGGCTGGGAAGAACGCCCGGAGCAGCTGCGCATGGCCTTTGCGGTGAGCGAGGCGTTCAACCTCAATCAGCTGGCGGTGATCGAGGCGGGCACCGGTACCGGCAAGAGCCTGGCCTACCTGGTTCCGGCCGCGCTGTGGGCGGTGCGCAACGAAGAGCGGGTGGTGATCTCCACCAACACCATCAACCTGCAGGAGCAGCTGATCCGCAAGGATATCCCCTTCCTGCAGCGCTCCACCGACCTGGATTTTCACGCCGTGCTGGTCAAGGGACGCGGCAACTACCTGTGCCTGCGGCGCAGCGAAACGGCTCGCTCTGAGCCGGGGCTGTTCGATACGGAGCAGCTCGGCGAACTGCGCGCCATCCTCGACTGGGCGGAACACACCCGCGACGGCTCCCGCGAGGATCTGCCCTTTATTCCGAAAGAATCGCTGTGGGAAGAGGTGTGCTGCGAGATCGACCAGTGCGCCCGGGTGCGCTGCCCCCATTACAGCCGCTGCTTTTTCCACCGCGCACGGCGCGCGGCGGCGTCCGCCGACCTGCTGGTGGTCAACCACGCCCTGCTGCTGAGCGATCTGGCTCTGCGCCAACAAACCGACAATTACACGGCCGCGGCGGTGCTGCCCCCCTTTGACCGCATCATCCTCGACGAAGCTCATCACCTGGAAGATGTGGCGACGCGCTTTTTCTCCTCCCAGGTGACCCGCTTCGCCTTTTCGCGCCTGATGGGCCGCCTGCGCCACCCGCGCAAGGCGGAGCGCGGGCTGCTGCCGCGCTTCATGTCCCAGCTCTCCAAGGAGCTGCCCGACAGCGAAGACGAACTCTACCGCACCCTGCATGAACTGGTCGATGCACTGACGGTGGCACGCCAGGCGCTGCTCGACCAGGCGGTGGAGACGCTGGAGGAAGCGGGCGAAGCGCTGGTTCAGTCCGCCGCCGCCAAAAACGAGAGGGGCGAGCTGAAGCTGCGGTTGATCCCTTCGTTTACCGGAGGCGGTCTGTGGGCGCAGATTCAGCCCCGGCTGCGGGCGCTGGCCAATGAGAGTGCGCTCTTTGCCAAACAGCTGCGGGCGCTGCTCAAGACCTGCAACGCGCTGCCGGAGAAAACCGCCGACAAGATGCTCTCCACCCTGGTGGAGCTGCGCGGCTGCGCGGGGCGCTGCGAAGGGATCAGCGCCGCTCTCGACCTGTTCATCGCCGCCGACGCCGGGCAGTGCTCCTGGTTTGAAGTGGCATGGCGGCGTGTCGGCCGGGGGGAGATGCTGGTCACCCGTTTGTGCACCGCGCCGCTGGAGGTGGCGGAAAATCTCGACCAGGCGGTGTACCAGCGGTTCCGCACGGTGGTGATGACCAGCGCCACCCTGGCGGTGGGCGAATCCTTTGCCTATCTGCGCGAGCGGGTCGGGCTGGATCGTGCTGAGGAGGAGCGGCTGCGCGAGCTGCAGCTGCCCGCGCCCTTCGACTACCGCGAGCAGGCGCTGGTGGCGGTGCCGACCGATCTGGCGGAACCGGGGCGCCCGGGCTTCGCGGAGCAGGCGCGGGACCTGATCGAGCGCTGCATCCTGGCGGCCGGCGGGCGCACCTTCGTGCTGTTCACCGCCTACGGCCTGCTGCGGCGGCTGCATGGCGAGCTTGCGCCGGTGCTCGGCGCGCGCGGCTATCACTGCCTGCGCCAGGGTGATGCCAACCGCCATCGCCTGCTGAAGCAGTTCGCCGACGAGGATTCCAGCGTGCTGTTCGCTACCGATTCCTTCTGGGAGGGAGTGGATGTGCCGGGGCGCTCCCTGGAACAGGTGATCATCACCCGTCTGCCCTTTCGCGTACCGACGGAGCCGGTGCTGGAAGCGCGTGCCGAAGCGATTGCCCAGCGCGGGGGCGATCCCTTTATGAGCTACACCGTGCCGCAGGCGGTCATCAGGTTCAAGCAGGGGTTTGGCCGTTTGATCCGCCATCGCGATGATCGCGGCGTGGTGCTGATTCTTGACAGCCGGGTGGTGAAAAAGGGCTACGGGCGCGCGTTCCTGCGGTCGCTGCCGGATGTACCGGTGACTGCGGCAGGGTCGGCCGAAGTGCAGGCGGCAATCGCCCGTTTTTTTGACGCGCTGCCTGCCGAGGCAGGATAACCCCATGCAATCAGAACCGCGGGCGCCGGAATCCCGCCGCTGGGAGCGGCGCATCCTGCTGCGCTACACTCTCCTCCAGCTGCCGGCGCTGGCCCTGCTGATTGCAGTTCTGTGGCTGCTGGCAACCTGGTTCGAGCTGCCGCGCCTGTGGCTGGGACTGGTGGCAGTCATCTGGATCATCAAAGACATTGCCCTTTTCCCCCTGGTATGGCGGGCTTACGATCCCGAAACAACCCCCCGCGGCAATACTCTGGTGGGCGGCGTAGCCCGGGTCGTGCAGGAACTCTCGCCGGAAGGGGTTGTGGAAATTCAGGGGGAGCTGTGGCGGGCGCGTTCGGCACAACAGGATCTCAGGCTGCAGAAAGACTCCCTGGTTCACGTCACCGCCATGCAGGGGCTGCTTCTCGAGGTGACTCCTCTGCCACCCTCTTCACCCGAAAACGCCGCGAGTGAAAATAACAGCCACAGTCCGTCCCTGCCCGTTGATTCTTAAGTAATAATCACTATTTGGTTGACGAGTAAACCTCACTTAATTACCCTGAACTCAAATCGTCAAAAACCTCAATAAGGGGAGTCGGGTGTGAGCCAGGATCAATGTGCTGAAAAAAGAGCCCAGAAACGCAGAAACACGCTTTATTATCTGGAGGTATTCAACCTGGAAACGGCGGAGCTGCTCGGCCGCCTGGTCGACATTACCACCGAGGGGATGATGCTTCTGTGTGAAAAGCCCCTCACTTCCAACACCACCTATCCCTGCCGCATGCGCCTGCCCTCCGAAATCCTGGGGCGCACCAACATCATCTTCGACGCCACCTGCGTCTGGCAGAATCAGGCCGCCAACAGCGACTTCTACGAAGCCGGGTTCAAATCGCTGATCGCCGATCCGGGCGACATTGACGCCATCGAGATGCTGATTCAACATTTCGCGTTCAAGGATCTGTAATCCCGGAGCCGGACACGCCACAAAAATCCACTCCCCTTGTCTGAATTGTTCGTTTCAGGCAAAGTCCCCGGAATTCATTCTCATTCTAGATTTTGTGGTGATCATGAACTCAGCAGAAGACTCAAGTACCGCGTTTTTCCAACGACACCGCACACTGATCGATCACCTAGCCCCTTTCGCGGCCTGGTTGATTCTGATGGAAGCCCTGCCCCGCACCGCCGGGAGCTATGCCCTGCGTACCCTTGTCTGTGCCGGGCTTTTTTTGTGGCTGCGCCCCTGGCGGCATTATGGGGCCTTTCACCTGCGCCATCTTCCGCTGGCGCTGCTGACCGGGGTCGTCGTATGGGGCCTGTGGATTCTTCCCGAACTCTCTTTCTGGCGTGAGTGGCCGGCGTTTGAGGGGTTTTATCGCCGCTGGGCGATTCTGCCGCCCTGGGAAACTTTCAGCGCTCCCGCACAAAGCGTTTATGTACCCGAGGTCGCGGGCTGGCCGTTGGCACTGATGCGGCTGGCGGGCTCGGCGCTGGTGATCGCGGTGATCGAGGAGTATTTCTGGCGCGGCTTTCTGTATCGCCGGCTGATGGAGCGCGACATCTCCCAGGTGGCGCTGGATCGCTTTCAACTGGGAGCCTTCGCCCTGACGGCGCTGCTGTTCGGGCTTGAACATACCCGCTGGCTGGTGGGAATCATCGCCGGCCTCGCCTATGGAGCCCTGGTGCTGCGCACCTGCGACCTGCATGCCGCCGTCGTCGCCCATGTGGTCACCAATCTATTGTTGGGTCTGTATGTGCTGGCGGCCGGGGCCTACGGTTTCTGGTAGAGTTCCTTTCTCTTTTCAGCGTCGGGGCAGAGAACTTTTTTTGTTTTAAAATATCCTCGACTGCTTGACAGCGCGAGCGTGGTGCGTATAATTGTGACCGATTTGGTTATATTTTAACATCATTTCCATCACTGGAAATTTCCCACATCGGGGATACAATCTGATTGGCGACTTTTATCGGAAAAGGAAGGCTTTCCCCATGCTGAAAAAAATCTGCCTTTTCTACTACGACGGCTTCCGTTCCATGCGTCTGGGGCGCACTCTCTGGAAGCTGCTTGCGATCAAGCTGCTGATCATGTTCGGTGTGCTGAAGCTGTTTTTCTTCCCCAACTTTCTCAACACTGAATTCGAAACCGATGCGCAGCGCGCCGACCATGTCCTGTCCAACCTGACGCAGGCGCCATCGTCACAACCTTGAACCCGGAGCGCTTCGCGAGGGGCGCTCCCCCAGCCTACTGCCATGGAGGTCATCGTGCTCGAGAGCATTGACTGGAGTCAGGTCAACTGGTCGCGCGGCCAGTTCGCCCTGACCGCCATGTATCACTGGATTTTTGTGCCCCTGACATTGGGGCTGTCGTTTCTGCTGGCTTTTTTCGAATCGATCTATGTCAAGACCGGCGATGCGCGCTGGAAGGCGCTGACCAAGTTCTGGATGAAGCTGTTCGCCATCAATTTTGCGATTGGTGTGGCGACCGGTCTGATCCTGGAATTTCAGTTCGGCACCAACTGGTCGAACTATTCGTGGATGGTAGGGGATATCTTCGGGGCGCCGCTGGCGATCGAGGGAATCTTCGCCTTTTTCCTCGAAGCCACCTTCTTTGCCGTCATGTTCTTCGGCTGGGACCGGGTTTCAAAGAAATTCCATCTGTTTTCCACCTGGATGGTGGCAATCGGTGCCAATCTCTCGGCGCTGTGGATCCTGGTGGCCAACGGATGGATGCAGAACCCGGTGGGGATGGTGTTCAATCCGGATACGGCACGCTTTGAAATGGAGAGTTTCTGGACAGTGCTCGGCTCTCCTTCGGCGCTGAGCCGCTTTACCCACGCCACCGCTTCCGGTTTTGTGCTGGCGGCGCTGTTCGTGGTGGCGGTCTCCTGCTGGTTCCTGCTGCGTGACCGTCATAAGCTGCTGGCCAAGCGCAGCATCGTGGTGGCCTGCGTGTTCGGCTTCATCTCCTCGGTCTACCTGGCCGGCTCCGGCGACGAGTCGGGGAATATCGTCGCCCAGGCACAACCCATGAAGCTGGCGGCGATTGAAGCTCTCTATGACGGCGAGGTCGGCAGCGGCCTCAATGTCTTCGGCATCCTGCGCGGCGACAAGCAGCTTGATGACGATCAATCGCCCCACTACTTCGCAATTAAAATCCCCTACGCCCTGTCATTTCTTGCCAACCGCGACTTCAACAGCTTCGTACCCGGGCTGCGCGACCTGGTGCGCGGCAACGAAGAGCACGGCATTGTAAGCGTCGAGCAGAAAATTAACAACGGGCGCCAGGCGGTGAGCGCGCTTGCGGCCTATAAAGCGGCGCGCAAGAACGGCAACGAGGGTGCGGCCCAGGCTGCATTGCGCGACTTTCGGGCCCACGAACAGCACCTGGGCTACGGCTACCTCACCCATCCCGAGCAAGCCATTCCGCCGGTCGCACTCAACTTCTACAGCTTCCGCATTATGGTGGCGCTGGGGTTCTTCTTCCCGCTGCTGTTCGCGGTGCTGTTCTACTACACCCTCAAGAGCCGTCTCGTCCATACCCCCTGGCTTCTCTGGCTGGGCGTGTTCTCCCTCTTTCTTGGATATCTCGCCTCGCAGACCGGCTGGATCGTCGCCGAGGTGGGACGCCAGCCCTGGGCGATTCAGGGGATGCTGCCGGTCGGGGTTGCCACATCGAACCTGACCACCGGCGCGGTACAGACCACGTTCTGGATGTTCGCGGTACTGTTTACCGTCTTGCTCATCGCTGAAATCGGCATCATGACCCGGCAGATCAGCCTGGGTCCGGAGGAGGACTGATATGATAGGCAATCTTGACCATACAACCCTGCAGCACCTCTGGTGGCTGATCGTCTCTGTCGTAGGCGCGCTGTTTGTTTTCCTGACTTTCGTCCAGGGGGGACAGACGCTGCTGCTCACCGTCGCGCATGATGATGTGGAGAAAAAGCTGATGGTCAACTCCCTGGGGCGCAAGTGGGAGTTGACGTTTACCACTCTGGTTCTTTTCGGCGGGGCTCTGTTTGCCGCCTTCCCTCTATTCTACGCCACCAGCTTCGGCGGCGCCTACTGGGTGTGGATGCTGATTCTTGCCACCTTCGTGCTGCAGGCGGTGAGTTATGAATTCCGCACCAAGCCGGGCAATCTGCTGGGAGCGCGCACCTACGAAGCGTTCATGTTCATCAACGGCAGCGTCGGGCTGCTGCTGGTGGGTGCGGCCCTCGGTACTTTTTTCACCGGCGCGAGCTTCACGCTCGATGATTACAACCGGGTGACCTGGCTGCATTCGCTGCGCGGACTCGAAGCGGCATTCTCCCTGTTCAATCTCAGCCTGGGGCTGTTCCTGGTGTTTCTGGCCCGGGTGCTGGGGGCGTTGTACCTGTGCAACCATATCCGGCATGAAGACCTGCACGAGCGGCTGCGCCGCGCGGTGCTGATCAACATGGCCATCGCCCTGCCCTTCCTGCTCTATGTGCTGGTGCGGCTGGTGACCATGGACGGCTTCGCCGTCGACCCGGCCAGCGGGCAGGTGACGGTTGAATCGTTCAAATATCTGAAGAACCTGCTTGCAATGCCGGTGGTGCTGATCCTGCTGGTTGCGGGCCTGCTGCTGGTGGTCGCCGGTGTCGCCATGACGGGGAAGGGGCACAGCATCCGCGGCATCTGGCCGGCGGGTATCGGCACGGTTCTGACCGCTCTGTCGCTGCTGCTGACGGCTGGGTTTCACGGCAGCGCCTTTTACCCCTCGGCGGTCGATCCGGCCAGCAGCCTGACCATCTTCAACGCCTCAAGCAGCCACTTCACCCTGACGGTCATGAGCTATGTGGCGCTGGCGGTTCCTTTCGTGCTGGCCTACATTGTCTGCGTGTGGCGCATGATGGATCGGCGCAAATTCACGATTGACGATCTTGAAAGTGAAAATGCCAAAAATCTCTACTGAAAGATTTTCAGAATAATTGAGAAAAGGAGTCATATCCATGAGCTTTGTCCTGGTTTTCGGCTGGTTCGGCGTCATCATCGTCTCTTATTTTCTTGCTCTGTGGGCACTGCGCAAAACGGACCTGCTCTAGGAGGCTGTCGGACTTTGGAAGAATCTACTGCGAAACCAGCAAATCGGACCATATTTCCGAAAATCTGTCCTCGATTTGCCAATTTCTCGTGACGATCCCCAAAGTCCGACAGCCTCCTCGCCCGCCATACAGAGCGGGTCATATCGACAGCCCTCTCGTGCGCGCAGGGGGCTGTTTTTTTATCTGCAATTCACCCCCCCCTTGCTCGAAAGCCTTCGGATGTGCTTTACTTTCATAAGAAATACTCAGTCCCGAGGTCTGCCGCCGAAAACCACGGCCTGGCCCCCATGGACTGATTTCCCAACCACTGTGGTTCACTCACGCTCTCTTTTGAGATGCAGGTGAATCCCTCCGAAGAGAAAAAGTGCATTCAAAATGACCCGTATGACAAGAAAATTACTCCTGGTTCTGCTTCTGCCCCTGCTCCTGCTTCCAACGGCGGGTACAGCTTTTGTCGGTTCCGAGGCGGATTCAGATTCCTTCGATCTCAACCGGGCGCGGCTTCTGAGCTTTGTCATCCGCCAGCAGCTGGTGAGCCATCATTACAGCCACAAGCCGCTGGACGACCAGCTCTCCAAAGATGCCTTCACCCTGTTTCTCAAGCAGATCGACTCACAGAAACGCTTTCTGCTGCAAGAAGATGTGCGACGCCTGGAAAAATTCGAGACCCGCATCGACGATGAGCTGGCCAGCAGCCAGGTCCGCCTGCCTCAGGTGACGGCCAAAACCATGGAGCAGCGCGTGGCGGATGTCCGCGAGATGGTTTTCTCTCTTCTGGACGAAGGATTCGATCTGCACCGCGAAGAACGGCTGGAAACAGACCCGGACAAGATCAAGTACTGCGAAACACCTGCGGAGCTGCGGGATCGCTGGCGCAAAATCCTTAAACTGCAGGTGATCAACCGCCTGTTTGCGCTGGAGGAAAACGCAGCGGCAGAAGATGAAGATGCGACTGCCGGTGATGAGAAGGCTCTGCTGGCGAAAGCGGTCGACAAGGTACGCAGCAACCAGGAGCACCTTTTCAACCAGCTGCAGGAGGATCGCCGCCAGGATTACTTCGATGTCTATTTCAACGCGGTGGCAAGCGCTTTCGACCCGCACTCCAATTACCTTCCTCCCATGACCAAAGAGGATTTCGACATCAGCATGCGCGGCTCTCTCGAAGGGATCGGCGCTACGCTGCGCCAGGAAGAAGGCTTCATCAAAGTGGTGCGCATCATTCCCGGCAGCGCCGCCTACCGCCAGGGGCAGCTTGAAGCCGAAGACACCATACTTGCCGTCGGCGAAGGCAGCGACGACGCCGTCGATGTGGTCGACATGCGCCTGCGGGATGCCGTCAAGCTGATTCGCGGCAAAAAGGGCACCGAGGTCCGCCTGCATGTCAGAAAACCCGATGGACAAAGGGTGATCATCCCCATCGTGCGCGATGTGGTGCAGATCGAGGAGACATTCGTCAAATCGGCAGTGCTGCCCCTCCCCGACAGGGAGAGATCCTACGGCTACATCAGAATTCCCAGCTTCTACCGGGATTTCGAGGGCGGCATGAACGGCGGCGGACGAAACTCCACCGATGACACGCGCAAAGAGCTTGAGCGCCTGCGCGAAGCCGGCATCGAAGGGCTGGTGCTGGATCTGCGCAACAATGGCGGCGGTGCATTGACCGATGCCGTTTCGGTCGCCGGACTGTTCATCGAAGGCGGGCCGGTCGTCCAGGTCAAGAACGCCGATGGCAAGATCGAAACCCTCACCGACAATGATGAAAGCGTCGCTTACGGCGGTCCGCTGGTGGTGCTGGTCAATAAATTCAGCGCATCGGCGTCTGAAATTCTCGCCGGTGCCCTGCAGGACTATGACCGGGCGGTAATCATCGGCAGCGAACACACCCACGGCAAAGGGACGGTGCAGGCGGTCATCGACCTCGACCGCAGCCTGCCGTTTCCCAATATGGACAAGTACCGACCGCTGGGCGCGATGAAGGTCACCATCCAGAAATTCTACCGCATCAGCGGGGATTCGACCCAGTATCGCGGGGTGGTTCCCGACATTGTCCTGCCCGACCGCCTGCGCCATGTGGAAAGCGGTGAACAGTACCTCGAGCACTCTCTGCCCTGGGACAAGGTTTCCTCCGCTGATTTTTCCACCTGGCCCGCCTCTCCTCCCGTCCAGAAGCTTGAGGAGCGCAGCCTGGCGCGCCTGGCTGAAAACGAAGAGCTGACCGAAATAGCCCGCGAGGCCGAGCGTGTCCGAGAGCGCATGGCGGACACCACCTATCCCCTGCACATCGACCAGGCCCGTGAACGTCATCAGCAGATGCAGATCGAGCGGGAGAACCGGCCCTTTTATGGCATGGCTGGGATGCACGACGAAGAAGCCTCCGAGGACCGCGACCTTTCCGAGAAAGAACGCAAAGCGCTGTGGGCGGAGAAGACAGCCGAAGACCCATACGTTCTCGAAGCCGTCTCGATACTGCAGGACTTTCGCCGCCTTGAAGAGATCACAGATGGTCTCACCGAAAAGGCGACCACTGCGGCCACACCCTGATCGTAAATTTTTTCGTTCAGGCAGTGTATCTTTTGTTCATACAACTGCACCTGAAAAATAAAGCTCCTCATTTCAGGCACATAGCCTGCCTTTCCAGAAGCATAAAGGAACGGGCAGGCTTTTTTTCGTATAAAATTTTTATACGCCGTGTTTGTTAAAACATCCTCTCCACAATCAGGTTTAAATTTATTTTCTACCACTTTCCGGGACCTTAGCGGTTTTTTCACCGACTTTATGAAATCCGGCACGGCTGATGCTACATAAAATAATCAAATGCCGAACAAAAAGGAGGCCGTCATGAAAAAACAGATAATGATCCTGACACTGGCACTTTCCGCCGCAGCCGGTAACGCTTTTGCCGGATTCGGGACTTCAGTCGCCGGTGATGGCCTGATCGGCAAAGCCTTTCTGGCCTTTCTGGCCGCGATCGTTGTTTTCCAGCTGCTGCCCGGGCTGACTCTTTTCGGCTCGATGCTGAGAGGGATGTTTCGCGGGACGCATAAATCCGAATCCCGCTGAGGAAATCGAACCGCTGCGCGAGACAGGCAACGCTTGACTCTTGAACACAAAACCACGGAGGACGCCATGACCACGATGAGAACCCTGCTGACCACACTTGCAACCGTATTTGTTTCTGCTGCTCCGGCCTTTGCTGCTGGAGCGCGTACCGATCACAGCGGACTGGTGGTGTGGATGTTTCTGGGGTTCTGCGCCCTGATCGTCGCCGCCCAGTTGATCCCGGCCGTGTTGATGCTGCTGGGGCTGGTCAAAGGGGTCGCCACTCCTCAGGAAAAAAGCGCCGTTCAACAACGCTGACCCAACCAGAGATTAAACACAGAAGAACAAGCCCGGATGTGCCTCCCACACCCGGGCTTGTTTGTTTATCAGCGGTCCGACTCCTGCAAAATGGATTGTTTTTCGCTTCAACAACCCAATTCCACTGGCAATGCCGGTAAATTATAAATAGAATGCGTAACCCGGGTTAAACGAAATAGAATCCGCCACCTACCATTGAATCTGCCATGAATGCCGAATCGGCGAAAACCTTTATGGTGCCAAAAGATTCTTGACAAGCGAAAAGCGGCTGTGTTAGCTATTCCCTGTTTTGCCGCACGGCAAACATTTTTTTATTTCAACCTCACCTTGTATACAGTACGTCGTCCCATCAGGGCGGCTTCCGCAAAACCAAGCATTTGACGAGGTATTTCGGTGATCAGTCTCGATTGGACCCTGTTCCTGCAATTCGGCAATTTCATTATCCTGCTGGTTCTCCTTCATTTTCTCCTCTACCGTCCCCTGCTGCGAATTATGGAGGAGCGGCGCCAGGCTACGGAAGGCGGGCACGAACGTGCCCGGGAACTGGAGGACGAGATTCAGTCCAGAATAAAAGCATATCGCGACAAACTTCACGAAGCCAAAACCAGGGCCAGCGAAGAACGCGCCGCCATGCGGACCGCCGCTGCCGAAGAAGAGAGACGCATTCTGGCCGAGGCGCAGCAGAAATCTTCAGCGCAGATCCAAAGCGTACGCGATCAGGTCGCCAAGCAGGCCGAAGAGGCACGCAAAGAGCTGCGCAGTGAGGCGCAGGACCTGGCCAGGCAGGTAGCATCAAAAGTCTTAGGTAGGAGTCTGTAATTCCATGGGTATGAGAACTTTGCGCGCAGCTGTCGTTGCCGTCCTGACCTGCACCGTCTTTCTCGCCGCAGCCTCGGCTATGGCCGCCGGCGGCGGTCATCACGTCGACAGCGGCGTTTTGCTGAAAGACTTCATCTTTCGCGTTCTGAACTTCGCGGTCGTGGTCGGCATCCTGGTGTATTTTGTCACCAAGCCGATCAAGCGCGGTCTTGCAAGCCGCCGCGAAAGTCTGGAAAAGGCACTGGAAGATGCGGAGAAGGCTCGTCGCGAGGCGGAAGCCAGGCATGCCGAATACGAGGCCAAGCTCAAAGACGCTTCTGAAGAGATCGCCGCAATCGAAGAAGAAATCCGCCGCGAGGGCGAACTCGAGCGTGAGCGTATCATCGCCAACGCCCGGGAGATGGCCGAGAAAATGGCCAAGGATTCTGAAAGGGCCGCAACGCAGGAGGTCGCCAAGGCAACCCGCGAACTGCGTGAAGAAGCCGCAGCTCTGGCGATCTCCCTGGCGCGCGAAATGTTGAAGAAGAGTTTCACTGACGCCGACCAGAAGCGTCTGGTTGACGAATACATGCAGAACATGCATAAGGCGGGAGAATTAAGTTGAGTGTCAACGCGATTTCCAAAAGATATGCCCGCGCCCTGGTTGAAATAGGGACCGAGCAGAAGAAGGTGGAACAATTTGCGGATGAACTGGACGGCTTTCTCGCCGCCTTTTCCGAAGAGAAAAATCTGCGGCTGGTGCTCTCCAGCCCGACCTTTCCCTTCGAGAAACGCTCCGCGATCCTGACCGAAGTGGCCAAAAAGCTCAAGCTTTCGGCCTCGATCAGAAACTTCCTGGGTCTGCTTCTCGAAAAAGGGCGCCTCCAGGTATTGCCACAGATTGTCGCCGAATACCGGCGCTTCGCGGATGAGCTCTCCGGCATTCTGCGGGCCCAGGTCGCGGCGGCTTCGGCCCTGGACGAAGAACAGACCAAGGTTATCCGTGCCGGACTTGAAAAACAGACCGGCAAGAAGGTCATTCTGGATACCGAGGTCAACCCCGAGTTGATTGGCGGACTCAAAGCCGAAATCGGGGGTCGGGTTTTCGATGGCAGCCTCAGTACGCAATTGAAAAGAATTGAAGATACATTAACGAAGGGGTGAGAAGGTCATTATGCAAATCAAAGCGGAAGAAATCAGCGCGATCATCAAGAAGCAGATCAAGAATTTCGGCCGGGAGGTCGAGGTCAGCGAAACCGGCATGGTCATCACCATTGGTGACGGTATTGCCCGCATCCACGGTCTCGACAAGGCCATGGCCGGCGAGCTGCTCGAATTCCCCGGCGGTGTCATGGGCATGGTTCTCAACCTTGAAGAGGACAATGTCGGTGCCGCGATCTTTGGTGAATACGAACACATCAAAGAAGGCTCGATCGTCAAGCGTACGGAAAAAATCGTGCAGGTTCCTGTCGGCGATGCGCTGATCGGCCGCGTGGTCAACGGCATCGGCATCCCCATCGACGGAAAAGGCGAGGTCAAGACGGACGAGGCACGCCAGGTCGAAGTGAAAGCTCCCGGCATCGTTGCCCGCAAGTCGGTTCACGAGCCGCTGCAGACCGGCCTGAAAGCGATCGACTCCATGGTTCCTATCGGCCGCGGCCAGCGCGAGCTGATCATCGGCGACCGCCAGACCGGCAAGACGGCCGTTGCCGTCGACGCCATCATCAACCAGAAGGGCCAGGACTGCATCTGCATCTATGTCGCCATCGGCCAGAAACGGTCAACCGTGGCCCAGGTGGTCGACAAGCTCAAGCAGCATGGCGCCATGGACTACACCATTGTCGTGGCGGCGACAGCTTCCGAACCGGCCCCGCTGCAGTTCATCGCCCCCTACACCGGCGTCACCATGGGCGAATATTTCCGCGACAATGCCAGGCACGCGGTCATCATTTATGACGACCTCTCAAAGCAGGCCGTCGCCTACCGCCAGCTTTCCCTGCTGCTGCGTCGTCCGCCGGGACGCGAGGCTTTCCCCGGCGACGTTTTCTACCTGCACAGCCGCCTGCTCGAACGTGCCGCCAAGCTCAACGATGACCTGGGCGCCGGGTCTCTGACTGCGCTGCCGATTATCGAAACCCAGGCCGGTGACGTTTCGGCGTACATTCCGACCAACGTCATTTCGATTACCGACGGACAGATCTTCCTCGAGACGGACCTGTTCTACTCCGGTGTACGCCCCGCCATCAACGTCGGCCTGTCGGTTTCCCGCGTCGGCGGTTCGGCCCAGATCAAAGCTATGAAGCAGGTGGCCGGCACTTTGCGCCTCGCTCTGGCTCAATACCGCGAGATGGCTGCTTTCGCCCAGTTCGGCTCCGACCTCGATGCCGCAACTCAGCGCCAGCTTAACCGCGGTGCACGCCTGGTGGAAATTCTCAAGCAGGGCCAGTACCAGCCGCTGCCGGTCGAAAAACAGGTCCTGATCATCTATGCCGCCAACAATGGCTATATTGACGAATATCCGATCAATGAAATTCAGCGCTACGAAAGCGAGCTTTACACTTTCGTTGAATCGAAGCATGCGCAGCTGCTCGAGGACATCCGCGTCAAGAAGGCGCTGGACGATGAACTCGAAGGGCGCATCAAGTCGGCCATGGATGAATTCAAGGGACAGTTCGTCGCTGCCTAGGCACGACGGGAAGGTCAGGATAAATGGCGAATCTTAAGGAAATCAAGAAACGAATCGGCACGGTCAAGAACACCCGCCAGATCACCAAGGCGATGAAAATGGTGTCCGCGGCCAAGCTGCGCCGAGCGCAGGACGCGGTCGTGGCGGCACGCCCCTACGCGGACAAAATGTCCAACGTGCTTGCCAGCCTCGCCATGCGCGAGGATCCCGAGTCGCACCCGTTGCTGCTGCAGCGTGAAAAAAAGCGGGCGCTCGTCGTCCTGATGACGGCGGATCGCGGTCTGTGTGGCGGCTTCAACGCCAATATCAGCAAGACTGCGGAACGCTTCATCCGCAAAAACGAGGAAGGCTTCGAACAGATCGATTTGATGATTATCGGCCGCAAGGGCAACGAGTATCTTAAACGCCGCTCCGGCATGAACATTGTCAAGGTGCATGAAAACATCATGGGCTCGATCTCCTACAGCACCGCGGCCCTGCTCGGCCAGGAAATTGTGAACCAATACCAGGAAGAGACATACGATGTCGTGTACCTGGCCTATAATGCCTTTCGCAGCGCCATCAGCCAGGAGCCGACCTTCATCCAGGTTCTCCCGGTGGTGCCGCGTGAAGCTGTTGAAGAAGAAACAGTGACCGATTATCTGTACGAGCCCGGCCGCAGCGAAGTTCTTGAGCAGCTGTTGCCCAAGAACGTGGAAGTTCAGCTCTTCCGCGCTCTGCTCGAGTCAGTGGCTTCGGAACATGGGGCCCGCATGAGCGCCATGGACAGTGCCAGCAAGAACGCCTCCGAGATGATCGGCCGGCTGACTCTGCAATATAACCGGGCCCGCCAGGCTGCCATCACCAAAGAGCTGATGGAAATCATCTCTGGCGCCGAGTCTATCAAGTAAACGGAATACCCCCTCACCGCCGCGGTGAAATAAAGGAGGAACGGTTTATCATGAATAAAGGGAAAATCATCCAGGTCATCGGTCCCGTCGTCGACGTGGAATTCGAGCCCGGCAAGCTGCCTGAAATCTACCATGCGCTCAAGGTGTCCAACCCCTCCATCTCCAACGAGGAGTGGAACCTGGTCATCGAGGTCGCTCAACATCTTGGTGAGAACACCGTGCGTGCCATCGCCATGGACTCCACTGAAGGTCTGGTGCGCGGCCAGGAAGTGCTTGACACCGGCAAGCAGATCGTTATGCCGGTCGGCCGCAAGTGCCTCGGCCGCATTCTCAACGTGGTCGGCGAGCCGGTCGATGAAGCCGGGCCGGTTGATACCGAAACCGAATGGGAAATTCATCGCCCCGCGCCTGACTTCGTCAGCCAGTCGACGACGGTCGAAGCCTTTGAAACGGGCATCAAAGTCGTTGACCTGCTGGCGCCTTACTCCCGCGGCGGTAAAATCGGCCTTTTCGGCGGCGCCGGTGTCGGCAAAACCGTTCTGATCATGGAATTGATCCATAACATCGCCAAGCAGCACGGCGGCTTCTCCGTGTTTGCCGGCGTCGGTGAGCGGACCCGTGAGGGCAACGACCTGTGGCACGAGATGAAGGACTCAGGCGTTCTCGACAAAGCGGCCCTGATTTACGGGCAGATGAATGAGCCCCCCGGGGCGCGCGCCCGCGTCGCCATTTCCGCCCTGACCGTGGCGGAATATTTCCGCGACGAGGAAAACCAGGACGTGCTGCTGTTCGTCGATAATATTTTCCGCTTTACTCAGGCGGGGTCGGAAGTTTCAGCGCTGCTCGGCCGCATTCCGTCTGCGGTCGGTTATCAGCCGACCCTGGCCACCGAGATGGGTGAGCTTCAGGAGCGGATCACTACTACCGACAAGGGTTCGATCACCTCGGTCCAGGCGATCTATGTCCCTGCCGACGACTTGACCGACCCCGCACCGGCAACCGCTTTTGCTCACCTGGACGCCACAACGGTTCTGTCGCGCCAGATTGCCGAGCTTGGCATCTATCCCGCCGTTGACCCGCTTGACTCCACCAGCCGGATCCTTGATCCCCAGGTGGTCGGAGACGAGCACTACAAGATTGCTCGCGATGTGCAGTTCATTCTGCAGCGCTACAAGGATCTGCAGGATATCATCGCTATTCTCGGGATGGACGAACTGTCCGAGGATGACAAGTTGATTGTTGCACGCGCCCGCAAAATTCAGCGCTTCCTGTCCCAACCTTTCCATGTCGCTGAAATCTTTACCGGGGCACCCGGTAAGTATGTCGAACTCAAGGACACCATTCGCGGCTTTCAGGAGATCGTTGAAGGCAAGCACGACAACCTGCCGGAGCAGGCCTTCTACCTGGTGGGCACCATCGAGGAAGCGATCGAAAAGGCCAAGAAACTGGCCGCGTAACATCCAGACAACGAAGCCGGTGGGAAGTGTTTTCTCTTCCCACCCCTTCCGGAAAAGGGCATTCGCTCATGGCAGAGAAGTTGAAAATCGACCTGGTCACGCCTTACCGCCGCGTGCTTTCGGAGGAAGTGGATGAAATCACTGCTCCCGGTCTGGTGGGTGAATTCGGGATTCTTCCCTCTCATACCCCGTTGCTGACCACCCTGCGCATCGGGGAACTCAGTTACCGCAAAGGCGGCGAATCCTTTTTTGTTGCGGTCAACTGGGGGTTTGTCGAGGTAGAGAACGATCAGGTCACGATTCTGGTCGAAACCGCAGAACGCTCGGACGAAATTGACCTGGAGCGAGCCAGGCAGGCTCTTGGCCGCGCCGAAGAGGCACTGAAGAAGCTCGCGCCCGAAGACAAGGAATTCGCCATCATGAAAGCTGCATTGGATCGGGCTCTGGTCCGCATTCAGGTGGCAGGCCACCGCGGCCGCTGATTTTTCGTGGACGGCTCACGCAGTATTCCTTCTTATACAAAAAAGGCAGCCTCTCACCGGGCTGCCATTTTTGTTTGCTTTGAAAACTGCCGTATCCGGGCGTCAATCAGCGATTTGCTCAGTGAGCAGTTCGGACATTTTTTCCTCAACAAGCGAAAGGTGATCCTGCATGGCCTGGCGCGCCTGCTCCGGCTGACCAGCGGCAATGGCCTGGTAAATAGCCCGATGCTGTTCAAGAAGCCGTTGCACCATCCCCTCCTTGCGGTAGAATTCAGTCAGCGCAACCTGGATGGTTTTATGGAAAAGCGAATGAATGGTATTGAGCACATGCATCTGCAGTGTATTGTGGGCCGCAGAAGTGATGGCATAATGGAATTGGGCATCAACTTCGGCATCCCAACCGCCGCGGACAGCCTGCACTTTCATGGTGGCCAGAAGTTCTCCAATCTTTTCAACTTCAAGGGGTGTCGCGCGTTTGGCCGCCAAATAGCAGGACCAGGTCTCAAGCCCCATTCGCACTTCAACCAGGGCGTGGAGCAAGCCCGGATTTTCCTCGACCATCGTGGTCAGGGGATCGTTGAGGACTCCCGCGGTCAAGGACCGCACATAGGTTCCGCCGCCCTGACGCGCTTCAAGAAGGCCCATGGCATCGAGGACCATGATGGCCTCGCGCACGGAAGGCCGGCTGACGCCCAGCATCTGGGCCAGCTCGCGCTCGGAGGGAATCCGGCTACCAGGTTTAAGCTCACCGGAGGTGATCAGATCCTTGATCTGTGAAACAATCTCTTCAGAGATCTTTTTAGGCCGAATCGGCTTGAAAATATTGGTCATGCCATAACCCCATCTGGCTCAGTGGTATGACCACACTTTACCAAAAATAGATCCAAAATAACAATAATTTCCATACATCGAAAAAACATTGTGTCGACAGCCATGAAAAATGCCTTGAATCGCTGCATACTGCACCTGGATATGGATGCCTTCTACGCTTCTGTAGAGCAGTATGACCAGCCCCATCTGCGCGGCCGCCCCGTTGTAGTGGGGGGCCACCGTCAGCGCGGGGTCGTCTGTGCCGCCTCGTATGAGGCGCGCGCGTTCGGAGTGCATTCAGCCATGCCCATGGCACGCGCGGTTCAGCTCTGCCCCCAGGCCGTGGTGCTGCCGGTACGCATGCAACGCTACCGCGAGGTCAGTCGCGAAATATTTTCCATTTTTGCACAATTTACCGATCAGATAGAGCCCCTGTCGGTCGATGAGGCTTTTCTGGACGTCACCGGCAGCAGAGCCCTTTTCGGCAGCGGAGTCGAAATCGCACAAGAAATCCGCCGCCGGGTGCGCGTCGAGACCGGCCTGGCGGTCAGTGCAGGAATCGCCACCAACAAATTTCTCGCCAAAATGGCTTCAGAGGCGGCCAAACCTGATGGGCTGAAAGAGATCACTCCCGGGGAAGTCGATGACTTTCTGCTGTCGCTGCCTGTTTCGGCACTCTGGGGCGTTGGACGCACGGCGGAGGAGAAGCTTGCGGCCTACGGGATATCCACTGTTGCCGGGTTGAGAACTCTCTCTCTTGAAGCACTCAGAAAACATTTCGGCAAAAATGGGGCACGCCTTTACGAATTATGCCGCGGGGTTGATTCACGCCCCGTTCGCAGTGACGAAGAGAGTAAATCGATCGGGCATGAAGACACGTTTGAATTCGATCTGCTCGATCCCGAGGAGATCCGCCGGGCACTTCTCTCCTTGAGCGAAAGGGTCGCTTCTCGCCTGCGCCGTAAAGAACTTCAGGGCAGCCGGGTAACCCTCAAGGTGAAATACACAGATTTCACCACCATCACAAAATCAAAAACGCTGAACATCGGAATCAGCAACGGTAGCGTCATATTTCAACAGGCGACAGAATTGATGGAGAAAACGGACTCAAGCAGGCCCATTCGCTTACTCGGGATTACCCTCTCAACGCTTGATCCCCTGGGAAGCGGACAAAGCGACCTTTTCGATGACAAAAACCGCAAGCGCCTTTGCCGCCTGGACCAGGCCGTCGACAAACTTCAGCGGAAATACGGCGAAAACGGCGTGCGCAAGGGCTCCCTGCTTAAAGACGATTCCACCCTCTGATCCGCCTCCCGTCTCTATACTCTCCACCCACCCTGCCGAACATTAGATGGATATAAATCTTTTGCACCTCTTTCCGGGAAATACCTTGACAGCAATTGTATACTGTATACAATTGGGCAAGTCCAATGTGGGGAGAATACGGGTGAAAAAAAGACTGATCGAGCGACACCAGACCCTGCGGGAGAAAATTCTCGAAACGATCCGCGATGCTATCCTGCGCGGCGTTCTGAAGCCGGGTGAAAAAGTGGCCGAGCCTGAACTGGCGAAGCGTTTCGGTATCAGCCGCACTCCCATCAGGGAAGCTTTCCGGCAGCTGGAATCCGAAGGGTACCTGACCGTCATCCCCCGCCGGGGTGCGGTGGTGACCGCTCTTTCGGAGCGTGATGTCAAGGAGTTCTACGCCATCAAGGCGATCCTTGAAGGATACGCCGCACGGATGGCGGCCAAAAATCTCTCGGCCAGAGACATCAAGCGACTGGAATCGATCAACGACAAGCTGCAGCAACTCGCCGACGAAGGAGACGTCAAGGCATTCTACCGGGTGCACAACGAATTTCACGAACTGTTCATCCGTGCCGCCGGCAATGAAAAACTTGCCGATTTGATCAATCAGCTGGCCATAAAATTCAACCGTCCCCGCCTGGCCAGCCTTTCACTGCCCGGCCGCATGCAGATCTCGGTGGATGAGCACCGCAAAATCATCGAGGCATTCAAGCGGCGCAACCCGGATGAGGCCGACAACCTGGTTCGCAAAACGGCCAGCATCGGCGGACAGCTCCTGATCCAGAGCATAGCCCGGGAAGAAGGGCGCGAGTCCACCGAAAAATCAGTACTCGATCAGATGGTCGACATCTGACGTTCGCCCCGTCAACCCGCCTCTCAGCGACGGGTTTTTTTATTTCCCCCTGCGACTCGAACAATTGAATTTGTCTTTATGGAAGAGCGCTGTCTTTTCCATTGAACTGGGTCCCCTTGAACTTGCCCCACCGATGAGGTTGTGTCATAGTTTATGAAAATTTTTACCAAGGAGAAATGCAATGCGGCTCATTCTTTTACTCACCACCTGCCTGTGTCTTTCCGCGTCTCTTGCAGCGGCAGACAGCATCGTTCTCGACTTCAACGACGACAGCTTCCAGCTCGGCTACGCCCACAGTCTGGGCCGCGATGAGTACGGCGCCACCTCGGTCAATGCGCGCTTTCTCTACAACGACGAGGAAGAAACCTCTCTGGGCAGCCTCGGCCTCGACTTCATCGGCGAGCCGGGCAACATCCCCGGCCTGGAGTTGGGTGTCGGCGGCAAGCTTTACGGCGGCAACACCAACGACAGCATTGACTTTCTCAACCTGGGCGTCGGCGCCCGTGCCGCCTATGCCCCGCCGCGCCTCGGCGGCATCGGCGTAGACGGGCGTTTCGTCTACGCGCCCGAAATCTTTTCATTTCTTGATTCCGATCGCCTGATGGAAAGCGAGGTCCGCCTGACCTACGCCGCGGTGCCTCGCGTCAAGGTCTATGTCGGCTACCAGAATGTGCGGCTCAAGCCGGACAGCGGCAGCACCCGTACCATCGATGAAAGCGTCCGGATCGGATTTATCGGTTATTTCTGAGGCGTCAGCCTGAAGGCGTGGAGATGCGTGTCTCAAATTCAGTTGCGCAGTTTATACCCGCGCCCGATCAGCCAGGCAGCCCAGCCGAACAGAACGGCCGCCATGGCCGCCGCCGCGCCGAAGGCGGTGCCGAAAGAGATATCTCCTTCTCCCAGCAGGGCATGACGGAACCCCTCGATCAGGTAGAACAGGGGATTGAGGCGTGAGAGCCCCTCCCAGGGGGCCGGCAGGATCGAGATCGGGTAGAACACGCCGCCCAGGTAAATCAACGGCAGGATCAAAAAGTTGTTGAACATCGACAGGGCGTCGAAGGTGTTGGCGTAAAGGGCGGCGATGATGCCGAACTGGGCGAACAGGAAGCTCGCCAGCAATGCCATGACGACCGCCCCGGCCGGATTGACCCAGGGCAGCGGCGCGAAAAAGGTGGAAATACCCCACACGGCAATCCCCACCAGCAGGCCGCGCAGCATGGAGGCCAGGGTATAGGCGAAAATGAACTGGGTGGCGGTGATCGGCGTCACCAGCAGATCGAGGATGTTGCCGATATAGCGTGCCACGAACAGCGACGAGGACGCGTTGGCGAAGGAATTATTGATCACCCCCATCAGGATCAGCCCCGGCACCACGAACTGGGCGTAGCTGAACCCCTCCACCACCGCGATGCGCTCTCCCAGCGTCGCGCCGAACACAAACAGGTACAACGAGGCGGTAATGATCGGCGTCAGCAGCGTCTGCGCCGACACCTTGCAGAAACGCCACACCTCGCGCCGCAGCAGGGTCCAGAAAGGCCGCCAGGAATTCCACGGGGGCGCCTGCTCTTCACTCATGCCTTCACCTCGTGCCCGCCGCGTTCCATGCCGGTCAATTCGATAAAAATCTCCTCCAGGCCGGCACGGCGCACTTCCAGATCGGCAATCGGCAGATCGAGCCGGTGCAGCTTGGCCAGCAACTCGATAACGGTCATTTCCGCCGGCAGGGGGATGCTCAGCACTGAGCGTTCAGGACGCCACTCGGCGCCGAGGCGGGTCAGTTCGGCCGGCATCGCGTCGAGGGGGCGCTGAAGATGCAGCACCACCGTGCGGCCATCGAGGCGCGCCAGCAGCTCCGAGGTGCGCTCCAGCGCCACCAGCCGGCCGTGATTCATAATGGCCAGGCGCTCGCACATCGCTTCGGCTTCTTCCAGGTAATGCGTGGTCAGCAGCACGGTGGTTCCGTCGCGGTTGATTTCCCGCACGAAGTCCCACAGGGTTCGCCGCAGCTCGACATCGACGCCGGCGGTCGGCTCATCGAGAATCAGCAGCCGGGGGCGGTGAATCAGGGCCTTGGCCACCATGAAGCGCCGCTTGAGGCCGCCCGAAAGCTTCATCATCGGCTTTTCCAGGTGCGGACCAAGCCCCAGCCGTTCGATCAGCAGGTTTCGCCAGGCAGGATCATCGGCGACTCCGTAATAGCCGGAATGAAACTGAAGCGCCTGACCGATGGTAAAAAAATTGTCGGTCACGATCTCCTGATGCATGACACCGGTCAGGCGCCGCGTGGTGCGGAAATCGCTGCGGGTGTCGTGGCCGAACACCTCGATGCGTCCGGCACCCGGCCGGGTAACGCCGGCGATCATGTTGATGGTGGTGCTTTTTCCGGCACCGTTGGGACCGAGCAGCCCGAAAATCTCTCCCGGTGCGATGTGAAATGACAGGTCGTGGACCACCTCGACGCCGTCGAATGATTTATGCAGACCTTGGATTTCAAGTGCGTTTGCCATCAACTTTCTGCCGACCCCTCTTCTTCAGCATTCTCTTCCTCGTCCTCCTCGCGCCGTTTCTTACCGGTGAAGCGAACGATCCACACGCTGGCCTCATACAGAATCACAAACGGCACCGCCAGCGCCGTCTGTGAAAAGACATCCGGCGGAGTCAGCATCGCCCCCAGGGCAAAGGCCACCAGCAGGGCATACTTGCGGTTACGGCTCAGCCAGTGATGATCGACAACACCCATGCGGCCGAGAAAAAACATCAGAATGGGCAGTTCGAAAACCAGGCCGAAGGCCAGTAGAAGCTTGGCGGAGATGCTCAGGTAGGCCCCCATGGAGAGCATCGCCTCCACACCGCCGCCAAGGCCGAACTCGATGAGAAACTTGAAGATCTGTGGGAAAACCAGGAAAAAACCGAAATAGGTACCGGCGGCGAAGCATAAGAAACTTGCCCCCACAAACGGCACCGCGAAGCGTTTCTCATGGGAATAAAGACCAGGGGCGATAAACGCCCAGATCTGCCACAGAATAACCGGCAGCGCCACCAGAAGGCCGGCCAGGGCGGCAACCTTGAGATAGGTAAAAAACGGCTCGGTGGCCGTGATAAACACCAGCTTTTGCCCCTCGGGAAGCGCCTGACGCACCGGATCGGCAATAAACCCGAACAGCTTTTCGGCAAAAGAGTAACTGCCCAGAAAACAGACCAGCCAGGCGCCAACCGAGATCATCAGGCGCTTGCGCAGTTCCTCAAGATGAGACGTAAACGGCAGGTCTTCACCGATGGACTCACTGTTTGCCATCATGAACCTCCCGGCCGGCATCTTCGCCGGCGGCCTGTTCTGCAGCGGCAGTCTGCTCCTCATCCGCTTTGGAAGCAGGAGAATCTTCGGCTGCGGTCCCCTCCTCCCCGCCGGCCTGCGCGCCCGGAACCTTTATTTTACCTTCGCGCTGCAGACGTTCGCGGGTTTCAGCAACCTGGGATTCGGTATTGATGGTATTTTTAAGATCCTCGGTGGCGCGCTTGAACTCGGCCATTCCGCGCCCCAGGGCCTTGGCCACATCGGGAAGCTTCTTGGGGCCGATGACGATAAGCGCCAGACCGAGAATAAGCAGTAATTCCGGCATACCGATTCCGAACATAGGGTGAGAACCTCTCGCGTTTCAGGGGGAAAACCCAGTAGGAAGATGTCGAAAAAATACGAGAATAGCGCCAACGCCGCTGAACTGTCAAGCCGGAAAGGACAGATAAAGGTTTGACATATCAAGGGTTTTACTTTAGTATACCGCATCTGTTTCCTTCACACGGAAGGCGTGCTTATGAACCAGGAAGAAATCAAACAGGAAATCAAGCGTCTGGCGCGCGAGCGCAACGCCCTGATTCTGGCCCATAATTATCAACGTGACGAAGTGCAGGAGATCGCCGACATCACCGGCGACTCGCTCGGATTGTCCATGGAAGCGGCGCGCACCGACCGCGAAGTGATCGTTTTCTGCGGCGTGCATTTCATGGCCGAAAGCGCAGCGATTCTCGCACCCGACAAGATCGTGCTGCTGCCGCGCGCCGATGCCGGCTGCCCGATGGCAGACATGGTGACCGCCGAAGGGCTCAAGGATCTCAAAGCGCAGCATCCTGAAGCGGTGGTAGTTACCTACGTCAACTCCAGCGCCGCCGTCAAAGCCGAAAGCGACATCTGCTGCACCAGCTCCAACGCCGTCAACGTGGCGCGCTCCATCGACGCCGAGGAGCTGCTGCTGGTGCCCGACCGCAATCTGGGCCGCTACATTGCCGGGCACGTCGACAAAAAGTGCCATTTCTGGGAAGGCTACTGCCCGACCCACGACCGGCTCAAGGTCGAGGAAGTCAAGCGTGCCCTGGAGGAGAACCCGGATGCGGTCTTCATGGCGCACCCTGAATGTACGCCGGAGGTCCTTGCGCTGGCCCATCATATCTGCTCGACCAGCGGCATGTATGAATACGCCCGCACCAATTCAGCCAAAAAGTTCATCGTCGGCACCGAGATGGGCATTCTCTACCGCCTGCGCAAGGAAAATCCGGACAAGGAATTTATCCTGCCCAGCGTCAGCCTCATCTGCCCCAATATGAAACTGACTTCGCTGGAAGACATCCTGCACAGCCTGCAGAACATGAGTCCCGAGATCAGTGTCGAGCCCGCTATCCGCGCACGGGCCAAGCAGGCTCTGGACTGCATGCTCGCGGTGCCGCGCGACTGAAACGCAAACCAACGCGACGACTTTCCAGGGGCGTGCCACGGCACGCCCCTCCTTGTTTGGACATGGATTCAGTCAACGAAACTGCGCATATCTCACACGCCACCAGCCGTTCTCTGCTGCAACGGGTGCGCGAAGGTGCACGGCACATAGAAATCCAGGGGCTGACCGGCTCCTGCGATGCCTTTCTGCTGGCCGCATTGCTGCGTGAAACCAGCGAACCCCTCTACATTCTCACGCCCGACGAGAGCAGCGCCGAACGCCTGGCCGGCGATCTCGCCTTTTTCTGGGAGCGGCCGGAGCAGATCTGTCTTTTTCCGCAGTGGGAAGTCACTCCTTTTGAGCCTCTCTCTCCCCATCCCGAAGTGGAAGCGCGCCGCATCACCACTCTGGCCGCTATGCTTGAAGGCAGCGCCAGGGCGGTGATTCTGCCGGTCCGCGCCGCCATGCAGCGCGTGATTCCGCGCACCGTCCTCAAAGATCTGAGCCTGAGGCTTAAGGTTGAAGACGAGCACGAGCGCTCCCCGCTTGTGCACCGCCTGCAGGAACTGGGCTACCAGTCGGTACCGCTGGTGGAGGACCGCGGGACCTTTGCCGTACGGGGCGATATCATCGACGTTTTTCCGCCAACCCATGACCTGCCCTTGCGGCTGGAATTTTTCGGCGATTTCATCGAGCGCATCCGTCCCTTTGATTCCGCCGATCAGCGCTCGCGCGAGGAAGAGATCAAAGAGTTCACCCTGCGGCCGGCACGGGAGCTGATTCTGGCGGGCGCGCACTGGGACAGGTTCACACGCCGCTTCAAGGAGCGCTGCGACGCCCTCGACCTGCCGCGTTCCCAGCGCGAACAACGCCTCGAGGCGTTGCGCGAAGGACTGCTGGCCCCGGGGAGCCACTTTCTGCTGCCCCTCAACTACGAAGGGCTCGACACCTTTTTCGATTACGCCGGCACCGGGCGCTGGACGATCGTTGAACCGGCCCGCCTCGAGCAGGAAGCCGACAGTTTTGCCGCCGAAACTCTCAACGGTGAACAGCGGGCCGTCGACAAGGGGGAGCCCTACGGCAGCTGTCGGGAGCTGTATCTCTCCGGCAGCGAACTGGAAGAGAATCTTTCCCGCACGCCGTCGCGCATCGACCTGGTGGCGCTGCAGGTCTATCGCCTCGAGGACGAACGTCCCAGCTGTCATTTCAACGTCCAGGGCAATGGCGATCTGCGCGCCGCCCTCAAAGCCGGAGGAGGCACCCTGCCGCCGCTGGTGGAGAGGCTGCGCCAGTGGCGTGATGAGGGCTGGCGCGTCCTGCTGGTCTGCCACCAGCGCGGCCAGGCCGAACGACTGCAGGATCTTCTGGAACCCCACGGCGCATCACCGCCTTTTGATCCGGATGCGCGCTTCGGCGATGCACGCAAGGGACAGCCGCTGCTGGTGCTGGGAGACCTGTCCGCAGGCTTCCGGCTGCCGGATGAGCGCC
This sequence comes from Thermodesulfobacteriota bacterium, assembly GCA_034189505.1. Taxonomy (GTDB): domain Bacteria; phylum Desulfobacterota; class Desulfuromonadia; order Desulfuromonadales; family Geoalkalibacteraceae; genus Geoalkalibacter_A. Next base: position 40,076 of record JAXHUR010000004.1, on the reverse strand, counting down.
TGGCCGTCATTACCGAGGAGGATATCTTCGGAGCCCGGGCGCGCCGCCGGGGCCGGGCCGGTGCCAAGGCGCGGGCCATGCTCTCGTCGCTGGCCGAGCTCAAGGAAGGCGACTTCATCGTGCACACCGACCACGGCGTCGGCATCTATCGCGGCCTGCGCCATCTTGCCCTGGGAGAGGTCGAGGGCGATTTCATGCACCTTGAATATGCCGGCGGCGACAAACTCTACCTGCCGGTGGATCGCATCGAGAAGGTGCAGAAATACGTCGCCGGCGAAGGGCACGCGCCGCGTCTCGACAAGATGGGCGGGCAGGGGTGGGAGAAAGCCAAGCTGCGGGCGCGCGCCGCGGCCGAGGAGCTGGCGCGGGAACTGCTCAAGATCTACGCTCAGCGTGAGATGGCCAGCGCTTTTTCCTTTTCGCCGCCGGATCGCATGTATCGCGAATTCGAGGCGGCCTTCCCCTACGAGGAGACCCCCGACCAGGCCCAGGCCATCGAAGAAGTGCTTACCGACATGCAGAATGAGCGCCCCATGGATCGCATCGTGTGCGGCGATGTGGGCTACGGCAAGACCGAGGTCGCCATCCGCGCCGCCTTCAAAGCGGTTGAGGACGGCAAGCAGGCAGCGGTGCTGGTTCCGACCACGGTGCTGGCGCGCCAGCACTGGCAGACCTTTCGCGAGCGCTTCTCCGATGCCGCCGTGATGGTGGAGATGGTGTCGCGCCTGCGCACCTCCGCCGAAATAAAGAAAACCCTCGAGCGCGCCGCCGAGGGGAAGGTCGATATCCTGATCGGCACCCACCGCCTGCTGCAGCGCGATGTGCGCTTCAAGGATCTTGGTCTGCTCATCGTCGATGAGGAACAGCGCTTCGGCGTCAGCCACAAGGAGAAGCTCAAAAAGATGCGCGCCGCAGTCGACGTGCTGACCCTCACCGCCACCCCCATTCCGCGCACGCTGCACATGAGCCTCGCCGGGCTGCGCGACCTGTCGGTTATCGATACCGCGCCGGTGGACCGGCTGGCGGTGCGCACCTATGTCACCAAGTTCGACGATGATGTGATCGCCGAAGCGATCCGGCGCGAGCTGCGGCGCGGCGGCCAGGTCTTCTTCGTCCACAACCGGGTGCAGTCCATCAACGCCATGGCCGAATTCGTGCAGACTCTGGTCCCCGAAGCGCGGGTGGCGGTCGGGCACGGACAGATGGGGGAGAAACAGCTCGAACAGGTGATGCTCGATTATATCGAAGGGCGCGCCGATGTGCTGGTGTGCAGCACCATCATCGAAAACGGCATCGACATCGCGCGGGCCAACACCATCATCATCAATCGCGCCGACTGCTTCGGGCTGGCGCAGCTCTACCAGCTGCGCGGCCGCGTCGGGCGTTCCAATGTGCGCGCCTACGCCTATCTGCTCATCCCCGGCGAAGCCACTCTCACCCGCGAAGCCCGCGAGCGGCTGAAGATCCTGCAGGATCTCTCGGACCTGGGGTCAGGCTTCCGTATCGCCAGCCACGACCTGGAGCTGCGTGGCGCAGGCGATCTGCTCGGCGGCAACCAGTCCGGCCAGATCGCCGCCATCGGCTTCGAGATGTACAGCGAGCTGCTGGAAGAAACGATCGCCGAACTCAAGGGGCTCGAGCGCGAGCAGAAGATCGATCCGGAGATCAAGTTGGGCCTTTCCGCCTTCCTGCCTGAAAAATACATGCCCGATCCCAACCAGCGTCTGGTATTCTATAAAAAGATGGCGGGAGCCGATGACGAACAGACCCTGTATGAGGTGGTCGATGAACTGCGCGACCGCTACGGGGAGCTGCCGGAGCCGGCCCAGGTGCTGCACGAGCAGATGAAGCTGCGCGTGTTGATGAAACAGCTCAAAATCGAGCTGGCCGAATTCACCGGGCGCCGCCTTATTTTTGCCTTTCACGCCGAGACTCCGGTGCCGCCGGAAAAAATTCTGGCACGTCTCGATGACCCTGAACGCTACAGCTTCACCCCCGATTACCGGCTCAGCATAGACCTCGGCCGCATGTCGCGCGAGGATGTGCTGCAAGCAGCAAAAAAAGAATTGAAAGCATTTCTTTAGCTATGATAGTTTTTTTCCAGGACCTATGGACAAGGTAGTTTTCCATCGAAAATCCCGCATTTTCTCCTCGCTGCTTGTGCTATCGGCGCTGGCGGTGCTGATTGTGGCGAGCGGCCTGGCCGGATGCCGCAACCAGCCCGATTCATCCTCTCCGGTGCTGCTGCGAATCGACGACCGGGTTATGAGGCTGGACGAATTCAATCGCCGATTCGCCGCTACGCTTCCCCTGGACCACACCCTCGCGCAAAACGAAAAAGATGAGTTGCGGCGATCTTTCCTGCGGCAGGTTATCGACCAGGAACTGGCCCTGGCCGAAGCGCGACGCCGTGGAATTCATGTCGATGAGGCTGAGGTCGAAGCCGCTCTTGCCGAGATGCGCCGCGATTACCCCGACGGAAATTTCGACCGCATGCTTTCGCGCCGCAACCTCTCTCTGGAACGGATCCGGGAAGATCTGACGGAACGCCTCATGATCGATAAGGTTCTCGAGCAGGAAGTGCACCGCAAAATCAAGGTCGGGGCAGAGGAAATCGCCGATTATTACGCCACCCATCGCGATGAGTTTGTGCGGCCTCTGCGCGTGCGGGCACGCCAGATTCTGGTGGACAATGAGGAGCAGGGTGAAGAGATTGTGGCGCGCCTGCGCAACGGCGCCTCCTTCGTCGAGATGGCGCAGCGCTTCTCCCTCTCCCCCGATGGGGACCAGGGGGGAGATCTTGGATTTTTCCCGCGGGGGGAAATGCCGAGCCGATTCGATGAAGTTGTATTCGATCTGGCGCCGGGCGAACTGAGCCCGCTGGTCAGCAGCGAATACGGTTATCATATTTTCCGCGTCGAGGAAGTACGTCCCGCCCAGAACCTGTCCCTGGAACAGGCCGAGGAAGAAATCCGCGCTCGTCTGCGTCGCCAGAAGGAAGCCGCCGCCCGGCGCGCCTGGCTGCTGGATCTTGGGGCACGCTCGGAGCTGGAAGTCAACTGGCCGCTGCTTTAATGTCACCTGTTCCGTGCCTGCTGCTTTCTCCTCGAGCCAGGCCGACTTATCACCCGATCATGGATAATTTTGTATGATTTTTGTGACGCGCAACATGAAGGTCCGCATTTTCTGGACGGCCGCACTTATTTTGCTTGGCGCCATGTGCGGGCATGCCGAGGTCCTCAACAAGGTCGCGGCAGTGGTGAACCAGGACATTATTACCACCTACGAACTGGAACGCGAGATTGAATCGGTTCTTGCCGGGGAAGCCGCCGCCGGCCGCCCCTCGCCGGCGGATAATGTTGCGCTGAGACAGCAGGTTCTGGAGCAGCTGATCGAGCAGAAGCTGGTCAACCAGCGGGTACGCGAGTTGGGGCTGGAAGTCAGCGAAGCCGAGGTGGAGGAGGCCATCGATGACGTGGTCAAACAGAACAACATCACCCGCGATCAGCTGCGGCAGGCCCTGGCGGCGCAGAACCTGAGCCTGAACGATTATCGGGAAAAACTGCGCCAGCAGATTTTGCGCTTCAAGCTCATCGGCCGCGAAGTCCAGAGCAAAGTCGAGGTCTCAGAGCGCGAGGTTCGCGATTATTTCCGTGAAAACATCGACAGCTTTCGCGGCGATCCTACCGTGAGCCTGGCCTATCTGCAATTTGCCATTCCCCGCGACTCCATGATCGGCAATACCCAGGTGGAGGATATCCGCGAACGCGCCCGGGAGGCGTTGGCTCTTCTGCGCCAGGGAGAGGATTTCTACTCGACGATTTTCATCTACAGCACCGATGACAATGTTGACGGTGGTGACCTCGGCACCTTTACCCGGGACGAGCTGCGCCCCTCTTTTGCGCGCGCTGTCGAGGGCCTGGAAGAAGGCGAGGTGACGGATCTGATCGAAACACCGGAGGGGATTTTCATTCTCAGCGTTGAAGGCCGTCATCCCGGACCGATCCGCCGCTTCGATACAGTGAAGGACGAAATTCGCGAGAAGCTCCTGTCGCAGGACCGCGAGCAGCGCTTTCAGGAGTGGAGCCGTACCCTGAAGAAGGACGCTCATATCGAAATCCTCATCTGACCCTCTTCATCGGAAGGTCGCCGGAGGTGGCCGTGCAAAAACCTCTGATCATCACCATGGGAGATCCGACCGGGATCGGTCCTGAAATCATCGTCAAAGCGCTGCTGGCCGGCAGTTTTGATGGGCTGTCTCATCCTGTGGTGGTGGCCGGCGACCCGCATGTCCTGCAGCAGGCCGCCACGACTTTTCACCAACAGGCACAGATCAAAGCCTCCTGCGGTCCTGCCGATTATGAACTCCGCATCGGCGAGAAAGTTCTGGCCGTAAAGGCCCTGTCGCATTTCGACCCCCTACCCGTGCCCGGGGCAGCGCCCGATGCCGCTCACGGCCTGGCCATGGCTGAATATATCGAGTGGGCCTGCGCTCGCTGCCGCGACGGCAACGCCGCCGGAATGGTGACCGCGCCCATCAGCAAGGCGGCCATCCGCGCGGCAGGGTACGACTTTCCCGGCCACACCGAACTGCTGGCCAGACGCTGCGGTGTCGAGCGGGTGGTCATGATGCTCGCCGGCGCTCGGTTGCGGGTTTCCCTGGTCACCACCCACCTCCCCCTGCGCGCTGTCCCGCAGGCGCTTTCCCGGCAGGAGATTTTTACTACCCTGCGCATCACCGATGGTGACCTGAAGCGCTATTTCGGATTGAAATCGCCGCGCATCGCCGTAACGGCTCTCAATCCCCACGCTGGAGAGGGAGGACTGTTCGGCGATGAAGAACAGCGCCTCATTGAACCGGCCGTCCGGGAGGCCCAGGCGGCCGGCATCGATGCGCAAGGGCCTTTCAGTGCAGATACCCTCTTTCATTTTGCCGTTCAGGGCCGCTACGACGCGGTGGTATGCATGTACCACGACCAGGCCCTGATCCCCTTGAAGCTGCTGCATTTCGATGACGGCGTCAACCTGACCCTGGGGCTTCCTATCGTGCGAACCTCCGTCGATCACGGCACCGCCCATGATATTGCCGGGACCGGCACAGCCAGCGCCGACAGCCTGGTCGCGGCGGTGCTGATGGCCGCCCGCATGGCCGACGAGAAGTCATGAGCGAAGCAACTTTCGGCACCGACGGCTGGCGTGGCGTTATCGCGCGCGACTTTACCCTTGCCCGCCTGACCCAGGTCACATCCGCCATCCTCCGCTACCTTCAGGATGAACATCTTGCCCATCGGGGGCTGGTCATCGGCTACGACCGCCGTTTTCAGTCTCGCGCCTTCGCCGAGGAGGTCGCCGATACGGCCGCGAGGTACGGCCTCAATGTCTGGCTGATGCAGGACTTCGCTCCAAGCCCGGCCGTTTCGTGGATGGTGCGGCACAAAAATGCCGGTGCCGGCATCGTGATTACCGCCTCGCACAACCCTCCCCAGTACAGCGGCCTCAAGCTCAAGGAATATTTCGGCGGCAGCGCCCGGCCGTCCACCACCGAAAAAATCGAATATCTGCTGTGTCAGGCAGCATTACCCCATCACGGCACAAGCCCCGGCCGCATCGAATCAATTGACGGTCGCAGCGCTTATCAGGCAGCCCTGCGGGCATTCGTCAACGAGGATCATATCAGAGCAGCCGCCTGCCCCATCGGGCTCGACGTCATGCACGGCGCAACCGGCGACATGCTCGCTGCGCCGCTGGCCGAACTTGGCTTTGAGGTCAAACTCCTGCATGGCGGGGACAATCCCGGCTTCGGCGGAATCAACCCCAACCCCATTGCCGCACACCTTGGCGAGTTAAGCCATCTCGTCCGAACAGGAGCCGCAACCCTCGGGCTGGCCACCGATGGTGACGGCGACCGCCTTGCGGCCATCGATGAAAACGGAGATTTTCTCGGCCCGCAGGAGTTGTTCCCCCTGCTTCTGCAACACCTGCTGGCGCAGCGGGGAGAGCGCGGACGCATCATCAAATCAACCTCCACCACCCGGATGATCGACCGGATCTGTGCCCGTTACAACCTGCCGCTGACGGAGGTTGCTGTCGGCTTCAAACACGCCTGCCAGGCCATCCTCGATGACCAGGTCCTGATGGCCGGTGAAGAAAGCGGCGCCCCGGGCATTCCCCGTCACCTCCCCGACCGCGATGGGCAGCTTGCTGCACTGCTGTTGCTCGAATCTCTCGGCTGCAGCAGACGTCCGCTGCATGAACTGAAGCGCGAACTGCAGCGACAGTTCGGCCCCCTTCATTACCGTCAGCGCAATCTGCCCCTGCCCGCAGTTTCGCCGCAGGCACTGCAGCGCCACCTTGCAGACCTGCAGCCGTCGTCTGTTGCCGGGTTGAAAGTGCAGGCCACCACGCGCATCGACTGCGTCAAATGGCACCTCGAAAACGAGGCGTGGCTGCTGCTGAGGCCCTCGGGAACCGAATCGCTGGTCCGTCTTTACGCCGAAGCCCCTGCCGGGAACACCGCCGATGCCCTGCTGGATCATGGCCAGGAGATGGTTGAGGGATTGGAGCGCAGGCTGACATGATTAAATCGATCGTCATTCGCGGCGCCCGCGAACATAATCTCAAAAATATCGATGCCAACATCCCGCGCGAGCAACTGGTGGTGATTACCGGGGTTTCCGGGTCGGGCAAGTCGACCCTGGCTTTCGACACCATCTATGCCGAGGGGCAGCGGCGCTATGTGGAAAGCCTGTCCGCCTATGCCCGGCAGTTCCTGGAACAGATGCAGAAACCCGATGTGGAGAGCATCGAGGGCCTCTCGCCCGCCATCGCCATCGACCAGAAATCGGGCTCGACGAACCCGCGCTCCACCGTCGGCACAGTCACTGAAATCCACGATTATCTGCGGCTGCTGTATGCGCGCGCCGGAACCGTTCACTGCCCTCGGTGCGGCGTCGAAATCTCCGCACGCACCATCGAGCAGATGGTTGACCGCATCCTGGATCTACCGGAAAATACCCGCCTGATGCTTCTGGCCCCTGTTGTGCGGGACGAAAAAGGCAGTCTTCGCGAAGAACTGGCGCAGCTTCGCGCGACCGGCTTCGTTCGCGTTCGTATCGACGGAGAAATTCACGAGCTTTCCCAGCCGCCGGCTTTGGACAAGGGCGAGAAACATACTCTCGAGGTCGTCGTTGACCGGCTGGTCATCAAGGAGGGAATTGCTGGACGCCTGGCCGACTCGCTTGAAACTGCTCTGCGGCTGGCGGACGGGGTGGTGCGGGTGGAGCCCGTGGCCCCTGCCGGCGCCGACCGGGATGAAACCCCGGAGGCCGAGGTCTTTTCCGAGCGCCACATCTGTGTGGCCTGCGGCATCGCCATGCCGGAGATCACGCCGCGTTCATTCTCCTTCAACAATCCGCAGGGCGCCTGCCCGGACTGCGGGGGGTTGGGAACCCGCAAATATTTCGACCCGGACCTGGTGGTGCCCAATCCCCAACTTTCCCTGCGTGAGGGCGCCATTGTCCCCTGGGAAAACCGCAGCGGCGTTTATTATCAGCAGCTGCTTGAAGCGCTTTCCGAGCACTTCGCTTTTTCGGCGCGCACCCCCTTTTCGAAGCTTCCCGAGAGTCTGCGCCAGGTACTGCTGCACGGCACCGGGAGTGAGAAAGTGCAATTTTTTTTCGAGCAGGGGGGGCGAAAGCATTTTTACGAAAAACCGTTCGAGGGGGTGATTCCTCACCTGCAGCGCCGCTACCGTGAAACCGACTCCGACGGCGTGCGCGAGAATCTTGAAAACTTCATGAGCGTCATGCCGTGCCCCACCTGCAAAGGTGCACGCCTGCGCCCCGAAGCCCTGTGCGTCACCATCGGTTCAAAGACCATTCACCAGGTTTGCACCCTGCCCCTTGCGGAAGCCGACCTTTTCTTCAGCGAGCTTGAACTCTCGGCGCGCAAGGCTGAAATCGCCCGCCGCATCCTGGCTGAAATCAGAGCCCGCCTCGGTTTTCTCATCCAGGTCGGCCTCGATTACCTGACTCTGGAGCGCCGCGCAGACACCCTGTCCGGCGGCGAGGGGCAGCGCATCCGTCTGGGAACCCAGATCGGCTCCTCGCTCACCGGCGTTCTCTACATTCTCGATGAGCCTTCCATCGGCCTGCACCAACGCGACAACCAGCGGCTGCTCGAAACTCTGCGCCGCCTGCGGGATCTGGGCAACACGGTCCTGGTGGTGGAGCATGACGAAGAGACCATTCGCGCCGCAGATTATGTCCTCGACATGGGCCCGGGTGCGGGGGTCCGCGGTGGTGAAATTGTGGCCCGGGGAACTCCGCAGCAGATCATGGATCATCCCGATTCCCTGACCGGGCAATATCTCACCGGGCGGCTCTCCATCGACCTGCCGCCGCGCCGCCGCGCCGCAGAGCGGTTTCTGACGCTGCGCGGGGCATGGGAAAACAACCTGCGCGGCATCGATGTCAGCATCCCGCTGGGCTGCCTGACCTGCGTCACCGGCGTTTCAGGTTCCGGTAAATCCACCCTGGTGATCGATACTCTTTTTCAGGCCCTGGTGCAGCGCCTGCGGCGCGGCCCGCAGAAGGCCGGCAGGGTTGACGAAATCCTTGGCCTGGAGCATCTCGACAAGGTCATCGATATCGACCAATCTCCCATCGGACGCACGCCGCGCAGCAATCCCGCCACCTACACCGGGGTTTTCGGCGATATCCGCGGGCTTTTCAGTCAGCTTCCCGAAGCCAAAGTGCGCGGCTACAAAGCGGGGCGCTTTTCCTTCAACGTCAAGGGAGGACGCTGCGAGGCCTGCCAGGGCGATGGCACCATCAAGATAGAGATGCACTTTCTGCCCGATGTCTATGTGACCTGCGAGGTGTGCAAGGGAGCGCGCTACAACCGTGAAACTCTTGAGGTCAGATACAAAGGAAAAAATATTGCCGAAATCCTCGACATGACCGTCAACCAGGCGTGCGCCTTCCTGGAGAATGTGCCGCGCATCCGGACCAAGCTTGAGACCCTGCGCGAGGTCGGCATCGGTTATGTGAAACTCGGCCAGAGCGCCACCACCCTCTCCGGCGGCGAAGCGCAGCGCATCAAGCTGGCGCGGGAATTGTCGCGACGCGCCACAGGACGCACCATTTACATCCTCGATGAACCCACCACCGGTCTCCATTTTGCCGATATCCACAAACTTCTCGAAGTCCTTCAGCGCCTGGTGGAGGATGGCAATACGGTGGTGGTGATCGAACACAACCTCGATGTCATCAAAACCGCCGATCATGTCATCGACCTGGGGCCAGAGGGTGGACAGAACGGCGGAACCGTCGTCGCCTGCGGGACGCCGGAGGAAATCGCACGGGTGGAGGCGTCACACACCGGCCGTTATCTACGCCCCTACCTTGACCAATAAAAAGCCTTCGCTTCTGCCCATAGCGTGTCACCCAGGCCTCACCGCCTGACAGAAATGTGGTCTTTTCGCCCATCAAGCGACAAAAAAATGACCATCTTTCAACACAGTTCGCGATCACTCAAATCCAGACTCCGTTCACCACAAAATTCATTTTTCACGGTTAGCCGCTGAAAATCTCTTTGCTTTTTAAGGAAAACGCTGTAGATTTCAAGCTTGCCCGGACCTCATTTCTGTCAACGCGGCATCTTTTTTGCTTTAAAATTGGCAGCTCTTTGTAAATGTTCGCTCCACACGACATTTAACCTGCCGCCAAAGAGGTCTGAATTTTATGCTCAAGAAATTTCTGGCTCTTGCCTTTCTGCTGTTTTTCACCAGCGCCTGCGCGCATCAGCAAGCTCTCTTCGTCTCCCAACCGCAAGGCGCGGTGGTTTTCGTGGACGGGAAACCTATCGGGAACACGCCCTGCCGTTACGAATATAATCTGAGCGCGGGGCAGAAACTGATGGTTACGGTGGAAAAACCCGGCTACGAACCGATCTCCTACGCAGTTCGCACGGACGAGGTGGACGCAGGAGAACGCAACAAATGGCTGGCCGCCGGCGTCATCTGGAGCCCCCTGTGGCTGGGCACCCTGTTCACCAAAAAGCTCAAAGATTCCTACGAAATCGTCCTGCAGCGGGACATCCCCCGGATTACCGCCGACTCCGGCAGCAACCATAACCGCTTTTAATCGCAAAGAAGCTCCTCTTTCTAAAAAAAGGCGAACCGCCTGGACAGTTCGCCTTTTTTTCACGCTTCACGCCTACAGCGGCATAACCTGGTAAAGCAGCCGGCTGTTGATGATATAATGGCTTTCGCCGCAGTCGAAGGGAAAAAAGTCCGGCGCAGCGTTGAGAAAATCCTTAAGTCGGCTTTTGTCCCGGGGCATTTCGATATAAAGCGTCCCTTCCAGAGTTTCTCCTCCGAAAAAAAACAGGCTCACCGCCACTTTCTCTCCAAGGGGAATCCCTTCCGGGCCTTCAACTGTGCCTGCTGCAAGGCGGGCATGGCTGACAGCACCCTTGTTCACGAGCCGCAGGCTGCCGTCGCGGTCCCGCAGCGGCAGAAAAGGCTCAGGCTCCCGCAGCAGCTCAAGAAGAGTCTGGGGGCCGGCATGGGTATAGGCATGAGGCGCAAGGAAAACCGTGCCCTCAAGGACGATCCCGTCGGCGAGGAACAAAACCACTTCCTGCTCGATTTTGTCGAAGCGAAAATCACTCATGGCAACCTCTCCCTGTTCTGCCGGTGGCATTCAGTCAGATAAATAAAAGAAATCTTAGTATGAAATCAGCTTGACGGCAACCCCGCTTAGCTTCGGCGCGATGCGGATGCTGTTGACAATGCAGGGGTAATGTTTACAATGAATTTGTTTGTAACATCAACACGGTTGAAGTGTTCTGGTACCGGCTGCGGTGTTGGGAACCGTGGATTCAAAATCATTGGGTGCGTAAAAGCTATAAGACATAACCGTTTGGCGTCGTCTTCTCCCTGGCGCCCTTTTCAAGAGAGGAATGATTTCATGGCTGAGTTAACCGGCAGCAAGACCGAAAATAATCTCAAGGAAGCTTTTGCTGGGGAATCCCAGGCCAACCGTACCTACCTGGCCTTTGCCAAAAAAGCCGAACAAGACGGGCACCCACAGGTCGCCAAGCTGTTCCGTGCCGCGGCTGCGGCTGAAACCATCCACGCCCATGCTCATCTGCGCGCCCTTAAAGGGGTCGGCAGCACCGAAGAGAACCTCAAAGAGGCCGTCGGCGGCGAAACGCATGAATTTACCGAGATGTATCCCAAGATGATCGAAGAGGCCGAAAAAGAAGGCTTCGCCGACGCCCTGCGGAGCTTCAAGCTCGCCAACCAGGTGGAAAAGGTGCATGCCGGTCTCTACAAGGCTGCGCTGGACAACCTCGGCAGCAATCCCGAGGTGGATTACTACGTCTGTTCAGTCTGCGGCCACACTATTGAGGGCGCACCGACCGGACCCTGCGAAATCTGCGGAGCCGCCGCCAAGGCTTTTCAGAAGATCGACTGACCTTAACCCCATAAACGCGACGACCAGAAACCGGGTCCCTGCGGGGGCCCGGTTTTTTATTGAGATAACTCATGCACCTGTCGCAGTGCCGTGAGCTGTCAATTCTATTGCCGTTAGAAGAGGTGGATTCCATGGAAAAATGCCCTGTCTGCAAACAACCCCAGAAAGGAAAGTTCTGGTGCAGCCACTGCAAAACTGTCTTCGTCTGCCCCAACCCCAATTGCGACACCCGTATCTCAAGCCGCGGACTCGAGGCCTGCCCCCGCTGCGGCCTTTTGTTCGCTGATTACATTGAAAAACGCAAAATGTATCGGATCTGCCCCAAGTGCAAAAAACGCCAGGGTCTGTCTGAAATTCAGTGCAAATTCTGCAAATACTTTTTCAACTGCCCGACCTGCGGACACCGTGTACCCTCAACCAGCATGCTGACCTGCCCCCGCTGCGCCACCAGCTTGCGGCGCTA
>JAXHUR010000004.1:11371-28030 GCA_034189505.1 Thermodesulfobacteriota bacterium | reverse complement strand
CACTCTTTGCTTTCAACCACCCTTTGGCTTATCCTTAACGGCCTCGGCGTTTTTTCGGCGGGGCACGCGCTGCTCAACAAACTCGATCCGCGAGCCGCGCTGGGCTGGATCGTGACCAACCTGGCCGTTCCCGGCATCGGTCCTCTTTTTTACTGGCTGTTCGGGGTCAACCGCATCCGTTCGCGCGCCCGCGACTGGCAGACCCGGGGGCAGGGACTGCCCTGGACCGAACCCGAGTTCTGCCCCTGGTCGCCGGAGATTGCCGAAACCCTTCCCTTCCGCCATGAGAATTTCCAGGCTCTGTTGAGCCTTTCCGACGCGGTCACCCGACGCCCTCTCTGCCCCAGCAACCACATCACTGTGCTGTTCAATGGCGAGCAGGCCTATCCCGCCATGCTTGACGCCATTCGCAATGCGCGTGAGAGCGTTCATCTGGCCACCTATATTTTCGAAAGCAACACCGTGGGACGCGAATTCGCCGATGCCCTGCGCACCGCCGCCGACCGGGGCGTCACGGTAAGGGTGCTGGTGGATGCGCTGGGCGAATGTTACTCCCTGCCCCTTGCCCGCAAATTATTACGCGGCTCAAAGGTCCATGTCGCTCGATTTCTACCTCCCTCTCTGTCGGGACGGGGCATTTATTTCAACATGCGCAATCATCGAAAGATTCTGGTGGTGGATGATGAAATCGGATTTACCGGAGGGATGAATATCGGCGACCGCCATCTGGCGGCCGACACGCACAACAAGCATCGCGTGGTGGATATTCACTTTAAAATCGAAGGACCGACAGTCGCCCATCTGCAGGACGCATTCCTTGAGGATTGGGGGTTTGCAACCCGCGAGCGGGTGACCCCGTCACGCATTCCCGAGGCGATCCCCCATGGTGAAGCTTTCTGCCGTGGAATCAGTGCCGGCCCCAACGAAGACTTTGAAAAGCTTCACTGGATCGTCATCGGTGCTCTCAACTGCGCGCGGGAACGGATCTGCATCATGACCCCCTATTTCATCCCCAACCGCGCACTGGTCTCCGCCATCAACTCCGCGGCGCTACGTGGCGTGAAGGTGGATGTGATCCTTCCGCGTCAGAACAACCTGCCTTTTGTCGGCTGGGCGACAGAAGCCTATGTATGGGAGCTGGCACGCTACGGTACGCGCATCTATTTTCAGCCGCCGCCGTTCGTTCACAGCAAGCTGCTGCTGGTGGACAATGACTATGCCCTGGTGGGCTCCGCCAACCTCGATCCGCGCAGCCTGCGCCTAAATTTCGAATTCAATGTCGAAATCTATTCCAGCACTCTGGTGAAACAACTCAAAGATCACTGCGACAGCATCATCAGCATTTCCGACCGCACCACGGTCTATGAGATAGACAGCCGCCCGATGCTGCGGCGGCTGTGGACCAGCTTCTTCAAGCTGTTTTCTCCCTACCTCTGATACAATCTATTTGTGTGACAGCGGGCCAATAGTCAATGCCCATTCTTCGAACATACTGCCTCCCCCCAGTTTGATGCATCGCCAACCTGTAAGACGAACGCCCTCTCACGAAAATTTTCGAACCCGAAAGAAAAAATTTCTTGTGCTATTCGCGATTCGCGAATAGCATATAGTCATGGTACTCAAACCTCAAGACATCCTCATTCTCCTTAAGCTCGTCACCATGGGTGCCAAACCTTGGTCTTACAATGGCCTGGCTAACGAGCTGTTCATGAGTCCATCGGAAACTCACAGTGGAATAAAGAGGGCTACAATGGCGCGGCTATTTGATGTGAGCCGGAATATCCCGCTGGTCAAGGCTCTTGAAGAATTTCTGGTTCACGGGGTCAAGTATGCCTTTCCACCGATCCGCGGTCCTCTGACAAGAGGAATTCCCACCTCACATGCAGCGCCGCCACTGAAGGAGTATTTTGCCCTATCCAAGGACCCACCTCCTGTTTGGCCCGATGCGGATGGTCCCGTGCGGGGATACGAATTTTCCCCCCTGTACAAATCTGTTCCGAAAGCGGCTGCCTGTGACAGAAATCTTTACGAACTGCTCGCGTTGGTGGATGCCATCCGTGAGGGTCGGGCACGTGAAAGGGAACTGGCTGTGAAAGAACTTAAATTACGCTTGGAGAAGAGGCCTTGAAAATAGCCGCTGGAAATCTGGAGATGGTCCGCCACGTTGCAGAGCGCCTTGGCGAATTGCGGGGGCAAGTGGTTTTTCTGGGAGGTGCTGCCACAACTCTGCTGATTACCGACGAAGCGGCTCCGGATGTACGGCCGACTCTGGATGTCGATGTCATTGTCGAAATCGGAAGCAGTTCCGAATACTACCGACTGGGAGAAACCCTGAGAAAAATCGCACGGCCTTTTACGAAATACAGAGTTTCTGGACGCTCTGCCCGGCCATCTTCCACCTGACGCTGCCAGTCAGAAAAGAGCTACGGTTGTAATCAACAGAATCCGGAAGATCGCGGGGATTGAGTAATGATATCTCGAGAACGTCACAAACTTTTTATAGCATCTCTATCCATTTGTTTTTTTAACTTTTATCACATCTTTATCCTCAGTCTTTTTCTTCCGCACGGGAAGATCGCAGCTGCCCGACATTCAGGTGGGCACGCCGAGGCGCGGCAGAATCCAGCGGTTGAGCACGAACCAAATGGCCACAACTCCCAGCAGAATCAATATTTCATTCATAAAAATCTCCTTTTTGCTTCCCTTCAATCTATATCGATATTTGAATACTTGTCAAGCGCTTGACGTTTGTCCGGAGCACGCTATAGTCCTGTGGCAAGATCACAAATCTAACGCAGAGGCCCTTGCCTCTCCGCGCCTCAGCGTTAAAAAGTCCAATGAAACCTATCAGGGAGGAATTTATTATGAACAAGCCTTTGCAACGCAGGGATTTCATGGTACGCAGCGCATTGACGGCTGGCGGCGTGCTGCTTGCGGCCAATCAGGTGCTGGCGCAGAAGGAGAAGGACTTCCAGGGATACTACGATGTCGACAAGGAACTGTTCGCCAACATCAACCGGGTCGCAAATCCCGAGGAAAAGACGACGCTGGAAAAAAAACATGCGCCGGTCATCGAGGCGCCGGACAAAGTCAAATCCGGCGAGCCTTTCGAGGTGACGATTACCGTGGGCGAGATCGTGCACCCCATGGGAGCGACGCATTATATTCAGATGGTGCAGCTCTATGTCGGCAACGAGCCGGCAGGACGGGTCGATTTTTCACATCAGTTCAATGAGCCGCGCGCCCGCTTCACGCTTAAAACCGACAAGCCGGTCACGCTTGTGGTGCGTGAGTACTGCAACCTCCACGGGCTGTGGGAGAGCCGCAAACAGATCGCCCTTGCCGAGTGAAGGTCTCTGTTGCAGATCGATCAGATCAGTAGCACCGGACATCGCACCTGGTGCAGCACATAGTTGGTGACCGAGCCGAACAGCACGTCGCGGATCTCGCCGGCGTGGCTGCGGCCGATCACCAGCATCCCCACCTCTTCCTCCTCCGCGACTCGCGGGATGACCTTGCGCGGGCTGCCGGTCTCGAGACGGGTGCGCGCCTGCAAACCCGCATCACTCACTCGCTGCAGCTGTTCAGCCAGAAACTCCTCCCCCGACTGCCGTGCCCGCTCCTTGACCATATTGAGCTGAAAATCAGGGATCATCCGATAGGCCAGCTTGTCCACATCGATCACATGCAGCAGAATCAACGGAGAGGCGAAACGCGCCGGGTGAGCCAGCACATAATCAATTGTGGCGGCCGATGTGGGTGAATCATCAAGAGGAATGAGAACTTTTGCGTCCATGATGAGCTCCGGCAAAAATCAGCCGCCGTATCCATAAACCAGGCGTGGCAGCAGCAGCACCAGATCCGGCCAGAAAGTCAGCAGCAGCAGAATGGCGATCTGAATCAGCAGAAAAGGCATGACGGCGCGCGATACGTACAGCAGGTTGCGGTTCACGGTCGCGCCTGAAATATACAGGCTCACCCCCAGCGGCGGCGTGCAGTAGCCGATGCCGAGATTGATGGTCATCAACAGGCCGAAATGCATGGTGTCGATGCCGAACTTGGCCAGCAGCGGCAGAAAAATAGGAGTCAGGATCAGCGTGGCGGAAATGATGTCCATGAACATGCCGATCAGCAGCAGCAGGATGTTCACTGCCAGCAGAAAGACCCAGGGCGACTGTATGCTTGCCACCACCGCATTGGCAATCTTGTCGGGGATCTGCTCAAAGGTCAGATATTCGCCGAAAACAGAGGCCCCGGCGACGATCACCAGCAGCGTCGACGAGGTCACGGCAGAAGAAACCACCACCTGCTTGACGTCGCGCAGCTTAAGATCGCGGTGAATCAGGATTTCAACGAACAGGGCGTAAAAACAGGCCACTACAGCCGCTTCATTGGCGGTAAACAGCCCCGAATAAATGCCGCCGAAAATCAGCACCGGCAGAAACAGCGCCCAGGCACTCTCGCGCAGTATCCTGAGGGTCTCCTGCAAGGTCGGTCGCGGCGGCGGCTGCATTCCTGCCTTCTTGCATACGATATAGGCGTACAGGGACATGGCCGCCATGATCAGCAGGCCGGGCACGAAACCGGTCAGAAACAGCGATTCCAGTGCGTCATTGGACACCATGGCGTAAAGGATCATGGCAATGGAGGGCGGAATGATCACGCCGAGGATCGGTGCGGTGGTCATGACTCCGACCGAAAAACGCTCGTCGTAGCCGTTTTTCACCAGCGCCGGGATCATAAAACCGCCGATCGCCACCACCGTCGCCACAGTAGAGCCGGAGATCGCGCCAAAGAAGCCGCAGGCGAGAATCCCCGCCATCGCCAGGCCGCCGGGGAGCCATCCCACCAGGCAGTTGGCGGCCTTGATCAGTTTTTCGACGATGCTGCCGGTGGTCATGATGTTGCCGCACAGCACAAAAAAAAGCACCACCACCAGCGCGAACTTGTCCATGCTGCGGTAGAGAACCTCGATCACGATCTGAGGATCGATTCCCACCACCCACACCAGGCCGATCATGCCGGTGAAAAACAGCGCCATGAAAACCGGCACCGTGGCACCGAGCAGGCCGAGAAGCAGTGCCCCGATAATCAGATAACTGCTCTCCATCAGAACATCTCCCCGCGCCAGTCTTCCACCATCACCACCAGGGTGCGGAAAAACATCATCACGCCCATCAACGGCAGCACGGCATAGAGAATCCATTCAGGAATCTGCAGGCTGGTCGTGCGTGCATATTCATCCTGGTACATCATCCAGGTCATCTGGCCGCCGAGGTGAACCATCATGCCGCAGAAAACCAGCACCACCAGGTGACTGACCAGGGTCAGAAATCGCTTGGTGACAGGAAACAGCTGAGGGATGGCATCGATACGGATGAGAGAGCGTGTCCTCACCGCAGCGACGCACCCGATATAGGTGGTGTAAAAGATAACCTTGCGCACCACTTCATCTGACCAGTAGAGGTTGATGTCGGCGGTGAACTTGCGCAACACGACATTGGCCATGGCGGTGCACAGTGCCACTGTGACCGCCAGAAACAGCGACCACTCCTCTACAAACGCCAGAGTTCGGTCAATGATGCGGAAAACTTTTTTCAAAACGGACCTCAAAAAAGGACCGGGGGTCAGAGCCCCCGGTCGCGGAAATTTCGGTCATTATATAGAGTCGGAGTTCAGTTGCCAAGAGTCTCGCGAACCTTCTGGAGATACAGGGGACCGATGCGCTCGCCCCACTTACTCACCACCGGTTCGGCCAGATTGATAAGCCGAGCCGCTCTGCCACATTGGCGGCAGCCACCGAGGAGCTGAGCATGCCGTGCATCGCTTCGAGGCGTAACTTGATGGGCGCGGAGGCGGTCGGTACTGATGAGTCGAGGAACTTGAACCACCCGTTCACTTCGTTCACTAGAGAACACAGAGGTCACCGAGGCAAGAAGTGAGAATTTTTTATGGTTTTCTCTGTGCCATCCTCTGTGCTCTCCGTGATCTCTGTGGTGAAAGATTATTTTCTGAGGTTTCAATCTCCCAGGCGCGTGCGAACTTTTGCCAGGTAATCCTCACCGATCTTCCTGCCCCATTTTTCATATACCGGGGCAGCGAGCTCTTTGAGACGCTGGCGGTCCTGTTCGGAAAGCTGGTAAAAGGTCACCCCGTCTTCGCGCGCGGCGGCGATCTGCGCTTCCTGCTGCAGCTGGGTCAGGTTGCGGGCGCGGGCGCTCTCCTCGCGGATGGTGTCGAGCAGAATTTTGCGCAGATCTTCGGGCAGGCGGTCGAACCAGCGCCGGTTCATCAGGTGAATGTAAAGCCCCTGCGCATAATCGACCTGGGTAAAATAACGGGCGATATTGAATTTACGGGTAATGCCGCACACGATAGGAGTGTGGTCCAGCCCGTCGATGACCCCGGTCTGCAGCGCCTGGGGCACATCAGGCCAGGGCATGACGGTAAACTTCATATCCCAGGCTTTATACAAATCGGTGTTGACCGGTGCCTCGGCGATACGAAAATTGACCTCGCGCGCCTCTTCGAGAGTTCTCACCGGGGAAGTGGAGGCCCAGCCATAGCTGCCGTAGCCGGTAAAGTCCACCGCAGTCACCCCCTGGGAAGCGGCAGCCTGCGAAAAAGGCTCGAACAGCTCTGGGTCGTTGCGGAACGCTTCCAGCTTTTCAAAAGTGTTGATGACGAAAGGAAGGTTGACGATGCCGAGCCCCGGCGCCAGGTTGGCAGCCGCCACCGATGAGCAGAGCATCCCCTGCACGGCCCCCAGTTTAAGCTTCTGCAGGACGTCGCGCTCGCCACCCAATTGTGCCAGAGGACGAAAATCTACATAAAGACGCCCTTTGGAGCGCTCCCACACCTTGTCGCGGATGTGATATCCAACCGCGATTCCCTCGATGGAGGGATGGTCGACATTGGAGAGAATGTAGGTATATTGAGCGCCACTCGGATCGAACTCGGGCGTCCAGGATGCAAGAGGATCACCTTCCGCAGTCGCTCCGGCAGGCATAATAAAACCAATCAGAGCTAAAACAATCAACCAATTAAACAATCTTCGGGACATGGGCAGCTCCTTTGCAGCACCGATTTTTTCCTGGTCTCAAACCTGAAACAGTCGAAATTCAGACAGCTTTGTCACATCGATTAATGCAAAATAGTCCGTAACATGGCTGTGGTCAAGGATGATCTCTGTCCTCTGAAATTCAAACTTTAGAGGCGAAACTCCTCCGCCAGTTCGCGCAGCTCGTCGGTGAGACGCTCCATCTCGCTGATCCCGCGGATAATCCCTGCAGTTTTTTCGGCGTTGCGCCGCAGGCGCTCCTCGGAACGCCCGAAATGCTCGGAAACTTTGTTGGAGATCTCCATCTGGTAGCGGGTGGATTCGGTGACTTTCCTGATCTGGCTCTCGCGCTCATTGAGGCTGCAATCAAATTCGTGGTTGGCGCGCACCTGCTCTTCCATGCCGCGGGCAATCTGATCCGAGGCGCCTTTCATATCGTTGACTCCCGCCTCGATCTCACGCAGGTCGCTCTGCTGCTTCTGCATAGCCATGGCCATGGACTTGACGGCGTTGAGGTTCTTGCCTGCCTGGTCAAGAAGCCCCTGCGCACGCTCGTTCTGCTCTCCGGTCAAGCGGGCGATCTGCTCGGAGGCCCCCGCGGCATCGACCGCACTGGCCATGATCTTGCGCAGCGCCTCGCCGGTGGAGAGGGAGAGCTTTTTGCCGGTGGCGATGCGCTTGGCGGTGGCGTCCACTGCCACGGTCACCTCCCGGGTATCGCCGCTGATACCACGCACGATACGGTGAATATCCTGGGCGCTGGCGGTGGTGCGATCCGCCAGGTCGCGAATCTCCTCGGCCACCACCGAAAATCCTTTCCCCTCTTCGCCGGCCTTGGCGGCGATGATGGCGGCATTGAAGGCCAGCAGCTCCGTGTCCGACACCAGCTCTTTGATCACCTCAATGATCTTGGCAACCTCGCCGGTCTGCACCGAGAGCCTCTTCATGGCGTCGATGGCCCGGAGGCTCTCCTCCTCGATGCGCTCCATCTCTTCAATGGAGGTTTTGACAACCTCAAGGCCCTCGCGTGCGTCGTTTTTAACCCGGTCGGCCGCCTCGGAACTCGATGAAGCGCCCCAGCGGATTTTTTCCAGGGAATCCCCAAGGGTGTCAAGATCCTGGGTGGTGTTCCCAACCGCGCTGATGACTTCATCGGCCTGGCTCTGCACCTTGGCGATGCTGGTGGTCATCTGTTCCGTGATGCGCGAGGTCTCCTGGAATTTAACCCGGGTGCGCTCCATAGCACCGGCCATCTCCTCCAGCGAAGCGGACAGCTCCCGCGAAAGAGCGGCCTCATCCTGAGATCGATGGGAGAGGCTTTCGAGCTGTTCAAGCACCTGCTGCTGTTTCTCCATCATCCCGGCGACATCCTTGTTGGAAGCGGTCGCCGCGGCCAGCCCCTCACGGGTACGGTCAGAGAGATAGCGGGTCGAATCGGCCAGGGTGCGAAAATGCGGGATCAGTTCATTGACGGCGCCGTAGGTGCCGCCCACCAGGCGCCGGACACGTTCGACGGCGTTCTCCACCGCCAGAAGCAGGGCTTCAACCGATTCCCCACCGGAGAATTCCATCGGCCCGGCAATACTCTCGAGCAGCCGCAACTGAGAGCGCAGCTGTTTTTTGAGCGTCCCGCGCACGAAAAAAAAACTCAGCGCCCCGATGCAGTAGCCCATCCCCAGGCAGAGGGCCCAGAAACCCGGGGAGTAAGCAACCGGACCCAGCAGTGGCCGCGCCGTAAAGGGGAAAACAATGGCTACCCCCAAGCCGACCGCATGGGTGAAAAGCATCACTTTTTTGATATAACTGAGATCCTGGGAACGTTGAGAGACCATATTCGCCCCGCCTGAAGGTGTTAGATAGGATTAATTATCTGTTTTTTCTACCACATTCCCTGCAAAGGCGCAACCTGCAAAGAGCATTTCAACGAGCATTCTCCTGTGCTAGGATTCATTGCCATGACGGATCCGCCTCTTCTGCTCGATACCCACATTCATCTCGATCACCCCGCAATGCGGGAGGATTTGGCGCGCCATGTCGCCGAAGCCAATAAATGCGGCGTCTCCCGCTTTCTGCTTCCCGGCGTGACGGATGAGAGCTGGGACGGTCTGCTGGCGGTCACAGCGGCCACCCAAGGCGCGCTCGCAGCGCCGGGGATTCATCCCCAGGCTGCTCACCGATGGGATTCTTCCTGTGCAGAACGGCTGTCTGACCTGCTGGAACGACCTGAGGTTGTCGCCGTGGGAGAGATCGGCCTTGACGGCTATCCGGGCCTCCCACCGATGGAGGTGCAGGAAAGTGCCTTTCGTGCCCAGCTGCGGCTGGCCGTTGCAGCTCAGCGTCCGGTGATCATTCACTGCCGCAAGGCTCTGGGACGGCTGTTCGGGATTCTCAAGGAGGAAGAGGCCGCTCAAGTCGGAGGAATTATGCACGCGTTTGCCGGCAGCGTCGAGCTGGCCCGGCAGGCCGTGGAGATGAACTTTGCCCTCGGGTTCGGCGGAGTGCTGACCTATCCCAACGCCCGCCGCGCCCCACAGGTTTTCTGCGAACTGCCGGCCGAATGGCTGGTGCTGGAAACGGATGCGCCCGACATGGCTCCCCACCCTCACCGGGGGGAAACCAACCGTCCGGCCTGGCTGAAGCTGATCGCATGCAGGGCGGCCGAACTGCGCGGCTGGTCCCTGGAGCAGACCGCTCGCATCACCACCGCCAATGCCTGCCGCATTCTTAACCTGGTTTCCATGGATAATCCAGGTTAATATTCAAGATGATGGAGTCGACCCGCATGGATGAACTCACCACCCAACCCCGCTTCGACCGCCTGCAGCGTCTGATCGGTCGCAGAGGGCTTGAAACCCTGGCGGCCGCCCGCGTGGCCGTCTTCGGACTGGGCGGCGTCGGCAGCTATGCCGCCGAGGCGCTGGTGCGCGGAGGCGTCGGCCAGCTGACCCTGGTCGACTTCGACACCATTCATCCCTCCAACATCAACCGTCAGCTCCATGCCCTGGATGACACGATCGGCCGTCCCAAGGCGCTGGAGATGGCGGAGCGCTGCAGAAAGATCAACCCGGACGCCGAGATCATCCCGGTGCAGGAGTTTTTCCTGGAGAAAAACAGCGATCAGCTGCTGGAATCTCATTACGACTACGTTCTTGACTGCATCGATCACATCAGCGCCAAACTGCACCTGATCGAGGAATGCAAGCGCAGAAAGCTGCCCATCATCTCCTCCATGGGGGCCGCCAACAAGCTCGACCCCACCTGCATCCATGTGGCCGACCTGTTCAAAACCCGCAACTGCCGCCTGGCACGCATTATACGCAAGAACCTGCGCAGGCGCGGCATCGATTCCGGAGTTCCGGTCGTCTATTCCACCGAGGAGTTCCGCCCGCTGCATGCGGGACGTTGCGCGGCGGCGCCCGCTGGCGAGGATCCGACAGATTACCAGGACCTGCGCGCGCCCCTGGGCAGTTCCTCCTATATCCCGCCCCTGTTCGGGCTCACCATGGCGGGCGAGGTGATCCGCACTCTGCTGGGAGAAAAAAACTGATGGACACGCCCTTTGCTCTTCAGGCCGCCGCTCTTTTTCTGATCGGCGCCTTTACCGGCGTTATCAACGTACTGGCCGGCGGCGGCTCGCTGCTGACCCTGCCGATGCTGATCTTTCTCGGCCTGCCGGCCAGCGTCGCCAACGGCACCAACCGCATCGGGATTCTGTGCCAGAGCATTACCGCCATCGGCGGTTTTCGCCAGAAAAAGATGCTGCCGACCGGACTGGCGCTGCTGTGCACCCTGCCCGCGCTGGCAGGCAGCTACCTCGGTGCCCGCTGGGCGGTGGATATTGATGACCGCCTCTTTGAGCAGATCCTGGCCGCAATCATGATCGGCATCCTCATCTTCATGCTGATCGACCCGGTCAAAAAATTGCACGACAAACCTCTCCATATCACACGCCTGCGCGGCGCGGTCATCGTGGTGAGCTTTTTCTTCATCGGCATTTACGGCGGCTTCGTGCAGGCGGGGGTGGGTTTTCTGATTATCACCGCCCTGCTCGCCCACGGCCTCGACCTGGTGCGTATCAACGCCATCAAGGTGTTTGTGGTGCTGGTTTTTACCGTGCTGGCGCTGGCGGTGTTCGTGGTGCATGACCAGGTCAACTGGCCGCTGGGCCTCTCCCTCGGCGTCGGCAACGCCCTGGGTGGCTGGCTCGGCACGCGGCTGGCGATCAGCAAAGGGCACGACTGGACCAAAAAGGTCGTCTCCATCACCGTCTTTCTCTTCGCTCTCAAGCTGCTGCTCGGTTAATGAAGATTATTGACACTGATCAAATGGCGGGCTAATTTTCTCTTCTGCCAACTCCCCCCTCCCAACCTCCCCCCGCTGGGGGGAGGCGCGAAACAGCTCCCTCTCCCAGCGGGAGAGGGCGGGGGGTGAGGGAAAAAGGTTCATGCATTTCTAATGTCGAATGGAGGGGGAAACCATGATGGAGAACGAGGTCGGCCGTCGCATCAAGGACTGGCCTGTCGAGGAGCGGCCGCGCGAGAAGCTGCTCGGGCGCGGCGCCCAGGCTTTGAGCGACGCCGAACTGCTGGCGCTGATCCTGCGCACCGGCGATGCCGGCAGCCGCACCAGCGCCCTGGATCACGCACGCCAGCTGCTCGCCACCTTCGACGGACTGCGGGGGCTGTCCGCGGCCGGAGTTTCGGAAATCTGTCGCCTGCGGGGGATCGGGCCGGCCAAAGCGGCCGAGATTCAGGCCGTTTTTGAAATCGCCCGCCGCTTCAGCGACGCACGCATGCGCCCCGGCGACCGCTTTACCAGTTCCGCCGATGTCTATCACGCCTTCCACGAGCGGCTGCGCGACCACAAACGCGAAGTTTTCTACACGCTGCTGCTCGACAGCAAGAACCGCCTGATACGGGAAATCCCCATCTCCGAAGGGAGCCTGACGGCCAGCATCGTTCATCCGCGCGAGGTGTTCGCGCCGGTGATTCGCGAATCGGCCTCCGCCGTGCTGTTCGTTCACAACCACCCTTCCGGCGACCCCACTCCGAGCCGCGAAGATCTCGACATCACCAAACGGCTCAAAGAGGTAGGTGAACTGGTCGGTGTGCGCGTGCTCGACCACATCGTGGTCGGCAGCGGGCGCTATGTGTCTCTGGCCGACCGGGGACTGCTCTGATTCCGATTTCCGCCGCAGTACGGCCTGTGCTATCCTTGTGTCATGGTCTCTGTATCCGCCGCGGGGTCGTCACTCCCATGCCGCACAGCCACAAAATCAAAAAATCAAGGAGCCATCGCATGAAATCCCTGCTGGTGCTTATTTTAACTTTTGCCCTGCTCAACCCTGTGACTGCGGCCATGGCCGCCGAGGAAGAAAACGGCGATCTTGCCGAGGCGCTCAGGTCCCTGAATGCAACCTTTCCAACCATGCCGGTGGAATCGATCCACACCACGCCCATCGACGGCGTGTTCGAGGTGGTCACCCCCGACCGCGTCGTTTACTTCGCTCCCGAAGCGCAGCTGCTGTTCCTGGGCGAGCTTTTCGATTCCAAGGGGCGCAGCCTCACCCGCGAGCGGCAAGCGAAGGTCATGGAGAAGCGAATCGAAGGAATCGATCTCGACAAAGCCCTGAAAATCGGCTCAGGGAAAAACACCGTCATCGAGGTCACCGACCCTGACTGCCCGTTCTGCCGCAAAGGGAGCGAATTTTTGAGCCAGCGCGACGACGTCACCCGCTACATCTTTTTTCTGCCCCTTAAAATGCACCCCGAGGCGGATGAGAAAGTTCGCTTTATTCTCTCCGCCGATAATCCGGCCGAAGTCTATGAAGATGTCATGGCCGGACGCTACGATGATCAGCCGCTGCCGGAGTTCCAGGACAGCGGGCGCCTGGGTGAGCATCTTCAGGTGGTGCAGAAGCTCGGCGTTCGCGGCACCCCCAAATACTGGATCAACGGCGAATACCTCTCGGGCGCCGATCTCGAGCGCATGGGCGAGCTGCTGGGTGGTGCCGCCAACGGGGGCGAGACTGAATGAGTCGATCATCGACCTCCCGCCGTGGATCTGAGTCCCGGCCGGAACTTCTTTCTCCCGCGGGCAGCCTGGAAGCCTTTTTCGCCGCCATGGAAAACGGCGCGGATGCGGTGTATTGCGGACTGCCTGAATTCAGCGCCCGGGCCAAGGCCAAAAACGTCACCTTCGACGATCTCGATCACATGCTCGACTACGCCCACGAGCGCGGCCGCAGGATCTACATCACCCTCAATACGCTGATCAAGGAAGCCGAACTGCCGACCCTCGTCCGCACCCTGGCCGACCTCGAGCACCTGGGAGTGGACGCCGTCATCGTGCAGGACGCGGCGGTGTGGCGGCTGGCCCGCGCCCATTTCCCCGGCCTGCGGCTGCACGCCTCGACCCAGATGACGATTCATAATGCGGCCGGAGTGCGCACTTTGGAAAAACTCGGGTTTTCCCGCGCGGTGCTGGCGCGCGAACTGACGCTGGAAGAGATCGCCGCCCTCCGCAAACAGACCCGCCTCGAGCTGGAACATTTCGTTCACGGCGCCCTGTGCTTCAGCTTCAGCGGCCAGTGCTACTTCTCCTCCTGGCTTGGAGGGCAGAGCGGCAACCGCGGTCGCTGCGCCCAGCCCTGCCGCCGGCGCTACCGCTATCAACAGCAGCAGGGATATTATTTCTCGCCCAACGATCTGTGCGCCATCGACCTGCTGCCGGACCTCATAGCGGCCGGAGTCGGCAGCCTCAAAATCGAAGGGCGCATGAAAAGCGCCGAGTACGTGGCGGCCGTGGTCGGCGCCTACCGCCAGGTCATCGACGCCGCCCCCGCACAACGCAAGGACGCGGTACGCGAAGCCAAGCAGGCCCTCAAACTCTCCTTCGGACGGCTGCCGACGCGCGGTTTTCTCACCGGCCCGCGCCCCACCGACATCGCGGTGCCCTCCGTCAAAGGCGCCACCGGGCGCTTTCTTGGTGAAATCAGCGCCGCCGGTCGGAGCTCCATCAGCTTCAAGACGCGCGATGCCCTGCACGTCGGCGACCGGCTGCGGGTCCAGCCGCGCAGCGACCAGGCCGGCACCGCCTTCACCGTCAAAACGCTGAATGTCGGCAGGCGCTCGGCCAAGCAGGCCCCCGGCGGCACCCTGGTCAATGTGCCCTCGCCCTTCGAGAATCGATTCAAAAAAGGCGATGCGGTGTTCAAGGTTTCTTCCCGAAAGGCCTTCACCTTGAGTGACGCCGCATGCCGCCGCCGTTTGAAGGGTGCAGCTCCTCGGCCGCTTCCGATCTCCCTGTCTGTCAGATTGCAGAACGGGCAGCTGCAGCTGAAAGCGCAAAGCGGCGAGGTTACCCTCGAGCGCTCGTTCGACGTCAGCTCGTTTGCGGCGCACAAAAATCCGCTCAACACCGAGACGCTCAAGGAAGTTTTCGCACGGGGAGGAGATACGCCGCTGGAACTGGCGGAGCTGCACGCCGCCGATCTGCCGCCAGTCGTGATCCCGCCGCGGGAGCTCAAAGAAATCCGGCGGACCTTCTACGGGGAACTGGGCGGGCTCATCGCCCACGGCCGGGAGCAGCAGCGCCGTGCCCATCTGGAACAGGCCCAGGCCGCACTGCTGCCGGAAAAACAAGCAGCGGCCGCCAAAGACGCACGGCTGACTGTCGCATTGGGGTCTTTACGCGACCTTCACCTGCTCAACGATCCCACGGTCGACCGGATCATCGTACCGCTGGTCCCCCATCGTGCCGCGGATATCGCCGCCGGCGCCGCGAAACTGCGCAACCGCCGCGAGCAGGTCATCTGGGATCTGCCCTTCATCCTGTTCGATACAACCTGGCAGCAGGCCAGGGACGCGGTGCGCGCCCTGGTTTCAGCCGGATTTCATTCTTTCCGGCTCAACAATCTCGGGCATTTCGAACTGTTCGACGGGGTGCGGGAGCGGGAGGCGCTGAAACTGACGGCCGGATACCGGCTGTTTTCTCTCAACTCGCAGGCCGTCTCCGCCTGGAAGGATCTTGGGAGCGGGGAAGTGACCCTCTACCCGGAGGACGACCGGGAGAACCTGGCTGCGCTGCTGCGCCGCGACACGGGGGTCGAGACCGCGATCACCGTTCATGGGCAGATTCCGCTGATCACTTCCCGCATTCATATCGGGGGGGTGCGCTCGGACCGGCCGGTGGTCTCCGACCGCGACGAAAAATATATCGTACAGAGCCGCGGAGGGTTGACCACCATCAGCTCGGAGACGGATTTTTCACTGATCGGTCATCTGGCGGAGCTGCGCGCCATGGGGGCGGACCGCTTCGTGGTGGACCTGGCCCACGTCGGCGCCTTCTCCCCGCGCGGCAAGCAGATCCTGGCGGCCTATGCAGAAGATCGCCCGCCGGCACAAACGTCGAGCTTCAATTTCGAGCGGGAGCTGGTCTAAGCGGCTGAGATTTCGCGATAGAGGGTGTCGCGCTCGACCGGAACGCGGTGCGCCTTGCGGATCAGGGCACACAGCTGCTCCTTCTGCATCGCCTGGGGCGAATCGGCACCGGCATCATGGCCGATCTTTTCCTCGACCACCGTGCCGTCAAGATCGTTGACGCCGAAGGCCAGTGCCACCTGGGCGATCTTGAGACCGAGCATCACCCAGTAAGCCTTGATGTGCTGAAAATTGTCGAGGTAGAGGCGGCTGACGGCCAGGGTTTTGAGCGCATCCACGCCCCCGACCCCGCGAGCGCCGGGCACCCGCGTATTATCAGGCTGAAAAGCCAGCGGGATGAAGGCCTGAAAGCCGCCGGTGCGATCCTGCAGTGCCCGCAGCCGGCTCATGTGGTCGACGCGATCGGCGACGGTCTCCAGGTGGCCGAACAGCATGGTGGCGTTGCTTTTCAGCCCGGCCTGATGAATCTGCTCGATCACCTCCAGCCAGCGCTCCCCTGAAATCTTCTCAGGACAGATCCGGTCACGCACCTCCCGCCTGAAAATCTCGGCGCCGCCCCCCGGCAGCGAACCGAGCCCGGCCTGCTTGAGATCGTCCACCACTTCGACAAGGGTCTTGCCCGCCAGGCGGGCAAAATATTCGATCTCCACCGCCGTGAACGCCTTGATGTGCAGGGTCGGTTCCGCGGCATGAATGGCGGCGAGCATATCGAGATAGAAGCCGTAGGGCAGCTCGGGATGCAGCCCGCCGACCATGTGGAGCTCGGTCGCACCGGCGGCGCGGGCCGCAGACGCACGGGCCAGCATGTCATCGAGGCTCAGGGTGTAGCCGTCGTCATCCCCCTCTTCCCGGCAGAAGGCGCAGAAGGTACAGCGGTTGACGCACAGGTTGGTGTAGTTGATGTGGCGATTGACATTGAAATACACCCTGTCGCCGTTTTTGCGCCGGTTGGCCAGCGCCGCCAGCTCCCCCACCGCCAGCAGGTCATCATCCTCGAACAGCGCCAGCGCCTGTTCATCACTGATACGTCCACCGCCTTCGATGATGTCGCGAATTTTGTCGTACAAGTTTTTTGTCATCCTGACTCCTGATTTATTAACGCAGAGGCGCAGAGAAAGGCAGAGTCGAAAATCGAAGACTAAAGCACCAACACCAAGG
>JAXHUR010000004.1:0-11271 GCA_034189505.1 Thermodesulfobacteriota bacterium | reverse complement strand
GGCCCCGGCTCGCGGCGGTGTTTTAAATTAACAGCCTTCGTATAGCCTTTTTTCTGTTCCTCTCCGCCTCTTTTTCCTCTGCGCCTCTCCGTTGAAAATAGTTACGACCGCATATTGACAAACTGCAGCTCAAGCCCCAGGTCCTGCCCCTTGAGCATGTCGATCACCTCGCGCAGGTCGTCGATCTTCTTGCCGGTGACCCGCACCTGATCCTCCATGATCTGGGCCTGCACCTTGAGCTTGGTGTCCTTGATCAGCTTGACGATCTGCTTGCCCTTCTCCTTGTCAACCCCCTGCACAATGGCCAGTCGCTGGCGCACCGCGCCGTGGGAGGCGGGCTCCTTCTTGCCGGGGTCGAGGCATTTGGGCGAAACATTGCGGCGCACCAGTTTGCCTTTGAGGATGTCTATGATGGCCTGCAGCTTGTAATCGTCGGCGGCCAGGATGGTGATGGCATCCTTGTCGAAGGTGATTTCGTTGTCGGACCCCTTGAAGTCATAGCGCTGCGCCACTTCCTTGGTGGTCTGATTGACGGCGTTGTCGATCTCCTGAGGGTCGACCTCGGATACGATATCGAAACTCGGCATGTCTCTCCTCCTGAAAAAACCTGTCTGAATAATCCGATCAGAATTTGGGCATCTCTTCCGGGCGTACCACTTCAACACCGGCGGGCAGGATGAAGTTGAAGAAGGAATCGCTCAGCCCGCGGTTGACCCGGATTCCGCTGAACTCGATCACGGTGGAATTGCCGTTGGGGTCGTGAACCGTAGTAGACAGAATCGGGAACAACTGCTCATGACGAACACCAGAAGCCCCGGAGAGGTTGCGCTGGTCGCTTACGGCATCCTCGTCGACCACCATGCGCATAGTGGAGACGAGCTGCGAGACGCGACGGGGCTGCAGTTCCAGCACAAAGTTGCCTTCGGCATCGCGATTGGGCGACGCCCAGCGAATGGAAAAATCCCGCGACAGATTGCCCAGCCCGGTGAGAAAAGTAACCGGATTCTCCGCCGCCTGACCGGTGACCGAGGAGATATCGGATTGAATCACCTGGTTGTTCTCCGGCAGATAGACCCACAGCGTCTCGCCGTCGCAGATAATCTCCTGCATCGTAGGTTGCCGGTATTCCCAGCGGAACATCGGATTGCCGCCTTCGCGGCCGGCAGCCCGGTTGAACTTGAACCACACGGAACCGCGGCCCCGCTGCGCGCGGTCAAGAGAGGCAATGCGCGATTCCTGAAAGAAATCGGCTTCGAAATCGTAGATGGCTGCGGCGGGATCGGTTCCCTTGAATGGGGTTTCCAGTGCGCTCACCACATCGCTGAGAGAAATACTTTCTCCGGATGCGCCCCAGACGCATATCGGCACCAGCAGGGCCGCGAGCAGCAGAGCCAGAATTCTGGACATAAAAAATCCTCCTTGTCTTTTTTGGACTTAAGGAGGAGATTTTAAAACGGATGGCATGGAAAAACGAGTCTTTTTTAAAATGCACTCGTTCAGCATGAAATTTCAGCGCACTGAATTGATCCTTGAAATTTCACAAAACCGCGAGGCTGTCGCGGGCACGCAAGGTGCGGACGCAAACGGCCCCGGTACTCAGATCGAACTCGGCGCTGCGTCCATGTTCACCGCCGGTATCCTCTCCCACCATGGGGATGTTCAGGGCGGCCAGGGTTTCACGGGCGGTACATGCGTTGCGCTCGCCGATCAGCTCGCGCGAGGGGGGCTGCAGCGCGACGAACATGTTGGCGCCTCCCACCAGCTTGGCCACCAGTCGCTCACGCACAGCCCCCATGCCGGCCAGCTCAACCAGCATCTGCTCCACGGCGGTTACGACGAATTTGGCGGGTCGGGTCGGTTCCTCTCCGGGGCGCGGCTCAGGCAGCAGGGTGTGGGCCATGGCGCCAATCTTGGCCGTCCCATCGTAGAGGGTGATGCCGAGGCAGGAGCCGAGGCCATGGGTCACAAGCAGCCCCGGAGCCCGTGCGCAGTGCATTTCGGCGATGCCGATCCGCAGCCGCTGGTTCATGAAAGTTCCTCCATCGCCTGGAGAATGACTCGCAGCGACTCGGGGTCCGGCAGCACGAAGCAGTGACCGGTCACGGCATCCCGGTTCCGTCCTCCACCATGGAACTGCGTTTCCAGCATCAGGGCCACATCGGTGGAGCCGCCGAGCTCGACCAGAACCTGATCGATCACGGCACCCGCCATATCGCACGCCATGGCGGGCACCGAGGGAATCAGCGACAGGTTGAGCATCTGCCCCAGGGCCGAAAGGTAGGCCGATGCGACGATATTGCCCACCTCTTTCAGAGTCGAAATATCCATCTCGCTGAATTCACTTTTGCCGCCGCCCGGCCCCAGAAGCCCCGACAGCAGGCGCGAAGCACTGTCGCAGGGGAAGATCAGCAGCAGGCTGCCGCAGGCGTCGCCGAGAATGCGCAGAACGACCCCCACCACCGGCTTTTCCGCGCCGCCGATCAGTTCGGGCACTGCGGAGAATTCCGTCACCGTAACACGCGGCACCTTCAGCATCATCGTTTCCCCCAGCAGCTGAGACAGTGCGGTGGCGGCATGTCCCATGCCGATATTGCTGATCTCCTTGAGGGCGTCGGTCTGTCTCGCATTGAGCTGTTCGAACCTCATACGCAAGCTCCTGCACGCTGAGGTGGGGCCATCGCCCGGTTTTGGAGCATCTGGCGCGGATCGATGACAAACAGAATCCGGCCGTCACCGAGGATGCTGGCGCCGGTGACGCCTGCAATCTGGTTGAGGGGAAACTCCAGAGTCTTGACAAAGGCTTCGCGCTGGCCGGCCAGGGCGTCGACCACCAGGCCGATGCGGCGCCCGCGCATTTCAGTCACCACCACAGGGATGGAACCGCTCAGGGGAGTGGTTTCAATCTGCAGCATTTTACGCAGGGATAAAAGCGGCACGATTGCGTCATCGTAGCGCACCGCCAGCCGCTTGCCGCTGGACTGAATCTGGTCGCGGGTCAGGGTCAGCAACTGCTGCACGCAGGTAATGGGCAACCCGACAAGCTGTGTCCCACAGCGCACCAGCAGCAGCTGGATGATCGCCACCGACAGGGGCAGCTTGAGCTGGATCCGGGTTCCCTTTCCGGGGCGGGAAAAAAGCTCCACTGTCCCGCCGAAGCTCTCCACCACCGTTTTAACCACATCCATACCGACCCCGCGGCCTGAAACATCGGTGACCTCGTCTGCAGTGGAAAATCCGGGGCGGCAGACCAGCAGCAGCAGATCCGATTCCGGCAGCTGTCGTACCTGTTCAGCGCTGAGCAGACCGCGCTGCACCGCTTTTCTACGCACCGCCTCGGGGTCGATGCCGCGCCCGTCATCCATCACCTCCAGCACGACAAGATCCTTCTCGCGCCGCGCCTCGATGCGGACGCGGCCGCTTTGCTCGATGCCGTGATCGACGGCGTTGCGCACCATGTGCACCAGCGGATCGGCCAACTCTTCGAGAATCGCGCGGTCAAGCTCAATCTCTTCGCCGCTCAGGGTGAAAGAGACCTGCTTACCGCTTTTGCGCGACAGATCGCGGACCACACGGGGCAGATGGCCGGTGATGCTCTCCAGCGGCATCATGCGCACTTTGAGGATGTGATGATGCAGGTCGGTCACCAGCCGCGCCATGCCGTCGATCCCGCCGCGCAGATCCTCCCAGTCATGGTTCTTCTGGGCGCTGTGCAGGCGGTGGCGCTGGGTGATCATTTCGCCGGCAAGGTTGATAAAATGGTCGAGGAGTTCGGTGCGCACCCGAACGGTGCGCGCCTGCTCGGCACGGCGCGAGGAGGCACGCCTGACCGGCGGTTTGTGAGGGGCTACCTGAAGGCGACCGATCTCGGCATGCCCTTTAAAAAGATCGCGCAGGGCAGAACCGTCATCGCCGCTCTCCAGGCGCAGTTCAAGGCGCAAATGCGCTCCGCCATCCTGAAGGGACTTTTCATCGGGGGAACAGGCGAGAATACGGCCGCGAGGTTTGATGCGATTGAGCAGCAACAGCAGGCGGGCCGCCGGCATGGCGGTCCCGGGTGCAAGCTCGATCCGCACATCCCATTTCTTCAGGCTCCGCTCCTGCTTCAGTTCATCTTCGACGCCCTCCGACGCCTTTTTCTCTGTCCGACCGGATTCAGGCTGAGCTGGTTCGGGGCTGACGCCAGATTCCATCCGTCCCGGCAGCGGCGCTTCCCGAGCAGTTATTTTTTCATCCGCTTTTCCGCCTGCCGGTTCGGCAGCCTTCAACTCCCCAAGGAAATCAGAGATTTCCCGTTCAGGCTGGTCGGCATCCAGGTCGTTAATCAGCGATTCCAGCAGATCGACCCCCTGCAGCAACCGGTCGACTCGTGCCGGCGGCACCTCTCCCCCGGCGCGACAGCGATCAAGCATATCTTCCAGGCCGTGCGCCAGCTCGGCGGTTCGGTCGTACCCCATGGAAGCCGCCATCCCCTTGATGGAGTGTGCCTCGCGAAAAAGGGCTTCAACCGTCTGCACGTCCCGGCTGTCATGTTCCAGGGCCACCAGCAGCCGCCCCATGCCGGCGAGGTGCTCCCGTGCCTCGGAGAAGAACAGAGCGCGATATTTGGACATGTCCATGCCGCGTCTCCCGCATCCGCCCTCAAGCGGCGCCAGTCACCCGTTTAACGGTTTCAAGCACCACGTCATCCTTGAAGGGCTTGACGATAAAATCCCGTGCGCCGCTCTGCACCGCCTCCATCACCAGCTTCTCCTGTCCGAGCGCACTGCACATCACCACGCAGGCGGCAGGATCCTCGGCAACAATCTCTTTAAGAGCCTCGATACCGCTTTTCTCCGGCATGACAATATCCATCATGACCAGCTCTGGGTCCAGGGCCCGGTACTTTTCCACCGCCTCGGCGCCGTCGCCGGCTTCCCCGGCCACGGTAAAGCCCGCTCTTTCGAAAATACCCCGGAGCAAATTGCGCATGAACAGTGCGTCGTCAACTATCAGAACATTCATGGGCCGGTGTTCCTCCTCAAAGATTGGCGTCTTGTCTGAGGCTCGCCAGCAGGCGATCCGTATCCAGCAGATTGATCATGCGCCCCTGATGATCGAACACTCCACGAATGAAGGCCTGCGCATCCTCTTCCGATTCGCACGGCATTACCGCGTCATCCTCAAGGGGCACAATGCGTCGCACCTGGTCGACAGCCAGGGCCAGGCCGGCGCCCGGGGCGGACAAAACGATCACACGGGGGTCTCGTTTTCCCCGTTCAAAACCGAGCCAGGCAGGCAGGTCGAGCACCGCCACCACCCGGCCGTGAAAATTAATGGCGTGAGACAGGCAGCAGGGCGCACAGGGTACCGGATGAAAACGCGGCGCGGCAACCAGTTCCTGAATCTCATCGGTTTCAAGGCCGTACCATTCTTCACCCAGGCCGAAAATCAGAATCTGCTGCGGCGAAGCCTGCATGTCATTCCTTCTCGTCGCCCAGGTGGAAACGGCTCACCAGGCTGAGCAGATCTTCCGAGAGCGCGGACAGATCCTGGGCGCTGTGCGCCATCTCTTCCATCGAAGCGGATTGCTCCTGGGTCGCTGCGGAGACCTGCTCGGTCGATGCGGCGTTGTCTTCAGCCACCTTGGCGATCTCTTCAATGATCCTGACCATGTGCCGGGACCCTTCCGTCTGGCGCCCCGAAAGCTCCGCGATGCCGGCGGCCTTGGTCTGCGTATCCACCGCGGTCTCGATTATTTCGGCAAAGGCTTTATCGGTAATGGTGATCGCCTTCTGGCCGGCATCGATGCGCTCGATGCTCTGCTTCATGGAGGATTGCACCCGGGTGCTCTCTTCACGGATGGTTTCAATCAGCCGGGTGATCTCCTGGGCGGAGGCCGCGCTGCTGTCGGCCAGCTTGCTGACCTCCTCGGCCACCACCGCGAAGCCTCGCCCGTACTCCCCGGCCCGTGCCGCCTCAATGGTTGCATTGAGAGCCAGCAGGTTGGTCTTCTCCGAGATTCCGGTAATCACTTCGGTAATCTGGCCGATCTGGTTGACCATGGAACTGAAATTGAGGATCTGATCGCCGTTGCCGGCCACTTCGGCCAGCACCTGCTGCATATTGTCGAGGGCGCTGCGGCTCATCTCGCCGCCATGCTGCGCGGTCAGAGAGGTGTCGTTGGCCGAGGCCGCCACCTTCTGGGCAGAGGCGGCAACCTGATCGATGGCCAGGGCCATATCGCGAATGACCTGGGTGGCTTTCTCCACCATCTCGGCCTGGTTCTCCGCGCCGCGGCTGATCTGCTCCGTGGCGCCGGCCACCTGGTGAGCGGTCGCGCTCATCTGCTGGGAGGACGCCGAAAGCCCCTGCGCCGAATCGGAGACCATCACCGCCGAAGAACGAATGCTGCCGACCACCCGGCGCAGGCTGTCGCTGAGCTTCGAGAGCGAACCGGCCACATCGGCCGTCTCGTCCGGGAAGTTATTGCGACGCAGTTCGACAGGTTGGCTCAAATCACCCTGGCTTATGCGCTCCGCCGCGCCGGTAAGAGCTCCGATATTGGCGGTAAAGGCCTTGGAAAAGATAGAGCCCAGCACCAGGCCGATCAGCAGCGCCCCCATCGTGGTCACCAGATCCTGCCACCCCTGCGGTACACCCAGTCGCGGCACCAGCGCATCGAGGGCGACCGTGGAGGCCACCACGACGATGAACCCCATGATAAATTTGTAGGCAATTTCTATCCGCATCGCTTCACTCCTTGCTCCTCATTCCTCTCCCCTCACCGGTCTGCGCAGCCGCGCCTGAAAAAAATGCGTTCCGCCGGATTGTGCACCATGAACTGCTCCCGGCTCGACCCGCTGAGAGTTTCCGCCCGCCCGAGCACCAGAACCCCATCCGCGGGCAGCGCCGCGGCAAACCTTTCCAGCACACGCGCCTGGTCCGAACGGGAAAAATAGATCAGCACATTGCGGCACAGGATCAGGTCCGCTTCGGGATAAGGCTCATCACTGAGCACATTGTGCGTCGCGAATTCCACCTTTTTGCGCAGCCGCTCATTGATCCGCCACCGCCCCTCCTCGAGGCTGAAATGCCTGTCGCGCAACGCGTCCGGCACATGGGCCAGGCGGGGGCCATCGAACAGGCCCTCGCGCGCTTTTTCCAGCACCACCGGGGTGATGTCGCAGGCCAGAATGCTGTAACGCATGCGAGGCGGCAGCAACTGTTCCATCAGCAGGGCAGCCGAATAGGGCTCCTCACCGCCGGCGCAGCCGACGCTCCACACCCGCAGTTCGCGCCGGCCCTCTCGCCGCAGGCGACGAAACATCTCCGGCAAAATCTCCTCGCGAAGCACATCAAAAGTGCTGGGATTGCGGAAGAACTGGGAAACATGAATGGTCATCGCCGACATGAGGGCGGTGACTTCCTCTTCGTCAACCGCCAGCAGATCGAGATAGGCGCGCGCCTGCCGAAAGCCGCGCGAGCGCACCCGTCCGGCAATGCGACGGCGGATGCAGGCATCCTTGTACATTCCCAGATCAAACTGGCGCTTCTGCAACAGGACCTGCCGCACCTCCTCCAGCGTCTGCTCGTCAACATCGGCACCGACAAACGGAGGCCGGGCAAAAGGGTCATCCCCAGGTGCAGGCTCCGGTAAATCAATCTTCATAACAACTCTCACTTTAAAATAGGCTTAATTTTTAAAGCAAGAATTGGGCCGATGCGTGTGGGGTGTGATGTGTGGGGCGTGATGTGTGGGGTGTGATGTTATCCAGAGCTTTGAGCGCAAAGTCTATTTAAAATGATCGAAGCCTGAGCGGGTGGGCATGCAGGGGCGGCCTTGAGCGTCGATGACGCGCAATCCGTCGGCGGAGGCCGTAATTCGGCCGACTTCGGTAAGCGGCAGATCGGGGGTGGACAGGGCGCGCAAAGCTTCTGCGTGCTTGGGGGGGGAAGTGAAGAGCAGCTCGTAATCCTCGCCGCCGGTCAGAGCGAGATCGTTGACTTCCGGCTGGTGCTTCTGAAACTGAAGGAACGCGGAAGACAGCGGCAGCAGGTCGCGGCGTAAGACCGCCCCACAGCCTGATGCGTCAAGAATATGACCCAGGTCGGATAAAAGCCCGTCGGAGATATCGATCATGGCGGAAGCGAACTGCTGCGCGGCAAGGGTATAGCCAAGCTTGACCCGCGCCTGCGGGTCGTGGTGGCGGCGGAAACATTCTTCGGGGGGTTGTCGCCCAGCCAGGAGTTCCCGCAAGGCCAGGGCGCTGTCGCCCAGGGTTCCCGAAACCCACACCAGGTCGCCGGGACCCGCCCCGTCCCGGGTGACCTGCAGGCCATCGGGCACCGCCCCCTCCACCGTGACGCTGATAAACAGGCCGCGCGGTGAACGGCAGGTGTCGCCGCCGGCCAGTACGGCGCCGTAATCGCGGCAGGCCGAAAGCACGCCCTCGGTAAAACGGTCCAGGTCCTCAAGAGAAAGGTCGGCGGGGATACCGAGCGCCAGGAAAAGTGACAGGGGCTGTCCTCCCATGGCCGCCACATCGCTGACATTGACACTGACGCTTTTCCGTCCCAGGTCATACATGTCGATCCAGGCGGTGCGGAAATGGACGTCCTCGATCAGCAGATCGGTTGAGGTCAGCAGCAGTTCTCCCGCGGGGACTCGTGCCACTGCGCAGTCGTCGCCGATGCCCCGCACCAGTGTGTCGTTTAACTTACAGCGGCGGCGCAGCCGCTCAATGAACTGAAACTCCCCCAGTCCACCAGGACTCATGCCTCATCCACCAGGGCGTGTTCAAGAACCTCTTCTATGTTGTGCACCAATACCAGGCGGATCTTGCGGCGCAAGTGAGAGGGCAGCTCATCTATATCCTTTTCGTTGCGGGCCGGCACCAATACCGTTTTGACATGATGGCGTACCGCCGCCAGCACTTTTTCCTTGAGCCCGCCGATGGGAAGCACCTTGCCCCGCAGGGTAATCTCGCCCGTCATGGCGACATCTTTATCGACAGGTTTGCGGGTGAGGGCCGAGATCATGGCCGTCACCATGGTGACGCCGGCCGAAGGACCGTCCTTGGGAATCGCGCCCGCCGGAACATGCACATGCAGGTCGTGGGTCTCGAAATAATCGGGGGCAATCCCCAGTTCGTCGGCGTGAGCGCGCGCATAGGAGAGGGCTGCCTGGGCGCTCTCCTTCATCACCTCGCCGAGATGTCCGGTCAGGGTCAGAGCACCCTTGCCCTTCATGGTGTTGACCTCGACAAGAAGCACCTCGCCGCCGACTTCAGTCCAGGCCAGCCCCGTCACCACGCCGATCTCGTTCTTGTCGCGCTCTTCTTCCGGCAGGAAGCGCGGAGCACCGAGAAAACGCGCTACTGCCGTTTCGGTTACGGTGACCGGTTTTTTGCGCCGGCCTTCAGCAAACTGCCGGGCGATCTTGCGGCAGATGCTGCCGATTTCCCGCTCGAGATTGCGCAGGCCGGCCTCGGCAGTGTACTCGGTAATCAGCTTGAGCAGGGCGTTTTTGGAAAAACGCGCCTGGTTCTCCTTCAGGCCGTTGGCCTCGCGCTGCCGCGGAATCAGGTAGCGTTCGGCGATATGCAGCTTTTCCTCGGCGGAATAGCCTGACAGCCGAATGACTTCCATGCGGTCCTTGAGCGCCGAAGGCACCGGGTCCATGATGTTGGCGGTCGCGATGAACATTACGTTGGACAGATCGAAGGGCAGATTGATGTAGTGGTCCGAGAAGGCATTGTTCTGCTCGGGGTCGAGCACTTCGAGCAGCGCCGATGAGGGATCGCCGCGGAAATCTGCGCCGATCTTGTCGATCTCATCCAGCATGAAGACCGGATTGTTGGTGGCGCACTGCTTGATCCCCTGAATGATGCGCCCCGGAAGCGCGCCGATGTAGGTGCGCCGGTGCCCGCGAATTTCCGCCTCGTCACGCATGCCGCCGAGGGAGATGCGCATGAACTTGCGCCCCAGAGCGCGGGCGATGGAGCGCCCGAGACTGGTTTTACCCACGCCGGGCGGCCCGACAAAACACAGGATCGGCCCCTTCATCTCTTTTTTAAGCTTGCGCACCGCGAGAAATTCGAGGATACGTTCCTTGACTTTTTCCAGGTTGTAGTGATCTTCATCGAGCACGCCGGCTGCCTTGATCAGGTCCAGGTTGTCTCGCGTGCTTTTCTTCCACGGCAGCTCCACCAGCCATTCCAGGTAGGTACGCTGCATGGAGTATTCAGCCGATTCGACGTGCATGACCTCCAGGCGGCGCAGCTGCTTTTCGGCCTCTTCGCGCGCTTCTTTCGGCAGGCCGGCTTTCTTGAGTTTTTCACCCAGCTCGGCCACGTCCTGGGCGCGCTGGTCGGTATCCCCGAGTTCCGCCTGGATGGCGCGCAGCTGCTCGCGCAGAAAATATTCCCGCTGGCTCTTGCCCATCTCCTCCTTGGCCTGGGTCTGGATGTCGGCCTGCATGGAGAGCAGCTCCAGTTCACGGGCGAGGATGTCTTTGATGCGCCGCAGGCGCTGCAGCGGATCGAGGATTTCCAGCACCTCCTGCGCCTCGGCCACCTTGAGCCCGACGTTGCAGGCGATAACGTCGGCCAGGCTGCCGGGATCCTCCATGTTCTCCACCACCACCATCACTTCGGGCGATACGTCTCGCCCCAGATTGACCGCCTGGGTCAACTGGTTGCGGACGGTGCGCATCAGGGCCTCGGTTTCCAGCGAAGAACCGACTTCCGGCTCTTCGAGTCTTTCCACATTGACTCGAAACAGAGACTCCTGCTCGGTGAACCCGGTAATGCGGGCGCGGCTCAGCCCCTGCACCAGAATCTTGACCCGCCCGTCGGGCAGCTTGAGCATGCGCATGATCAGCGCAATGGTACCGACGCCGTGGATATCGTCGACTTCCGGCTCTTCCTCGGCGGATTCACGCTGGGCGGCCAGCATGATCAGGCGATCGCCGGCCAGCGCCTCTTCCACCGCCGCTATGGATTTCTCCCTGCCGACGAACAGCGGCAGAATCATATAGGGAAACACCACCACGTCACGCACCGGCAACAGCGGCAGGGTTTCGGGGATTACGATATCCTGTTGTTCAATCTTGTTTTTCAAAAAAAATTATCCTCCGGAGGACAGACACTGAAAAAAAATCTATCCTTATTTTTAACCCGGATTATTCATGAAAACTTCTGCTGCAACCGCCAATTGCCCGCCATCTCAAGCCGTGCTCGCTCCTTGCGCTTCGACGTACTGTGAGTACGTCTGCAGGGCAACTCCCTGTGC
>JAXHUR010000039.1:19295-29542 GCA_034189505.1 Thermodesulfobacteriota bacterium | reverse complement strand
CCCCGGTGCGGAAACGGACAATGCCATGCCCCGGGAACGGGATGAATGACGGCAACAGGGCGAGGCATGCCTCGCCCCTACAGGGACCGTCGATAATTGCAGCGATTGTAGGGGCGACGCATGCGTCGCCCTGGTGAATTACGGTACCCCGGTGAATGGGAATAAAACCCGGTGCGGGGACGGACGATGCCATGCCCCGAACCGGGATGGATGACGGCACCAGGGCGAGGCATGCCTCGCCCCTACGGGGGCCGGCGATAATTGCAGCGATTGTAGGGGCGACGCATGCGTCGCTCTGGTGAATTACGGCACCCCGGTGAATGGGAATATCTCCGCGTCTTGTGTATTCGGGAAATTATGTTTCCTTTCCGCTTGACCACTGGTGTTCGCTGTGGGTAAATAGTGTTAAGAACTACTTCTTGAGGAGGGTCCCATGGTGAACATGAGTGCAAGCGATGCAAACCGCCATTTTTCTAAACTTTTACGGCAGGTATCTCAGGGAGAGGTTGTTACCATTACCTCGCGCGGTAAACCTGTAGCATCCATCGTTCCTGCACACAGGCCGCAGGCCCAGCAAAATGCGGCGCGTAATTCTCTGCTCACACGTTTACGCCA
Source organism: Thermodesulfobacteriota bacterium (assembly GCA_034189505.1). Classification (GTDB taxonomy): domain Bacteria; phylum Desulfobacterota; class Desulfuromonadia; order Desulfuromonadales; family Geoalkalibacteraceae; genus Geoalkalibacter_A. The sequence continues at coordinate 28,927 of JAXHUR010000039.1, read as the reverse complement.
ACAGAAAATTACCGGGGAGCGGAACTGGAGCCGGGACGAACTCTACGATGATGAGTGCAGGGAGTAGCTCGATATGAGGGTTGCTCTGGATACGAATATCCTCGCCTATGCAGAGGGGCTTGGCGATCAACCCCGATGTGGCAAAGCCATGGAGTTGATAGAGCGTCTGCCCCTTGGTGAAGTTATTATCCCGGCCCAAACTTTGGGAGAACTGACCCGTGTATTGCAGTTAAAGGCGAAGCGCAACGCTGAAGAGATTCGCTCGGCAGTACTGAGCTGGGCAGATGCCTTCAGTGTCGCGGATTCCACCTGGCCTGCATTTCAGGCCGCGCTGGATCTCAATGTGGATCACAAGCTCCAGATCTGGGATGCACTGATTTTGGCAGTGGCTGCAGAACAGCACTGTCGTATACTCCTGACGGAGGATATGCAGGCTGGATGGACTTGGCGCGGAGTGACCCTTGTAAACCCCTTTGCATTAGAACAAGATCCTCTTCTGGAACAACTTTTGATATGAATAGGCGTCTGGGGCGCTGTTGCTTTATTGCTTTTTCTGGATTTCAGAAGGGCCATAGGGGCAGGTGTTTATCATTGGAGACCCGAGGTTCGAGGATCAGTGGCTAAAAAATAATAGCATTGGGTGTCGAGAATGTATCTGCAATTACCATTCATCTCGCAGTTTCCGTTGAATGGCTACGGCATCGCCACTCCAGGTGAGCTTGCCACACAATTCAGTGAATGTTTTGCTGGTTTTGCGAGCTTGTTTTTTGCCCGGACGGCGCTCCAGTAGATATTGATAGTAGCTGATCAATGATTATTGATTTTTTGTGGGGTGCAGCGGCACTTCGAGGTGATCGAAATGGCGGTCGAGGGTGAGGATGGCATAGCCGTGTTTTCTGGCGACGACGGCGATGATCGCGTCGCTGAGCGGCACAGTGACTCCCCGTCTGCGCAATTTTCGCAGAAGATTGCCGGCCTTTTCCCAGTCTTCACGGTCGACTTCCGCGTAGGAGATGGTGCTGAAAAGTTCCTTCAGGTTTTCACTTTCCTGCCGGCTCTTGAGTCCCTGAAGCAGCTCAGCCAGAATCGGCCCGGTCCTGGTCGATCAGAGCCGTAACGGTATCACCGGTTTCACCCGACCGATTGCGGAAAAAGTCGACCCAGGCAGAGGTGTCGATGATGGTTTTACTCATGATGGCGTCGCAAAAACTCACCAACTGCTGCGTTGCTGCAATTGCTCTCGCTGCTTCGACGTACGTAAGTACGCCTCATTGCTCGACAATCGCGCGCCTTGCATTTGGCGCTTTTTGCTTAGCCATCGACATTGATGCTTTTTTGCGAAAGCATCACTCATGGGGCATTTCCTGCAGTTCCTGTTGCCGCAGTTCCTGCCAGTTGTCGGCAATGTCAAGCCTGCCGCGCAGGGCGAGCAGCTGCTCCTTACGCTTTATGGCAAGGTACTCGGTCGGCCAATGCTGTCTGGATGGCCTTGGCAATTGATGGGGCGGAAGTGACCTGCATCAGTTCCCTGCCTTTTTCCTCGTCGATATTCACGGTCGTCCGCATCGGAAAAACCTCTCGAATGATGTTTTTTTTGAGGTAAGTTCAGCATAATCTGATCCCCCAATGGTGTCAATTGCCCGCCATCTCAAGCCGTGCTCGCTCCTTGCGCTTCGACGTACTGTGAGTACGTCTGCAGGGCAACTCTCTGTGCCAGGCTTGATCTGACGGACACTTGCCGGTTTCGCGCGAGGATTTTTTTCTCTTCGACAGATTCCTGTGCCATAGTGCAAGCCATCCCCCGGACCGGGATGAATGACGGTGGCAGGGCGCACATCGGTGCGCCCCTACGGGGACCGCCGATAATTGCACCGATTGCAGGGGCGCACTGACGTGCGCCCTGGTGAAATACGGCACCCCGGTGAATGGGAATACTGAGAGAGGAGATCGAAAATGACACTCAGCGATGAGGAGTTGATGAAGCGCGATGCGCAGCGCAATATCGGCGGAGAACTGCTCGAAGCGGTTCGGGAGATAAAGCCGGCAGGGTGGGCGGGATCAGGACAGTGTCAGTTTCCCCTGCCGCTGAAGCCAGGCGTAATCTTGATCTGACCCAGGCAGAATTTGCCAAGCTTCTGGGCGTTTCCAAGCGCACGCTTCAGGAGTGGGAGCAGGGTCGCAGACAACCGTCGGGGGCTGCCAAATCATTGATTGCCATAGCCATTAAACGCCCTGACGTCTTGAAGGAAATTCTGGCGGCCTGAGCCGGGGCACGGCGCACCGTGCCCCGGCGCGGGCCCGTCGATAATTGCACCGTTTGTTTTTTATGTGGAGGGGAAAATGACATTTCATCCGGATTTGCATCGGCGTCGGGCGATGCGATTGCGGGATTATGATTATGTTGGTGCCGGGGGGTATTTCGTGACGGTGTGTGCCTGGCGGCGGCAATGTTTGTTTGGGGATGTGGTTGATGGTGGGATGCGGTTGAATGATGTTGGGATGGTGGTGAAGAATTGCTGGAACGCCATTCCAGAACATTTCCGGCACGTTGAATTGGACGAATTCGTGATTATGCCGAATCATATCCATGGGATATTTTGGATCAAAGACGGTGATTTTGCCGTAGGGGCGAGGCATGCGTCGCCCTGGTCCAATGCAAAACCCCGCCAAATCGGGGGTACAATTTCCGCGTCGGGGATGGATGACGGCAACAGGGCGAGGCATGCCTCGCCCCTACGGGGACCGAAAAAAGGTTCCGTTGGTGCGATTGTAGGTTCATTTAAATCCGCCGCAACAAAACACATCAATACGTTGCGTGTAAATACCGACAACCCGGTCTGGCAACGCAATTACCATGAATATGTGATCCGCGGCGAGCGGGATTTGCTTGCGGTTCGGCAATATATCACCGACAATCCGGCGAAATGGGATCTGGATGTTAATCATCCTGATCGGTTTTGATAACGCCATCCCCCGGACCGGGATGGATGACGGCACCAGGGCGAGGCATGCCTCGCCCCTACGGGGACCGCCGATAATTGCAGCGATTGTAGGGGCGACGCATGCGTCGCCCTGGTGAATTACGGCACCCCGGTAAATGGGAATAAAACCCGGTGCGGAAACGGACGATGCCATGCCCCGGACCGGGATGCATGACGGCACCAGGGCGAGGCATGCCTCGCCCCTACGGGGACCGCCGATAATTGCACCGATTGTAGGGGCGACGCATGCGTCGTCCTGGTGAATTACGGTACCCCGGTGAATGGGAATAAAACCCGGTGCGGGGACGGACGATGCTACGGCAATTAGGCAAGTCACAAAATTTTCAGATGATTTTCCTGAAAACCTTTCCAGAACCCCGAACCGCTGTGCCGTAATTGCAGGAATTCTTCCGGCGTGTAGACAAGGATGTCAATAGGAATGCCGAGATCCAGAAGGTCGAAGAACTGGCGTGGGCGTTCAATAAATGATTGCCGGCTTTCAGTCACAATCAGCAGATCGAGGTCGGACCACGCAGTCAGGTTTTTTTGGGCATAAGAACCGAAGATATAAGCTTCGATGACTCCATGGCGGATGAGTTTTTCGTGGAGAAAATCTTCAATTTCCTGCTTGGGGTAATCGAGGATGCTCTTGGAAGGTCGACTCTGGTCAAGAATTTTCGCCGTCATTCTGCATACGCTTTCGGAGGGTGCTGAAAATTTCTTGAGCGGATTTCATAGCTCTCTGAGCTTGTTCTTCGGTCAGGATTTCAAAAGGAGCTCCAGCGGGGAAAGCATCGGGGTATCGGGCGGAGATATAATAGAGATCGAGTTCACGGCAATTTTTTTCCAGGTCTCCATTTTCGCCGAGACTTTTGACGATCTGGAAAAGGGAATGAGTGCGAACAGTATCGAACCCTTTATGGAAGCAATAGGCCTTAAGAACTTTTTCGCTGGCCTGCTGGGCGATAAAGCACGTCTGAGCATAGAACTTTCCGTTTAAGCTGTGCTCAGCCCATGAAAGATCGTTTTCGGCTTGGCGAAGCCAATCGATGTGCCTGTTCATCTTCTTGAAATCTCTTGGTTTCAGTTAGATTCCTAATTTACTTGAACTATGGATCATTGTCAAAGAGACGGGTCAAAAATGATATCCCGGTGCGGGGACGAACGATGCAATCCCTCGGGAACGGGATGCATGACGGCACCAGGGCGAGGCATGCCTCGCCCCTACAGGGGCCGTCGATAAATGCAGCGATTGTAGGGGCGACGCATGCGTCGTCCTGGTGAATTGCGGTACCCCGGTAACCGGGAATAACCCGTGGTAGTTTTTTGCCTGTTGCTTTTGGTAAACTGCCTTTACAGTTTGGACCAGTTTTCGTCCTCTCATTCATGCCAGGAAGACCTGATGAAAACAGGATTTATCCTACTCTCTTTTTTGCTTCTAATTCCCAGTTTCGCCCATGCCCTGCAACCCTCTGAAGTGGCCGTGGTGTGCAACAGTTTCGTCGAAGAGAGCACGGCCCTCGCTGAATACTATATGAAGGCGCGAAACATCCCGTCAAAAAACCTTATCAAGATTCGCCCGTCACAAAATGAATCGATCTCGCGCAGGGATTACGAGCGTGATATCGCAGATCCGATCCGCAAGGCGCTTGAGAACAAATTTTCGTCGGGAGCTATCCGTGCTTTGGTCGTGATATATGGTGTCCCCTTGCGGGTTGGGCCGCCACAGAGAACCGACGAGGAGGAAGAACGTCTGCAGCAGTTGACAACCCGCAGAGATGAACTGCGCGCAAGCCTCAAAGGGGAAGATGTCTCTGAGAAAAAGCGCAACGCGGTAGAGAAGCAGCTCAAGATCATCTCCAATGCTTTAAAAGATCTGAGTAAAAAGGGATACAGCGCGGCAGTCGATTCGGAGTTGACGCTGGTTCGGGTCGAGGATTATCCCTTGGCGGACTGGCTCGACAACCCCTTTTTCCTCGGGAATAAAGACAAGCTCTCATCCATTCCTATCGGCCGGGAGGATGTTCTGATGGTCAGCCGCCTGGATGGCCCGAGTCCTGCAATCGTCAGACGGATGATTGATGATTCGCTGGCGGCGGAAAAGAAGGGGCTGCAGGGCAGAGCCTATTTCGATGCCCGCTGGAAGCGCCCAGATCGTACGGACTTGAAAGGGACTGGATTTTACGATCTTTCGATTCACCGGGCCGCGGACGGGGTGCGTAAGAGCGGCCGCATGCCGGTGGTCGTCAACGACGAGGACACGCTTTTTCAACCGGGTGATGCACCTGAAGCGGCCTTGTACTGCGGGTGGTACAGCCTGGCCCGCTATGTCGATGCTTTCGAATGGCAGCCCGGCGCTGTCGGAATCCACATCGCCAGCCAGGAGTGCCAGACGCTGCGCGCCGGCAGCAGCAGGGTCTGGTGCAAGCGCATGCTGGAAGAGGGCGCTGCCGCTGTGGTCGGCCCGGTGGGCGAACCCTATCTGCAGGCGTTTCCTGTGCCGGAGGCTTTTTTCAGCATGCTGGTCGACGGATATTACACGCTGGTGGAGAGCTATATGTTGAGCCTGCCGTGGCTATCCTGGCAGATGGTTCTGGTCGGCGATCCGCTGTATCGCCCGTTTGGTGGGGGGCAGTGATGGGAGAGTGTGATGGGAGAGTGTGATGGGAGAGTGTGATGGGAATGCGTGATGGGAATGCGTGATGGGAATGCGTGATGGGAATGCGTGATGGGAATGCGTGATGGGAATGCGTGATGGGAATGCGTGATGGGAATGCGTGATGGGAATGCGTGACCTGATCACGCCCCATCATCACGCCCCATCATCACGCCCCATCATCACGCCCCATCATCACTCGAATACAAGCAAGGAGTCTTCCTGTATATGAAATCAATCCGCATCAATTATCCCGCTGCACTGACCGGGATCCTTTTTATTGCCGCCTTCTGGTTCGTCTTCGGCACGGCCATCTCCGGCATGGTGCATGACTGGGAGGTGGATCCCAACTATTCACACGGGTTTCTGATCCCATTCATCTCCGGTTACCTGGTATGGCAGAAACGCGAGGCGCTTGCCCGCATCCCGGTTGATCGCTCCTGGTTCGGCCTGCTGGTGCTTGCCGGGGGGCTGGCGTTGTTTCTGGTCGGCACGGTGGCGGGGGAGTCGTTCACCATGCGCTTTTCCATGCTGGTGGTGCTGGGCGGGGCTCTGCTGTTCGCTTTCGGTTGGGGGATATTTCGTGAGCTTGCTTTCCCCTATGCCTTTCTGATTTTCATGATTCCGCTTCCTTATGTGCTCTATGACGCCATCGCTTTTCCCTTGAAACTGCTGATCACCGAGTATTCCGTCGCGGTGCTCAAGATGGTGGGCGTTCCGGTGATGCGTGAGGGCAATATCATTCATCTGACCAGCACGACCCTTGAGGTGGCTGATGCTTGCAGCGGCATCCGTTCCATGATCTCGCTTCTGGCGCTCTCTACAGCGATAGCCTATTTTTTCCTGGCGCGCAGGTGGAAGCAGATTGTGCTGGTGGCCCTGGCCATTCCCATTGCCATGGTTGCCAACGCCATTCGCGTGATCGGTACCGGTCTGCTGGCGAGTCGCTACGGGGCTGGAGTTGCGCAAGGGTTCTTCCATGAATTTGCGGGCCTGGTGATTTTTGCCGTGGCGATGGTAATGCTGATGATTTCAGCGGTGATTCTGAGCAAGATCGGAGGGGAAAAATGATTGCGCGGTTGGTGATCGTCGCTTTGATTCTTGGTATTTTCGGCTGGTATCTTCAGGGACACTCCTTTCATGAGCGGATGCCACTTCAGACGCCCTTACAGGAGTTTCCCCGCCAGATGGGTGGATGGCAAGGCAGGGATTATTTCTTCAGTGAAGTCATCCTTGAGCAGCTGCGGGTGTCGGACTACATCATGCGGGTCTACCGTCAGGATGATGACCGGGGCGTCTCTCTTTATCTCGGCTACTATGAGACACAGGGCGAGGGTGCCCAGATTCACTCTCCCCGGCACTGCCTGCCGGGCGGTGGGTGGTATCGAGAGTCGGAGCAGGTTCGTACCGTCAGGGCCGGCGGACGTGATATCGATGTGGTGCAGGCAGTCTACCGCAAGGATGATTCGCGCGAAGTTTTTATTTACTGGTATCAGATGAAAAATGCTGCAATTACAAATGATTATATGCTAAAAGTTCAGATGGTTTTGAATTCTCTGAAGTATGGTCGCAACGATGCGGCTTTCGTCCGTTTGTCTGCGCCTGTGACCAGTTCTGTGGAAGAGGCGGTGACGCGTGTCGAGGATTTCATGGAAGATTTCGTGCCGCAACTTGACCGGTTTCTGCCGGAGTAAGATGTGCCACTACGCTGAGAAATGCTGAAAAGAGTCAAAATCCATCAACACCAAGGCACCAGGGGAAGACAAATGACAAGGTCGCCAATGAAAAGAATCAAGGTGATTTTGACAGGATTAACAGGATTGGCTGGATGACTGCATATTTCGTTTTTTAAGCCTTTCCTGGTGTCTTGGTGTATCCTTCGTGACTTCGTGTTGAAATGGTTTTAAGATTTTGTTTATGACCCATCTTGCCTTCATCATCATTTCCATCTCCCTGGCGGCGCTGTATGGCGCTTTTTTGCTGTTTCGCAAGGGATTGACTCTCTGGGTGGTCGGTCTGCTGCTGGCGTTCGTTGCCACCGGCTGCCTGGAGGCGTTCGATTATCTGTCTCTCCTGCGCCCCGAAAAGCTCTACCTGTATAAAAAATGGGCTCTGTTTGCGGAATCGTTTCTGCCGCTGGGATGGCTGTTTTTCTCCCAGCGTTTTGCCCGCACCAAAGGGATGTCGCACATCCAGTGGCTTTTTCTCCTGATTGCCGCTTTGCTGCCGGTTGCGGCGGTGTCGATTCCGTTGGAGCAGTTTTTCTACAGCCCCGATTTCGGCGAAGAAAAGCTGCTGTTTCTCGGCAACCCCGGATACTTTTTCTACATTACCCTGATGGCTGTTCTGATTGTTTCTCTGGTCAACCTGGAAATTACGTTGATGAGCGCGCAGCGCGCCGATCGCTGGAAGATCAAATTTGAGGTCATCGGCGCAGGGGTCATTATCGGTTTTTTTATCGTTTATTACAGCCAGAGCCTGCTGTACCGCTCGATCGACATGGGGCTTGCACCGACGCGCGCAGCGATGCCTGCGGTGGGCATTGTGCTGATGGCCTTCTCCCGGCTGCGGCGCGGTGATGCCGGTGGGGTGCGATTGTCGCCGGATATGGCGTATCGCTCGGTGGTGATTTTTGTCGTCGGGCTCTATTTCATCGGCATCGCGCTGGTCGGCGAGGGATTGAAGTATTTTGGCGAATCCGCTCAGCGCTCGGTGCTGACGGTAGTGGCTTTTGCCGGGTTTGCCCTTCTGATGGCAATCTTTCTGTCCGATCGGGTCAAGCGCCGCATCAAGGTGACCCTGCACAAGCATTTTTACCGCTCCAAATACGATTACCGCCAGCAGTGGCTGGAGTTCACCAGTCGTATCGGCGCGGCGCGCGACGGGGATGATCTGTCTCATAAAATTCTTTCTTTTTTCTGCGAGGTGTTCGGATTTCAGGGTGCCGGGCTCTACCTGGAGGATCGAGAGCGGGGGCGCTACGTTCAGACGGCGCGCTATGAGCGGTGCGCCCTGGTTGGGGAAATCGAATCGAAACACCCTTTGATGGAGAAGATGCGCGCGCGGGAGTGGATTGTCGATCTGGATGAGGAGGACCCCGCCGGCATCCTGACTGAATCGAGTACCTCGCGCTGTTTCTACCTGGTGCCGTTGCGGACGGAGACGCAGCTGGAAGGGATGATTGCTCTGGAGGGTGCGCTCAACCCGTCGGAGAAGCTCACCTACGAAGACTACGATCTGATGAAGGCCCTGGGGCGGCAGGCGCTGGCTGCGCTCATGAACGTGCGGCTGTCGCAGGAGCTGTCCGCCGCACGCGAGATGGAGCTGATGGGGCGCGTGTCGGCCTTTGTGCTGCATGATCTCAAAAATCTCGTCTCCAACCTGGGGTTGGTGGTCGACAACGCGCGCGATTACATCGATGACCCGGAGTTCCAGCAGGATATGATGGAGACTCTGCAGGGCACGGTCGATAAGATGAAGGGCCTCATCCAGCGCCTGCGCAACCTGCAGGAAAAGCGTGAGTTGAAGCGTGACTCTGTCGAACTGCGAGAGCTTGTGGATGAAGCCCTGGGACAGGTGTCTCATCCGGCTGTGAAGATTTCAGGTGCCGAGGTCGAGGCCGAGGTGGATGCGGAAGAGATTCGCAAGGTGGTGCTCAACCTGGTTCTCAACGCCCTGGATGCGACCGGCAACAAGGGCCCGGTCCAGGTTGAGGTGGGGCGATCAGTTTCCGCCTTTATCCGGGTCTCCGATGAAGGGGAGGGGATGTCCGAGGCGTTTATGCGCAGCCGCCTGTTCCGGCCTTTCGAGACGACCAAAAAGAAAGGCTTCGGCATCGGGTTGTATCAATGCCGCCAGATCGTTGAAGCGCACGGCGGGCGGATCGAGGTTGAGAGCGAGGAAGGCAGGGGCAGCACTTTTACCGTCTGGTTGCCCTGATCTGCAGATATCGTGTTTTTTCTAATGTTTACACTCGGTTGGAATTGTGGAAGAAT
>JAXHUR010000039.1:13674-19195 GCA_034189505.1 Thermodesulfobacteriota bacterium | reverse complement strand
TTGAAAAATCTACTCGTGACCGGTGGCTGCGGCTTTATCGGCGCCAATTTTATTCGTCTTGCCCTGCAGCAGAACTCGAACATTCGCATCATCAATCTCGATTGCCTGACCTATGCGGGCAACCCCAAAAACCTTGAAGGGATTGCGGAAGGGGGAACTTACCGCTTTGTCAGGGGCGATATCTGCGATGCGGGTCTCGTGAACGATCTCTTCCAGCATGAGCAGATCGACACGGTCGTTCATTTTGCGGCCGAAAGCCACGTGGATCGCAGCATCGACGGGCCGGCGCAGTTCATTCAGACCAATATCGTGGGGACCTTCAACCTGCTGGAAGCGGCTCGCAAAGCATGGGCACAGGGTGCGTCCGATCACCGTTTTCTCCATGTGAGCACCGATGAGGTCTATGGATCCCTGGGTGAAACGGGTTACTTCACTGAAGTGACCCCTTACGATCCGCGCTCCCCTTATTCGGCCAGCAAGGCCTCTTCCGATCATCTGGTCAGCGCCTATTTTCATACCTACGGTCTGCCGGTGCTGATCACCAACTGTTCCAACAATTACGGCCCGTACCAGTTTCCGGAAAAGCTCATTCCCCTGATGATCAACAACGCGCTGAACGGCAGGGATCTGCCGGTTTACGGCGACGGCAGAAACGTGCGCGACTGGCTCTATGTCGAGGATCACTGCGATGCGATTCTGCGTGTCCTTGAGAAGGGGACTTTGGGCGAGACCTACAACATCGGCGGCAACAACGAGCGGCAGAATATCCAGATCGTGAAAGCGGTCTGTGACCTGGTGGACGAGATGGCCGCCCCTTTGGCAGAGGGCCGCAGCCGGCGCGAGCTGATCACCTATGTCAAAGACCGGCCGGGACACGACCGCCGCTACGCCATCGATGCCTCGAAAATCCGTGATGAGCTGGGATGGGAGCCCAAAGTGGTCTTTGAGGAAGGTATCCGTCGCACCATCCGCTGGTATCTGGACAACCCGGCATGGATTGAGAGTGTTCTCGACGGCAGCTATCGTGAATATTACGAGAAGATGTATAACGGTAGGTGATGATGGTGCGTGATGATGGTGCGTGATGATGGTGCGTGATGATGGTGCGTGATGATGGTGCGTGATGATGGTGCGTGATGATGGTGCGTGATGATGGTGCGTGATGGAGGGGTGTGATGGAGGGGTGTGATGGAGGGGTGTGATGGAGGGGTGTGATGGAGGAAAGGTTAACTCTCACTGTGATTTAATTGCTTGGAAACTGGGAATAGAATTTGTTACCGACATTTATCAGTCTACACAGACTTTTCCAAAGCATGAAATATACGGGTTGACGAGTCAAATGAGACGTGCTGCTGTCTCTGTCCCTTCAAATGTCGCAGAGGGTGCAGGACGTAGATCAAGGGCCGATTTCCGACGCTTTTTAAATGTGGCCTTGGGTTCTCTGGCAGAACTGGAGACTCAAATTATCATTTCCAGTAACCTGGGATATCTTGAAGTTCAGAAAAAAGAAGAATTTTTTGGAAAAACAGTACGCATTCGAAAAATGATCTTTGGTCTCATCAACAAACTTGGACGTGAGCTGTGCGAATGAATTTAAACGACCCCCATCACCGATCACGCAATTCCCATCACGAAGTTTCATCACCCAGAACCGTCTCCCTCATCGGCGCAAACGGCATGCTCGCGCAGATGGTGCGCCATGAAGCTCCGGCGCAATGGGATATTGTGCCCCTGGACCTGCCCGATTTTGATCTGACGGACAGAGAGCAGGTGCTTGATGCACTGACTGAGCTGCAGCCCGATGTGATTATTAACTGCGCAGCGTATACCAACGTGGACGGGTGTGAGAGCGAGCAGGATATTGCCTTTGCAGTCAACGGCGCCGGACCGAAGCATCTTGCTGAGGCTGCATTGGCCTGCAACGCCACCCTGGTCCACATCTCGACCGATTACGTATTTTCAGGCGACAAGAGCGAACCTTATACGGAGGAGGACGCTCCCGGCCCGAAATCGGTCTACGGCCGCTCGAAGCTCGCCGGCGAAAAGGCAATCATCGAGAGTGGGCTGGATCGGTTTTTCATTGTGCGCACCAGTTGGTTGTACGGCCCCGGCGGCAAGAACTTTGTCGAGACCGTACTGCGCCTGGCGGCCGAGCGCGAAGAACTGAGAATCGTGGCTGATCAGACCGGCAGTCCGACCATGACCCGGGATCTGGCCCGGGCATTGTTCAACCTGCTGGCGACCGGGCGTTACGGGGTCTATCATTTTTCGGACGAAGGCGCCTGCAGCTGGTATGATTTTGCCTGTGCCGTTCTCGATCTGGCCAAAGTCAACGGCATGCCTGTGAAGGCGCATAAGATCCATCCCATTCGCACAGAGGAGTTCCCCCTGCCCGCGCCGCGGCCGCGCTATTCGGTTTTTTCGAAAGAGAAATACGTGACGGTGACACGGCAGGAGATACCTCGCTGGCAGGAAAGTCTGAAGGATTATTTTTTGTTGAAGAGGCGTGATGGAAAGGTGTGATGGAAAGGCGTGATGGAAAGGTGTGATGGAAAGGTGTGATGGAAAGGTGTGATGGAAAGGAACATTCAATGCCCACAGGAATAAAAAAAGGAATTATTCTCGCCGGCGGGGCGGGGACTCGGTTGTATCCGCTGACGTTGGTGGCCAGCAAACAGCTGCAGCCGGTTTACGACAAGCCCATGATTTATTACCCGCTTGCCACCCTCATGGCGGCAGGCATCCGTGATATCCTGATTATCTCAACCCCGCAGGACATACCGCGTTTTGAGGATCTGCTGGGAGACGGCAGCCGCTGGGGAATCCGCCTCAGCTACGCAGTGCAGCCTGAACCGAAAGGGATTGCCCAGGCTTTTCTGATCGGTGAGAATTTTATCGTCGGCGATCCGGTCTGCCTGATCCTTGGAGACAATCTGTTTTACGGAAAGATGGGACTTGATGGCATTGTTGCGGAGTTTAACGCAGGTGCGCGCGTGTTCGGCTATCCGGTGACGGATCCGGAGCGCTACGGGGTGGTGGAGTTCGATCGTGCGGGCAAGGTGTTAAGCATCGAGGAGAAGCCGCAGAAACCCAAATCCCACTACGCGGTCCCGGGTCTTTATCTCTATGACGGCAATGTGGTGGAGCTGGCCCGCAACCTGAAACCTTCCGCTCGCGGCGAACTGGAAATCACCGACCTGAATCTTGAATACCTGCAGCGTGGTGAGTTGATGGTGGAAAAGCTTGGACGCGGCATCGCCTGGCTCGATACCGGCACTCACATGAGCCTGCTTGAGGCCAGCCATTTCATCGGAACCCTTGAAGCACGCCAGGGGCTTAAAATTGCCTGTCTGGAGGAGGTCGCCTTCTCAAAAGGGTTTATTGACGAAACGCAGATGCAGTCTGTTATCGATCAGACTCCCAAGTCGAGCTATCGAGAGTACCTGGAAGCGGTTCTGCGGTGGCATGAAGGCGAGGTGTGAAACGGTGCAGGTCATAAAAACCGAAATTCCCGACGTCCTGATTATCGAACCGAAGGTGTTCGGCGATGATCGGGGTTTTTTCTTCGAAAGTTACAATGAGCGGACGTGGCAGCAGGCCACGGGATTGCAGCGTCACTTCGTGCAGGACAACCATTCCCGCTCACAGAAGGGGGTTCTGCGAGGGCTGCATTATCAGCTGCAGCAGCCGCAGGGCAAACTGGTGCGTGCCGTGCACGGCGAAGTATTCGATGTGGCTGTCGATCTCAGGCAGGGCAGCGATTCTTTCGGGCGCTGGGTCGGTGTAAAGCTCAGCGCTGAAAACAAGCGCCAGCTCTGGATACCTGAAGGCTTTGCCCATGGGTTCCTGGTGCTGTCGGATGTGGCTGAATTTCTTTATAAAACCACTGATTATTATGCGCCGGAACATGAACGGACCCTGGCCTGGAATGATGCGTCTCTGGGGATTGAGTGGCCGCTGGATGGAGAACCGCTTTTGTCGCAGAAGGATCAGCAGGGGCTGTCTTTACACCAGGCTCCCGTTTATGACGGGGAACAAGGGTCTCTAATTGCCTGATTCTGTTAACGGAGGGTGCGTGGAAAAACTTCTGATTGTCGATGACAGCGAAGAAATCCGCAAACAGCTTAAATGGGGGCTGGGGCGTGATTATCAGGTCCTGCTCGCCGGAGACGGTGAGGAGGCCTTATCGCTTTTTCGCAAGCACCGTCCCCGGGTAATGACTCTTGATCTGGGGCTGCCCCCCGATCCCGACGGGGCCAGCGAGGGGTTGCGCTGCCTGGAGGCGATTCTCAACGAAGACAACACAGCCAAGGTGATCATGGTCACCGGCAACGAAGAGCGCGAGAATGCGCTCGAAGCGATCCAGAGGGGCGCTTACGATTTTTATTCCAAGCCCATTGATCTGGGTGAAGTCAAGGTGATCCTGAAGCGTGCTTTTCATCTGGCTGAACTGGAGGATGAAAATCGCCGCCTGCACAAAAAAGCGCTGGGGGAGGTGGCTCCCATGGGCGGCCTGTTTGGCCAATGTCTTCAGATGCAGGAGGTTTTCGGCACCATCCGCAAGGTGGCATCGACCGATGTGCCGGTTTTTGTGCTTGGCGAAAGCGGCACCGGCAAAGAACTGGTGGCACGCGCCATTCATGCCCACAGTCTGCGTAAGGGTTCGACCTTTGTGCCGATCAACTGCGGCGCCATCCCCGATAATCTGCTTGAAGCGGAGCTGTTCGGATATGAAAAAGGCGCTTTCACCGGCGCGCAGACCCGCACCCAGGGCAAGGTGGAGTTTGCCCACAAGGGGACGCTTTTCCTCGACGAGATCGGAGAACTCCCCACCAACCTGCAAGTCAAGCTGCTGAGGTTTTTGCAGGAAAAAACCATTCAACGTGTCGGCGGGCGGGACAACATCGAGGTTGATGCCCGCATCATCGCTGCAACCAATATCGAAATCAGCGAGGCGATTGCACAGGGGGCATTTCGGGAGGACTTATTCTACCGCATCGGGGTGATTACCCTGAATCTGCCGCCACTACGCGACCGCGGCGAGGATATCATGCTGCTGGCGCAGATGTTCCTGCTGCGCTTTGCCGACGAGTTCGGTCGGCGGGTCAAAAGCTACAGCGCCGATGCAAAAAAGGCGCTGCGCAGTTACAACTGGCCGGGAAATGTGCGCGAGATGGAAAATAAAATCAAGCGCGCGGTGATCATGGCTGAAGGGGCGGTGATTGAAGCCGCCGATCTGGGGTTTGAATCCAACGGCAGCCTCCAGACGATGGCCCCCGAGTTGAGCCTCGACGGCATGACCCTCAAGGATGCCCGTGAGAAGGTTGAACGGGACATGGTTCTGATGGCTCTCAACCGCGAAGGAGGCAACATCGCCAAAGCCTCTGAAGTGCTCGGCGTAAGCCGCCCCACCTTCTACGATCTGCTGCGCAGGCATAACCTGCAGGGGGCAGCGGGACGGTGACAGGGCGAGGCATGCCTCGCCCCTTGGGGGGCATAGGATTTTATGCAAAAGCAAACA
>JAXHUR010000039.1:0-13574 GCA_034189505.1 Thermodesulfobacteriota bacterium | reverse complement strand
ACTTTTCAGAATCGAGAGTACAAGAGGTGCTGAATTCCGGAAAGGAGGTTCTCGATTGGATAAAAAAACAGTTATAGACATCATTACGCAATTTGCGCGTGAATTGCAGATTTCAGGAATTTATCCGCAACGCATTATTCTTTTCGGTTCCCAGGCCGCCGGTACGGCTACGGAAGCGAGCGATATTGACGTTGTCGTCATTTCAGATGGGTTCTCAGGGAAGGACTACTGGGAACGTATCGACATTCTAGCTGAAGCAATTTATGCAGTCTATGCCCCATTGGAGGCGATTGCGATGACTCCCGATGAATGGGAAAATAGCGATTCTCTTATTATCCAGTCAGCACGGAAAGGTGAGGTCCTTTTTGCGGCATGAATGGCGGTGGCAGGGCCACCCAGCGGGTCGCCCCTACGGGGGCGATTCCATCATTTCGGTAAATGCGGTGACGATATCCGGGTCGAACTGGGTGCCCGCCTTCTCTTTTAATTCCTGCAACGCTTTCTTTTCTGACAGCTTCTTGCGGTAGGGCCGGTCCTCGGTCATGGCGCACCAGGCATCAACCACGCTGAGCGCCCGCGACAAAAACGGAATCTGCTCTCCCTTAAGCCCATCCGGATATCCCTGCCCGTCATAACGTTCATGATGGTGCAGGATGATTTCGCGGACATCATCTGAAAACTCAATGTCCTTGAGAAGATCTACGGTTGTGTAAGGGTGGATCCTCAGCGAGCCAAGCTCCGCTTTAGACAGATTGCGTCCTTTCTTCAAGACGCTTTTATCGATCAGCGCCAGCCCCAGATCGTAGACCATTGAGATATAGAGGCCGAGTCTCTTGCGGTCCTCGTCGACGCCGAGTTTTTCGAG
Organism: Thermodesulfobacteriota bacterium; assembly: GCA_034189505.1. Classification (GTDB taxonomy): domain Bacteria; phylum Desulfobacterota; class Desulfuromonadia; order Desulfuromonadales; family Geoalkalibacteraceae; genus Geoalkalibacter_A. The sequence continues at coordinate 12,709 of JAXHUR010000039.1, read as the reverse complement.
CAGACGATCCGTCAGGTCCAGATTCCGCATCTTGGCGTGCGGGTGACGTCTTTTTGCACTGAGCAGGGTGTCAAAGGAGGCGATGATGCGCTTGAGGTCTTTTTCGGTATGGCCGTCCTGCTTCATCTGTGCGATCAGGGAGGCGATACGGTCGGCAAGCACCTGCGCCACCTTCAGATCGGTTTCTGAAAAAGCGTCTCCCGACTTCTTGTTGTTGAGATTGATAACGCCAATGGTTTTCCCATCGATTATCAGTGGCAGCGACAGCAGCGATTGGGTATTGTACTGATCGCTCAGGGTGCTGGAGGAAAAGCGCGGATCTTCGCGAATGTCGCGAATCAACAGTGGTTTGCCTTCCTGGGCTACCCATCCTGCGATCCGGTCGCCGGGCCGGATGCGGGTCTGCTTGACCACGTCATCGTCGAGTCCGCGAGCGCTGCGGATAACAAGATCCTGCGTCAGGTCATCGCTGAGCATGATCGAGCAGGTATTGACTGCAAGCAGCTCGGAGACGAAGTCAAGGAACAGATCCATAGTGGTATTGATGGCCGCATCGATGCGTTGGCGGTCTCTTCTGGGGATCACGAGAGAAACGCGCAGCCCTTGGTCTGTGTTGGCGGCGTCGAGCTTCCAGTGATGGGCCTGCGCCGATTTGCGCGCCAGGTAGAGCTTGAGACTTTCATCGGATTTTTGGGGATCAAGAAGATTGGGCGAGGTGAAAAACGCTTCGGCCGCACCTTCCGGCAGGCGGAAAGAGGCCTGCATGGTCAGAACCACATGTTCGTCTTCACTGGCGGTGAACAGGATTTCGCCGGAGGGAGGGACGAACGGAATCATGCCCTCCATCAGGTTGATGAACAGCTGTGCCACCATGATCTTGTCGCCCACGACATCGGGAAGGTCCTGCGGAAAGCGAATATGGATGCGAAGATCTTTGCGTGCGATGCGTGATTGCAGCATCTTCGATTCCAGGGTCTCACGCAGGGCGTTCTCGAGGTTTATGATGGTGCTGTGCAGAATGCGCGATTCATCCTCTGTGCGCAGAAAATCAAGCTGATTCTCCACAATGGCAATCATCTTGTTGATCTCGTAGGAAATGATGCCGAGAAACTCCCGGTCTTCCTCCGGGCGGGGCCGCTCGGAGTTGAGCAGATAGTAGATCGCGCCCTTGCTTGAATTGAGGGGGGTGCGCAGTTCATGGCTGACGCGTGTCAGGAATTCTGTTTTGGCTACAGAGGTTTCGATCAGCTTGCGATTGACATCTTCAAGCTCCGCCGCCTTGCTTTTGAGCTGGGTCACGAGAAAGGCATTTTTGAGGGCGATCGCTGCCTGGTTGGCAATGATCTGGATCAGGGTCAAATCATCATCGGTGAAAGGGGTGCCGTCTTTCTTATCGTTGATGTTGAGCACTCCGAGCAGTTGGCTCTTGCCGATGACGGGGCAGGAGATGAAGGAGCGGGTCTTGTAATGATCATAGGTTCGATTAAAACGGGGGTCGTCGTCGATATTGGCAACAAGGACAGATTGTCGCTGTTGAGCGACATAGCCGGCGATCCCTTCACCGACCTCGACACTGTAGGTCCGGGCCAGCCTGTCGTCGAGCCCCCTCGAGGTGAAAATGCTCAGCCTCTGGCGGCTGTCAAGCAGCATCAGCGATCCTTTTTCGGCCCCCGTATGGTCAATTGCCAAGTCCAGCATGATGTTGGCAATGGAGCTGACATTGTCGGACAGAATGATGGCATTGGAGATCTGTTGAAGGATCTCGAGTTTTTTTTCGCTTAATAGCGACATGGCCTGCCTTGTTTAGGCCCGGATTGAGGAATCTTCCGGGATGAAAATACATGATAAATACATAATGTGGAAATGACACTCCGGCATTCTATGTGAGATTAAGCAAGAGGCATGCCCGGCCGAAAATCGTCAACCCACTGAAATTATATTGATTATTTTGTTGAGATCCAGATTCGAATGTAAAAAATGTCGACAAACCCATGGTTTGACTGTAAAGCAGGAACGCTCTTTGCTGTGTACAAATAAAGAAATAAAAAGTCATGAATGTTTTTTATGCTCTGTTCCGGTTTCTTTTCTGGGAGGATTTTTTGTTTGCTTCGTTGGAGCTTGGGTGCGGAAAGCCGAATGTGCGGGTTTCCGACAAAGGTAAACCCCGGGTAACCGGGGGACACAAAGCCACGGGTCCTGCTCTGAAGAAAGAACTGAGGATAGCCGGGTTGCCGAAAAAAACCTTATCCATGGGTTGAACAACCAACAACACATTCGGAGGTCTACTGTGAAAGCACTGGGATGTCGTCCAAAAATTGTTACTGCGCTTATACTTGCGTCGCTTTTCTGTCTGGTAGCTAGCGTAGCCCTGGCCGGGCAGGGACCCAAGTTCAAAGAGGGGGAACTGCTGGTAAAACCCAGGTCCGGGGCTGATCCCGCCCGGGTGGAGCAGGCGCTCAGAGGTCAGGGCGCTCACGTCTTCAAAGAGATTCGCGGCATTGGGGTCAAGGCGGTCAAAGTACCGGCCCATGCTCAGGAAAAAGTGCGCGCCGCCCTGGCTCGCAATCCTCATATCGATTTCGCCGAACCCAACTACCTGGCGCAGGGGATGTCGCTGCCTGACGACCCCTCTTACGGCAGCCAGTGGCATCTGCCGAAGATTTCAGCGCCGGAAGGCTGGCAGATCAGTACGGGGGTTGAAACGGTGCTTATCGCTGTTGTCGATTCAGGCGTCGACGGCAGCCACCCTGATCTGGGCGATAAATTGCTCGGGGGCTATAATTTTCTTGATGGCAGCACGGATACCAGTGATGTTCTTGGGCATGGGACCGCGGTAGCGGGTACGGCTGCCGCCATCTCGAACAATTCCATCGGTGTGGCCGGTGTGGCGTGGCGCAATCCGGTGATGCCGCTTGTGGTCCTCGATTCGAGCAACTACGCGACCTACAGCAACATCGCCTCGGCTATCATCTATGCAGTCGATAATGGTGCCAAGGTCATCAATGTCAGCATCGGCGGCACAAGCTCCTCTTTCACTCTGCAGTACGCGATCGATTACGCATGGGATCGCGGTGCGCTGGTTTTCTGCGCGGCTGGCAACGCAAATTCGAGCGTTCCCAATTATCCGGCGGCCTGTGATCGTGCGGTGGCGATCTCTTCCACCGATTCCAGCGACAACCGCTCCTCCTTCTCCAGTTATGGCGATTGGGTCGATCTGGCCGCGCCTGGTTCATCGATTTACACGACTCTGCGCGGCGGCGGCTTCGGCTACAAAAGCGGGACTTCCTTTGCGTCACCTGTCACTGCCGGCGTTGCGGCGCTGGTGTGGTCGGTCAATCCGAGCCTGACTCACGAAGAGGTGCTCAACATTCTTCAAATCAATGCCGATGATCTGGGTGCACAGGGTTTCGATATCTATTTCGGCAATGGTCGTGTCAACCTGGCCGCAAGTCTCGGCGCGGCCGGCGTGTTTGTTCCCGAGGCCGATGGAACCGCCCCTGAGGTCAGCGTTTCTGCCCCTTCAGAGGGTGAAACACTTCGGGACACGGTCTCGTTCACCGTCGCCGCCACGGATGAAAGCGGTGTGGAACGCGTTGATTTCATGATCAATGGTCAGGTTGTCGGCAGCGATTCCTCTGCACCCTATACCTGGAGCTGGGACACGACCCAGTGGAACGACGGCGGCTATACTCTGTCTGCCCGCGCGGTTGATCCCTCCGGCAACGAAGGGGTGTCCGGCAGTGTCAATGTGCAGGTCAGCAACCCTGCCGAGGTGGAAGTGGTGGTTGTGGCGGATACTGAAGCCCCCGTCACCCTGATCACCAACCCGCTGCCCGGCGCCACAGTCGAGAAGAAAGAGCAGATCGATGCTCAGGCTTCCGATGACACCGGGGTTGTGCTGCTGGAGGTCTATCTCAACGGTTCGCTTATCTCGTCGACCCCCGACAGCACCCTGAGCCTGCGCTGGATGACTCATCGTCTGGACAGCGGTGAATACAAAATCGAAGTGCGGGCCTATGATGCCGCGGGCAACATCGGAAGTGATACGGTGACGGTTTATAAATAGGAAATTCTTATCACCTTGAAGAGAATGCAAAAAGGGCCGCGGTTATCCCGCGGCCCTTTTTGCGTCTATTGCTGCGCAGCTGTGTTCGAATCAGCTTTTACGTCTTGCGCCCCAGAGTCCAAGCCCCAGCAGGCCGGCACCGAACAGGATGAATGTGCCGGGTTCGGGGACGACTTCGAAACCACCGCCACCGCCGCCAGGATCTTTCCATGTGACATCATGGGAACCGGGGTTCATGTCAAAAGTAGATTGACCTTGGGTGTCCGTGATAATAGCCAGCAGGTCGAAGTGAATCCAGTCGAATCCTGCAGTTGCGATTGCAAGTGTTTTGATTTCCCCCGTTGCTGCGCCGGTCTCATCTGCAAAATCAGGGACAGCGTTTTCAAACTGGGCAAAATCACCTATATCAAAAAAGAAGTAGTCATTGTTTTTGACGACATCATGGGAGTTTGGGAGGGAATAACCGTCTCCTTCGGTTGCGGTACTATAGAAGGGTTCCTCCCCATTGACCGTCAAAAAAGAAGCTGGAATGCCGAGGCTGTTGTCGGGGACAGTGGCCATTAGCACTGCGCGGGCCGAATTGAACGCGGTGTTAAATCCGAAATCTGACCAGTTTTTTCCTTGAACCGAAGCATCATCAGGATCGGTGTACTGCCCGCCGATAAGAAGTTCTGCGTTATTCTTATAAGCTCCAGCGGCAAAAATTATACCTCCACTTCCACTTGTGATGGCGGTATCTTCCTCAAAAGGAATAGACAGGGCGTCCTGATAGTCAGCGTAATCGCCTGTGTCTACAATGCCCGCCGGAGCGCCGATTTGCAGAGTGGGTATCGCCCACGCCGGAGTCACGATTAAAACAGTGACAAGACTTAAAAGATATAAAAGATTTTTTCTCATATTGACCTCCCTGTAAGAGGTAAAAAAGTTATTGGAATACAATAAAATTTGTATATCTATTATCATGCAAACAATGGGCCATGATTTATATATCTGTAATTACTGGTGTTTTTTTATATGGAGTCTATTGTGTAAAATAAGTCGACAGCTCGTGTGCAATGGTTGTTCAAAAGCAAAATTAGCGTCAGTTCAATGCTTCGATTTGCCGCAGCGCCTCATAAAGCACAATGCCGGTTGCCGTCGACAGGTTGAGACTGCGCACCACGGGGGAATACAAGGGAATACGGATAGTACTTTCAGGGTGGGCTGAGAGAAGAGAATCGGGCAGGCCGGCGGTTTCCTTGCCGAACACCAGAAAATCCCCGGGATGGTAGTGAACCTGGTGATGTGCGGCCTGCGCCTTTTTGGAGGCATACCAGAAGCGCCCCTCCGGGTAGGCCTTTTGCAGTTGTGCGAGGTCGTCCCAGCGATGCAGGTCGACCGCCGGCCAGTAGTCGAGTCCGGCCCGCTTGAGATAGCGGTCATCCAGCGAAAAGCCCAGTTTGCCTACCAGGTGCAGGATCGTTCCCGTAGCGGCGCACAGGCGGGCGATATTGCCGGTATTCGGTGGGATTTCGGGTTCGACCAGAACGATATGAAAAGGGGATTTTTTCATGACGCGAGAAGATAGCACGGCCGGGGAGGTATGGCAATGCGGTTGATTTAGACGGGGACGGAGATTGGGCCCGGGCGCACGTCGGTGCGCCCGGACTACGTCATCCATCCCGTTTCTGTAAATGTTATCGTCCGCCGCCGCACCGGGGTTTGTTCCCCGTTCACCGGGGTGCCGTAATTGAACCAGGGCTCAGCATGCTGCGCCCCTCAAGCCCTCAACGCCTGGTCGAAATCGGCGCAGATATCGTCGATATCCTCCATGCCGACCGATACGCGGATAAAGTCGGGGCTGACGCCTGCCGCTTTCTGCTCCGCTTCGGAGAGCTGCTGGTGGGTGGTGGAGGCGGGGTGGATGACCAGGGTCCTGGCGTCGCCGATGTTGGCCAGGTGGCTGGCCAGCCTGACGCTGTCGATAAAGCGTGCGCCGGCCTCTTTCCCTCCCTTGATGCCGAAGCCGAGGATCGCGCCCTGGCCTGATGGCAGGTAATGTTTCGCCCTCTCGTAGTCGGGGTGGCTTTCGAGGCCGGGATAGTTGACCCAGGAAACCTGGGGATGCTGCTCGAGGTAGCGGGCCAGAGCCAGGGCATTTTCGCAATGGCGGGGCATGCGCACGTGCAGGGTTTCCAGCCCTTGCAGAAAAAGAAAGGCGTTCATCGGCGCCAGGCAGGGGCCCAAGTCGCGCAGCAGGGTGAGGCGCATTTTGAGGATGTAGGCCAGCTCACCCAGCGCCTCGTGGTAGATCAACCCGTGATAGCTGGGATCGGGGGTGGTGAATTCGGGGAAGCGCCCGCTCGACCAGTCGAAGCGGCCGCTGTCGACCACTGCGCCGCCGATGCTGGTGCCGTGCCCGCCGATGAATTTTGTCAGGCTGTAGCAGACGATGTCGGCGCCGTGCTCGATGGGCCGGAACAGGGCCGGGGTGGCTACGGTATTGTCGACGATAAAGGGCAGCCCGTTGCGGTGGGCGATGTCGGCCAACGCCGAAAAATCATCGACGTTGTTCTTGGGGTTGCCGATTGTTTCGGTGAACAGGGCCCTGGTTTTGTCATCGATGGCGTTTTTCACGGCCAGAAGGTCTGAAGTGTCGACGAATTTTACATCGATTCCCATGCGCTTGAGAGTGTGGTGAAACAGGTTGTAGGTGCCGCCGTAAAGAGCATTTGTCGAGACGATGTTGTCGCCGCTCTGCGCGAGGTTGAGAATCGCCAGGGTGATGGCGGACGACCCCGATGCCAGCGCCAGCGCCCCGACGCCGCCGTCAAGTTCGGCCAGGCGTTTTTCAAGGACGTCGTTGGTCGGGTTCATGATGCGGGAATAAATATTGCCCGGCTCTTTGAGAGCGAAGAGATCGGCGGCGTGCTGAGAGGATTTAAACGCATAGGAGGATGTCTGGTAAATCGGCACCGCCTGAGCGCCGGTGGTGGGGTCAGCCTCCTGTCCGGCATGAAGCGCTTTTGTACCGAGTCCGGATTTTTTCTGGTCAGCCATGGGATCTTCCTTTATGAGGGAAACGGTCATTAAAAGACAAGAAAAACAATCAAGTAGTTGAAAGCTATCTATATCAAATTATCGGAAAAGATCAACCCGTTTGTGAAGCACAAAAGAAAGCCGTCGTTCCCTGCGGTCCCTGTCGACAGTTGCTGAATTTTGATTGAAACTTGCAACAAATTACCGCAACCCATAAGATTATGCAATTTCCGCAACGGGATGATTATGGATTCACTTATGCTTGAAGCGGTGGTCGCCGAGGTTGAAGACCGATTGAGCGGGGCCCGCTTTGAAAAAATCTATCAGCCGGAATCCGATACGCTGATCGCAAAACTCTGGACCGGCCGCGAGACCCTTCGTTTGCTTGTTTCGGCGTCTCCCCGTTTTCCACGCCTGCACCTGACCGAGCAGAAATTCGCCAACCCTTCGGCACCGCCGCGTTTCTGCCAGCTTCTGCGCGCGCGACTCAAGCGGCTTGTGTCTGTCAGGAGGATTCCCGGCGAACGTATCGTCGAATTCCAGTGCAGCGGCCCTGAAAAGGAATTCTATCGCTTGATCGTCGAGTTGATGGGCCGCCACGCCAATCTTCTCCTGGTGGATGCACAGGGGATCATCGTCGATCTGTGGCAGCGGCGTGAGGCGTCTGTCGGCGGGCGCACGCTTCTGCCGGGGCAGCCTTATCAGCTGCCTCCGCCCAGACCGCTGCAGCCGCTGGAGAGCTGGGATGGAAAGCTGCCGCAGGATGCGGCGCGCACCGAGGCCGTGGCACATCATCTTTCGCGCACCCTGACGCCCATCTCCCGGTTGTCGGCGCGAGACCTGGCAGAGGGGGGGAGAGAAGGTCATAACCTGCAGGAGTTGGTGCGTGACCTGGCGGAGGCGCTGCGGGGAAAAGCCTTTGAGCCGGTTGTGGGAGTTCTGGACGGCGAGCGTGTTGTTTCACCGTTCGTCCCCCGTTTTCTTGCACTTGAATCCAGGCAGCGCTTTGATTCTCCTTCTCAGGCGGCTGAAGCTTATTACCGCCAACTGGTTGAAGAGGAAGGGGATCTGGGTGAGCAGCAGTTTCTGCGCCGGCTGGTTGCCCGTCACCAGAAGCGGGTCAAAGGTCGGCTTGCTAAGATCAGGGAGCAGGAGAAAGAACTCGACAAGGCGGATCAATACCGCTTGAAAGGCGAGCTGCTGCTGGCCAATATGCACCTGGTGCGCCGCGGTATGGAGCAGGTGGAGGTTGAAAATTATTATGATGATCCGCCCAGCCGGGTTGTGATCGAGCTGGACCCCGGACGCGCGCCTCATGAAAATGCGGATGACTATTTTCGCAGATACAAGAAGATGTGCCGGGGACGAGAGCACGTTGAACGCCGCCTGCATGAAACGCAGCAGGAGATGGACTGGATTGACGGTGTGGCATTCTCCCTGTCTCAGACCAGGGAATCCGAGGATCTGGTTGATATTCGGAGCGAACTTGAAGACGCCGGCCTTGTCCCCTCTGCCGGACGCATGGAGAAAAGCTTCGCGAAGAATCGCCGCCCCCGTCCGCAGTCTGCTTTAACCCCGGGAGGTTTTCGCGTTTACTGGGGAAAGAACAGCAGAACCAATGATTATGTCAGCCGGGAGCTGGCTTCCGGTGGAGATTTCTGGTTTCACGCCTGCCAGGTGCCCGGCAGTCACGTGCTGCTGAAGGTGACCAGAAAAGGGGAAGAAGTCTCCGAAGACGACCTTCTTTACGCGGCGGCGGTGGCTGCAGCACATTCGCGTGCCGCTCAATCGGGGAAGGTCGAGGTGATGGTGGCCCGGGCCGAAGATGTGCGCAAGCCGAAAGGGGCGCGTCCCGGCCTGGTGACTGTCGCGGCCTATCGGACGGTGATGGTCGAGCCGCTGGTCCCCAATTCAGAATCCTGATGGGGTTTTTGACTGACTTTTCTGGTATGATTTTCAGTGTTTCGCATGTGTCCATGTTTTTGTAGAATTTTGTAGAAGGAATATGATTTATGCCGTTGAAAAATAAAGATGAAATCGAATTGATGCGCCGCGCCGGCCTGGTGCTGTGGGAAGCTCACCAGCAGGCGGCCCGCCGCATGGAGCCGGGGGTGACGACCCGCGAAGTCGACCAGGCCGTTGAGGATTGCATCACCTCGCACAATGCCATCCCCTTGTTCAAGGGGGTCCCCGGGAAGGTGCCTTTCCCGGCGGCGACCTGTGTTTCGATCAACAACGAGGTGGTGCATGGCATCCCCTCGTCCCGTACTCTGAGTGAGGGAGATGTCGTCAGCATCGATATCGGCGTGAAACTCGACGGCTGGTGTGCTGATGCTGCGGTGACGCATCCCGTGGGATCGATCGACGCGCAGTCGCAGAAGCTTCTGCAGGTGACGGAGCACTCGCTGCGGCTGGCCATCGGGGCGCTGCGCAAAGGGGTGCGCTGGAGCAAGATCGCCCGCAAGATGCAGCAGTATATCGAAGGGGAAGGGTTCTCGGTGGTGGAAGAACTGGTGGGGCATGCAATCGGCCGCGAGCTGTGGGAGCCGCCGCAGGTTCCGAATTTTTTCTCCAGGCGCATGCACGATTTCAAGGTCAAGCAGGGGCTGGTGCTGGCTATCGAACCAATGGTCAATGCCGGTAAAAAAGAGGTTATCATGATGCCCGACCATTGGACGGTCGCCACGCGCGATGGCACCCGCAGTGCCCATTTCGAGCACACCATTGCGATTACCGAAGACGGGCCGCGTGTCCTGACCTGTGGGCCGGACGGGCAGGGCTGGGCCGTTTAGAAAAACGAGGAGATCTGCCGGATGGATATTGAGAGCGCCCAAACCTGGTTTCATTTCAAACTGCATACAGCGGCTATGAATATGACCCTTCTGGGAGTGATCCTCTCCATGAGCATCTTCGCCGATGCGATCGCCCGGCGAACCCGCGTGCCGCGCATTTCTCTTCTGGTGCTTGTCGGCGTCGGCATTGCGTTCGTGCAGCAGGTCCTGCTCGGCGAGCAGGGCGCCCGAATTCTTCAGGATCTAGGGGAACCTCTGATTCAGCTGGCACTTGTCATGGTGGCGTTTCTGCTGGGCAGCGAACTGACGGTTGATCGACTGCGTTCGACAGGTTCCCTGATTCTGATGATTTCGCTTTCGGTCATCGGCGTTGGTGGGGTGGCCGTTTGTTGCGGTTTGCTCGCGCTTGGATTTCCTCTTACCCTGGCCATGGCGCTGGCAGCCATTTCAGTGGCGACAGATCCTGCCGCTGTCAGCCAGACAATCAATGAAGGAGGCGATAAGAGTCTAACAGCGAGGGTTTTGCTTGGAATTGTTGCAATCGATGACGGTTGGGGAATCATCGTCTTCGGATTCACAATGGCGTTTCTGGGATGGCTCATTTCGAGCGACGGCACGCTTGCCCTGATGCAGGCTGTATGGGAGCTGGGAGGAGCCCTGCTGCTCGGGGCAGTTATCGGTCTGCCCGCCGCCTGGCTGACAGGCCGCCTGAGACCCGGTGAACCGACGCAGGTCGAAGCTCTGGCTTTGATTCTTCTTCTCGCCGGACTCTCTTCATCTCTCGGAGTTTCCTCCCTGTTGGCTGCTATGTTTGCCGGAGCACTGATCGCCAATCTTTCAACTCATCACACCCGGTCCTTCAAAGAGATCGAACATATTGAATGGCCTTTTCTGGTCTTTTTTTTCGTGCTTTCCGGTGCGCGGGTTGATCTTTACAACCTGGGCCATGCCGTTGGGCTCACCTTGGCTTATATCGTATTGCGCACGGGGGGACGATTTCTGGGAGGCATGCTCGGAGTATGGTTTGTACGAAAAAAGAATGCAGACCTGCCAAAGAATATCGGCCTGGCCCTCACGCCGCAGGCCGGGGTTGCAATTGGCATGGCACTGTTGGCGGCAGAGCATTTTCAGGAGCAAAGTGCTTTGCTGCTCCCTGTCGTGGTCGGATCGACCCTGATCTTTGAAATGGCCGGGCCGTTTCTTGTGCGGAGAGTTCTGCGTTGACTTTCTCCCCTGAATTACGTCTGGATGGAGTTTTTATGACTGAAATTATCAGACCTCTGGCAGAATGGTGCGCGGCGATCACCGAAGCTATCGGCATCGGCATGATAACTCTCTCTGCGATTTACTGCCTGTTGTGGGGCAGTGTCCAACGCCTGAGGTTCAGAGACGCTGAAAATACAGCCAGGATCGCTCAGAAAGTGCGTCAGACCCTTGGACGCGGTATTATTCTCGGGCTTGAATTTCTGATCGGTGCCGACATTATCCATACGGTGGCTATTGATCTGTCTTATGAGTCTGTTGGTGTTCTCGGGGTTATCGTTGTCATCCGTACATTTCTCAGTTTCACTCTTGAGATGGAAATCGAAGGTCGTTGGCCATGGCAGAAAAAGACCTGATCGGTGTGAAGCCGGCCACGCCAGGTTGATGATCTGAATACGGGATATATTGAATACGGGATATATTATATGCTTTCATTGCAAACTTTTTTTGACAGCTATGAGCTGGCCATCCTGGTTAAAATCGTTGTTGCCGGAATCGCCGGCGGCATTATCGGCCTGGAACGCGAGAAGCATGGGCGTCCCGCGGGTCTGCGGACTCACCTCTTGGTGGCCATCGGTGCTGCGCTGATGATGATCATATCCGAGTCGTTCTTTCTGAGATATGGCTCTCTGGATGCATCGGTGTCCCCGGTGCGTCTCGATCCTTCCCGAGTGGCGGCCCAGATTGTCACAGGCATCGGTTTTCTGGGGGCGGGGGTCATCCTCAAGCAGGGCATTTCCGTTCATGGGTTGACCACTGCGGCTTCGCTCTGGCTGGTAGCCGGTCTTGGGATGGCCTTTGGTTCCGGCATGTTTGTCGCGGGTGGAATCGCTACCACCGTCGCCCTGTTCGGGCTGGTGTTTCTCAAACGCCTTGAGCCTTACATTGTGAAGGCGCATTACCTCTGCCTGACAATTACCGCGAACCGATCGCCGGATATTTATCCAGAGCTTGAACGCATATTCAGTGAGATGAATCTGCGCATCTACAATGTCGGTTCTACTTTTGACCTTGAAAACCAGACCACGATCTATCGCTTCACCCTCACCCAGCACACCAAGCGGATCGGACGTGAACTGACATCCGTTATTTCTGATCTTCCCGGCATAAAAAAAATTTCCTTTGAATAAATGCTTCTACCTTTGAAAAATCAGGTTTTCGGGTTAAAAAAGGATAAGAAAATGGGGTTGCAAGTTTGCATGGGGTTGAAGCTCTTATGACAAGGGCCACTTTTCGCCATCCCTGGCCGTTTGATTGGCGCCATCCCTGGCGCCAAACACCCTTGTCATAAGAGCTTCAACCCCATGCAGGACCGTCGTTTCGAAAAAGGAGTTAAAGAATTGTCCATCGAAAAAGATATCTGTCTCGAATGTCCCTATTGCGACGAGGCGATCCACCGGTCGTTGAGTTGGTTCAAGCAGACCTATTTCACCTGCCCGGCCTGCGAGCAGGGGCTGTCTGCCGCCCAGTTTGCCGGGATCGTTGATGAAATCGAAGAAGAACTGGATGCGCAGATCGAGGAGATGATTCAGGGAAGCGGGGAGAAAAAATCTGGCTGCTGCGGCGGCAG
>JAXHUR010000038.1:0-30063 GCA_034189505.1 Thermodesulfobacteriota bacterium | reverse complement strand
GTCGCGGGCCGGGCGCCATCCCGTTGATTATGCGCAGGGTCGGTCGCGGGCTGGGCGAGGCATGCCTCGCCCCTACGGGGGGTGTCATCCTGTTGATTATGCGCAGGGTCGGTTGCGGGCTGGGCGCACATCTGTGCGCCCCTACGGGGGGCGGCGGTGGTGGTGGTGTCGACGGTATTGTCGGGGACGGCGGCGGGGTTGAAAAATTCGAAATCGACGCCGTTGCCGACCACCTTGACATTGCGGGCGCCTGGAACAAGTTCTTCAAACAATCGGGCTTCGTTGTCGGTGACGAAAATCGAATAGTCGAATTCGTGGTTGACGCGTGCCTCATAGGCGAGCAGCCGCTTCTGTTCGAGCCCGTAGACGATGTTCATGGGGAACCTGGCGTCGGCGGCGTACTGCCCCCATTTGTCGGAGTCGACGTCGCAAAAATCCATGACGAGTCGGGGCGCGTTGTCTGATCTCCGATCAAGGGTGTTGCTCTTGAACACATATTCCGCCATCGGGCCGGAAAAGCATAAGACGGCATCGAAATGCTGCTCCTCTATCCATCGGTCAATGGTGCGCTGCAAATCAGCAGAATAAAAATACGGCAGGCTCAGCGCTCTGCCGAGCAGCATGTGCGGCGCGGATTTGATTTTCTTTTTTTTGGGGTCAATCTGGTCCCAGGCCAGATCAACACAGTATTCACGCAGAGCCTCGACATGTTTGAGGTCAGCCGGATCATCAATCAGAAACCCAAGATAAAGATCGTACTTCTGCGCGAGATGCTTGATCTCGTTAAAGGAGCGTATCTTATCCCCTTTGTTGGGAGGAAACGGGATTCGATGGGCCAGATAAAGGACCTTCTTTCTGCTCATAGGGAAATATACTTCCTGAGTCTCGCCCCCAGAAATGTTGCGCTGGTGAGCGGCAGCCTGCTCCATACGGCCGCCGCTATCTCGCGCTTTCGGGAGAGTGAATCATTTTTTGTTTTTTGCTCGGATGCGTCATACCAGTAGAGGGGATGAGGTTCGGCCCCCCATTGAACTTTAAAGCGGTAGGTCCCCTCCCCCGGCGTTGAACGACCGAAATCGAATCGTTCGTAACCGTGGTCGGCGGCAAAGGACAGGAAAGTCCAATACAAATGCATATTCGGGTTTAAAGGGTTGTACCTTCGCAGAGAAGATGCCCAGGGGATGGAGACCGTTCTTGAATGCAGGAGGATGAGACCAGCTGCGGCAGCTTCCCCATCGGGGGTATGCACTACGCAGAGGCGGGCTTTCTCTCCATACTCACGGACAATCGTCTCAATCCATTGGCGGCTATGCACTGGAGAACCAAGGTCGCGCATGTTCCTGGAAAATACGCGATAGAAAGATTCACAGAGTTCCGCCCCCCCGAGCTTTGCTGTCAGCCCGTCCCGCTGAGGTTTTCTGGCCTGGCTGCGGACCTTGGACTTTAATCCGGCCATCAGCTGTTCCGCATTTTCAGGCAGGTCGAGCAGCATTCTGACCTTATTGGAATTGCCGTTATCTGGCAGGGGCAGAGGATGATAGGAATGAACTTTGAGTTTTGAACCGCGCTCCGAGGAAAAGACCTGGACATGCTTCAGCAACGCTTCGGTGGTGCGCTCATCATTCGCAAGAACTCCGCCGGCATCACAATAAGGCAGCGAAATCAAGCTTTTCCCGAGCAGCGGCACGCTGTGCTCAACCAACGGCAGGATGCCTTGAATGGCCCCGCCATCTTCCGCCAGAAAATAAAAGCAGGAAAATCCATAGGCGCGTTCAACGGCTGCCTGCCACGCAGTGAGCTGATAAGCTGAACCGTCCGGGTGATCAAGGACGTACCTGTCCCATTTCAGTCGGTCGTTTTGTGCATTCAAATTTAAGGGGCGAATCAGCATAGCCTGCAAAACCTGTAAAATCTGTGAGCCACTAAGTCTCTGAGATCGTGGAGAAAAGCTGCCCAAACTTAAAATCTTTTTCTGTCCACGGAAAGCACGGAAGACACGGAAAAAATTCAAAATCTGAAAAAACCTAAATGCTTGTTTCTGCTTCTACTTCCGTGCTTTCCGTGTTTTCCGTGGACAATAAGCCTTTAGCCCTGGGCGCCTTCGCGTTAAACGCTTTTGGTGTCAGCTTTTCACCTCGTCCCCTATCGGCCGGAATTCAAAATCATCGAGCAGCCGCCGGAAACGCCCTTCCGTCTTGTGGAGGTTGAGGTAGTGCCTGAAGTTGCTCTTCCACCCTGCCCCGTTCATGCGCGGCTGCTGGGGGTCGAACTCCCAGGGGTGGAGGTAGAAGACGAAAGGCTTTTTTTCGGTCTCGTTGATGTGCTGCAGTCCCCAGCGAGTCATCGGATAGGGGAGCAGGCGAAAGTAGCCGCCGCCTGCGATGGGCAGGTTGCGCTTGCCGATGCGCAGGGTGGAGATGGGGAATTCTTTCATGGCGGTTTGTGTTTCGATCTGCGATTCCAGGGGGCACCAGTCGCCGCCGGCCTGCTTGCCTACGTTAAAGGCAAAGCGCGGCCAGTCGGGGATGCCGTAAAAATCGTGCTGCATGGGGAATACGCTGGAGTCATAGAGATATCCCGCCTCATGCAGTTCGTCGTAGGCCCACAGGGTTTGGTAGCTGATGGAATAGCTGGGGGCGCGGTAACCCAGCACCTGCTGCCCGGAGAGATCTTCCAGAATCATCTTGCTGTCGCGCACATCCTTGCGAAACGCGGCGCGATCCTGAGTTGAAACACGGCGATGGGCAAAGCCGTGACTGGCGATTTCATGCCCGGCGGCGGATATTTTTTTGACAAGCGCCGGACTTTTGCGGGCGATCCAGCCGAGCACGAAAAAGGTCGCGCGGGTTTGCTTTTCCGCGAGGAGATCCAGAACCAGCGAGGTGTTGCGTTCGGCGCGAAAGGGCTGGTTGTGCCAGTTGTCCGGCGGCGACACCTTTTCAAAGGCGCTGACCTGGAAATAATCCTCGACATCGATGCTGAGATAATTGGCGACGGCCATGGTTATCCGAAAATCCTGGAAAAAAGCCCCTGTTTCTGACGACCCGGGTGCTTGAAATTTATAGCCCTGCCTTTGTCCTGCCGAGCGTTTTTGCCGGGCGAGCCGAACAGTGCCTGTTCGATGCGGCCCAGGCTTTCCTGAAGCTGCTGCAGCTGTTGACCCTGCTTTGCGACCTCTTGCGCCAGGCCGGGCATGGCCTGCCCTTTTTTATGCAGCTTGACGAGTTCTTCGGTTGTTTTATTGGCTTTGAGGACGCTGTTTTCGATCAAAGAGAGCTTGCGGAACATCTCACCCGGCAAGGTACCGCCAATCCCTTCGTTCGTGTTCGATTCCGGCCTGGCGTTGACATTCTCCTGCCAGGCGACGTCGCCGACCACATCTTCGACCAGCTCGCGGGTCATGTCGCGGGTTTCCTCGACATAAGCGGCCAGCAGGATGAAATCGCAGAACACGTTGACCAGGCGCGGAATCCCCTTGCTGTAGGAGTAGATGACATCAAAGGCATCCTCGTGAAAGCTGACGGCATCGCGATTGCCGGCGACTTCGAGGCGGTGGAAGACGTACGCTTCGGTCTCCTCGCGGGTCAGGGGGTTGAGATGACAGTTGACGCCGATGCGCTGGCGCAGCTGCCGCAGCGCCGGGTTGTTGATCAAAGTCCTGAGTTCAGGCTGGCCGACAAGGATGATCTGCACCAGTTTGTGATTATCGGTTTCGAGATTGGAGATCAGGCGGATTTCTTCAAGGGCTTCGGAGCAAAGATTCTGCGCCTCGTCGATGATAATGATGGGGCGCATATTATCGGCATGCCGTGCAATGAGAAAATCATTGAGATCCCGCAGCAGGGTGCGCTTATCCTTTCCATCGACCTCGAGGCCAAAATCCTCATTGATCATCCCCATCAGCTGCTGGGCGTCGACCCGGGTGTTGAACACCATGGACACCATAATATCGGGATCGATTTTCTGGATCAGATCGCGCAGGATGGTGGTCTTGCCCGAACCGACCTCGCCGGTGAACAGAATAAACCCGGCGTGCTCCTGGACCCCGTATCGCAGGTAGTTTATCGCCTTGCGATGAGACTGGCTTAAGTAGAGAAACCGGGGGTTGGGAACCAGTTCGAAGGGTTTGCAATCGAAGTTGAAAAATTTTTCGTACATAAAAACCTTTTCAAGGCAGCCACCAAGGCTCAAAGACTCCAGGAAAAACAAAATCAAGGTGTTCTTTGTGCCTTTGTGTCTTAGTGGCGCAATCTCTAGAATGTAAACCGCATCTCCACGTAGACGATGTTGTTGGTGTAGTCGTTGTTGTCTCCATCGTAGACGATATTGTTGGTGTCGTCGTCTTCATCGGAGACGTTTTTGTTGTAGGTATATCCGATCCGGAAGCGGCCGAGTTTCATATCGCGGTAGAGTCCGAAGCGCAGGCCGTAGCGCTTGTATTGTTCATCACCTTCAATTGGGTCTTTATTGTCGTAATCCGTATAGGCCAATTGGTAGTCGAATCCCATTCGGTTGGTCCAGGGGATGTCGCCGTCGAGCGCCATCCCCCAGGAATCGTCTTCACGGTCCTGGGTGAGATAATCGTCGGTGGTGGCGTGAGCGCGCAGTGCAATGCGGTTGCGGCGGGCGTACTGCAGAAAGGCGTCGACGCCTTCGGTTTTGATCATCCCTTCACTGACGGTATGGTCGGTGGTGACGTTGTACCCGCCCCCGAACGAAACTTCTTCGGTCAGCTGGTAGCGGGCGTTGATACCCCAGAGGTCGAGATCCTGGTCGTCAAAATCATTCAAACTATCGACTGTGATATCCCCATTGCTCAAATCTCCACCCCCGCCAGAGCCGAGAATTGGGTCATCCACGTTTTTGTACTCGATCCAGGCTTTGCCGTAATGACCGTCGAGGGTCAACCGTTCAGTGACGCGATAAGTCAGACCGACGGTCGCATCGTTGCGGTCATAATCCTGGGCGTCGTCAATATCGTCGATATATCTTTCTTCGCGGGATTTGGGTCGGTAAATGGTGTGTGATCCGGTGATGCGGCCGGTCATCTTGCCGGTCAGCTCTTTTGAAACAGTCAAACTGGCGGTATGTGTATTGGAGTCGATCCCTTCCGGGTCGTCGTACCAGACGTTTTCATAGATGTAGTCAAGCCGCGTGATTACGGTACGCCAGGGCTGCAGCTGCAGATAAGGGTTGATGCGCAGGGTGTTGGAGTCGGTGAGGTTGACCAGGTCGTTGCCGATTGCGCCCTTCTCGCTTTCGTCGATGGTTACGCGCTCGTAGGTATCTGAAATATCCAGAAAGAGCACTTCATGCATTAAATTGAAGCGGGCATCGAGCCGCGCCCTCTGCGCCTGATCGAGGCTGTCTTCATTCTCTTCGCTGTTTTTCAGGTAGTAACGAAAACGCAGGCCCCAATCGAGATTCAGATCGACGAGGCGGGTACTCCAGTAAAAATTAAGACTTGGGTTGATGGTCGTAATGAAATCGCTCTCTTCATCCTCCGCGTCGAGGTAGATATTGTCATTGTATTCCTCACCGACAAGCAGTGACGGCGCCACGCGAAATTCAGCCCATCCCGTTGTCGGAACGAGCACTGAAATCAACAGCGGGAACAGGGCAAAGAACCGGATCCATGATTTCATCTGCATATCAATCCTTCGTCTTTGGAGCGGGGAAGCGCGGCCCCTCTCTCCGAGCAGGGCAACCCGGCGGGGTGCCCGTAAAAACCGGTCCTTTACGCTTTTTTGGCGTACTTGTAGTAGCCGTAATAACCGTAGTATCCGTTGCCGACCAGGGTGCCGTCGACATCGTTGCACACCACCCCCAGCAGATTGTTGCTCTTAAGCGAAGCCAGCGCCTCCCTGAGCTTGTCGAAAGGAGTATAGTCCTGCCGTGCGACAAAAATGACATAGTCGACCAGGTTGGCCAGAATGTATCCTTCGGCAAAAGGCAGAAGCGGGGTTGAGTCGATAATGACGAAACGATCGCTGTAACGCTTTTTAACTTCATCCAGGATTGTGGCCATGCGGGTTGAGGAAAACACTTCAACCGGGTCTTCCACCGGACGCCCGGCGGGCAGAACGGCAAGTTTGCCGATGCCGGTTTTGATAATGGCGCTGCCGACGTCAACCCCGTCCAGGACGCAATCCGTCAACCCCGCACCGGCATGCAGACCGAGATAGCTCATGATGGTCGGTCGCCGCAGGTCGGCTTCGACCAGAAGAACCGTATGATCATACTCCTGGGCCAGGGCGATGCCGAGATTGAGTGCCGTAATGGTTTTGCCCTCGCCGCCGACGGTGCTTGTGATCAGCAGAGAATTGCGGCCATCCTCGCCTTGGGCTGTCTTGACGAGCAGGGATTTGAGCTTGCGGTACTGCTCCGAGATCGGCGAATGGCGGTCATTTGCGGTCACCAGGTACGGATTCCGGATTTGGGGGCGCGGGACCGAATCAAAAGCGCTGAAGTCTTTTCCGGGGGCTTCTTTGCGAAGAGTTGGGATTTCCCGAACCTTGTGGGTTTTTTCCCCGCTGCTGCCTTCACGCTGTTTGGCGGCTTTTTCCAATGCTTTCTCTATACGGCTCATGAGATACCTTCGCTTCAGAAGTTTATGAATTGAGAAACAAATCGGTCCAGATGAGTGTCGGAAATAAAGCGATCGATCACTCCCAGGTTCAAAAGATCATGCAGCAGAAAGCAGCCGACCAGAGCATATCCGCTGAGTGCCGCCAGGTATTTAAAACTGTTTCTGCGCTTTACCCGGGCAGTTTTAACCGGGTCGTCGATCGTCGGGATTTCAACCAGGATCGGAACTCCGAGCGCCCGGAGGTGTTCAGGATCCTTGAATTTACCATCAAGTTTTTCTATCAGGATGACCAGCGCCAATCCGGAAGCAAAGCCGGCAAAGATCCCCATAACCATGACGACGAATCGGTCGACGCTGACAGGCTGGGTCGGGATGATGGCAGGATCGACGATCCGGAAGGTCGTTGTCTTGTCGGCAACTTCCATCTGTTTGGAGACTTCAGTCACGCCCTGGCGCTGCAGCAGCTGCTCGTAAAGGTTCTGATACGTTTTTTTGTTGCGTTCGAGATCAGCCAGAACCTTCATGTCATAGGGGAAATTCTCAAGTTTATCCCTGTTGGTCGCGATCGCTGCCTGAGTTTCACGCATGCGGGCCTCCAGGGCCCGCAACTCGGACTCTTTGGTATTAAGGCGCATCTTCAGATCAACGTAAATCGGGTCTTCCAGAGGGTTGAATGAACCCCCCGCAGACGGCGCGACCTGGGCCAGGGTGGACTCCTGTGACTCATCGGTGCTGAGGTTTTCTTCCTCCCGAGCCTGACGCAGTGCGTCGATCTGCGCCTGCAGGCGCACCACCTCGGGATACTGCTCATTGTAATTGTACAAAAGCTCTTCAAGCCTCGCCTCAAGTTGGGCAAGACGGCCGCCTTGATTCTCGGAAGACCCTTGATTTAAAAAATCCATGGAATTTTTTTTGGACTGATCTTTCATCATCTCCAGCTGCTGCCTGATGGTGGAGATCGTCGCAAGAATTTCATGTTTCTGGCCTTTCAACCATTCAAGTTCTTCCTCGTTGCTTTTTATATTCTCAATCAATGTCGCTTCATCAACCGAGGAATAGATCCCTTTCTCGCGGCGAAAAGCGATAATTTTGTTCTGTGCTTCGTCGAGCTTATTTTTGAAAAAAGTGAGCTGCTCGCCAATAAAGCGGTCGGCGCCATAGGCTTCCTCTCGTTTGTCGGAGATGTTCTCCTCGACATACTTGCCCACCAGGGCATTAATGAAATCGCGGGCAAAAACAGGGTCTTTATCTTTTAACGACACGATGAAAAGATCCCCTCCCCTCATGTTGATATTGGTTGTTTCACGATATTTCTGAACCATGGCTTCGAAAGCCTCTGGACTTTCTGCTTTCAGGTCCATGTCCAGATCTTTGAGGGTTCTTGTCACCAAATCGCGGCTGAGCATGTAGTAGCGCAGCACGCGGATGCGATCATTCATGGAAGGGGAAATGGTGAGCCCTTTCATCAAACTGTCGATCATGTTGCGTTCGATAAAAACCGTGCTGGTGGCTTCATACTTTTTCTCCATGAAAAAGCTGGCACCTATGATCATCAGCGTGACTGTGAGAGCGACAAACAGAAAAATGAATCTTTTCTTGTAAACGACCAGCAGGTATCTTTTGATTTCTTTGAGCGGATTGTCCATGCTTGAGTTCCAGTTAGAAGGTTATGGTGGAGCGTGACTCATCACGCCCCACCCTTTACAGTCTTTAAAACAACCCTTCCTGCACAATGATGAAGTCGCCGCGCTGTAATTCGAGGTTCTGGGACAGGTCGCCTTCGTTCATCAGATCTTTGGCGTTGACTTTGAGCTGAGCGAGCTCTCCATTGACTTCTCGTTGAATCAAGACCTTGTTTTCTTTGGCGAATTTCGTGAATCCACCACATTCGAGAATGGCATCGAGTACCCGGATTCCCTCGCGGTAGAATATGTATTGGGGTTTTTCAACGGCGCCCATGACGTAGATTTTCATCAGCTCGTTGCCAGGGATATAGATCAGGTCTTCAGCTTGAAGGGCGACGTCTTTCTCGAGTTCGCCGTTAACGTAAAGATCGTAGAAATCGATATCGAGTTTGCTGCCGTCGCGCATGATATAGGCACGTTGGAGGTCGGCATTTTCGATGCCGTCAAGGGAGGCGAGAAATTTAAGCAGCGTGGTGCGCCGGGGCAGATCAAAGGCACCGGAAGAGGCGCCGCCGCCAAAAACATAGACTTTATTGTTGGTGATGCCGGTAACCGACACGGTAACAATCGGTTTTTTAACGAAACCCTCGAGTTTTTCGGCCAATTTTTCGCTTAACTGTTCCGGGGTGTACCCTGTGGCGGTGACATCGCCTGCGGCAGGGAGGGTGATTTTACCGTCAGGGCGCACTGTGACTTCGCTGGAGAGTTCCGGCGCGCCCCAGACTGAGATATTGAGTCCGTCACCGTCACCGATGACGTAATCTTTTTCTGATCCCGCCGTCGCCAGAGACGGCGCCAGAACCCATAGCAGAGCCAGCAATACAGTTAAACGTTTCATAATGTCTCCTGAGATTAAATTATATTTTTCGTTGGGGGACGCAGCATGCTGCGCCCCTACGATTTTTTTACCGTGCGCCGCGTCCGAATAAAACCACCTTGATGGTCTCGAGGATGATCAGGATATCCAGGAAAATTGAAAAATTCTTGATGTAATACAGGTCGTAGCGCAGCTTCTCGAGGCTGTCCTCGACGGACGCCCCGTAGGGGTATCGCACCTGAGCCCAACCCGTAACGCCGGGCTTGACGAAGTGGCGCTTGGAATAATAGGGGATCTTCTCCTTGAGGGTTTCGACGAACTCAGGCCGCTCGGGGCGGGGGCCGACAAAACTCATATCGCCTTTAAGCACGTTGAAGAGCTGGGGGATTTCATCCAGCCGGGTCTTGCGCAGGATATGTCCCACTTTTGTTACGCGCGGGTCGTCCTTGCAGGCCCAGACCGCGCCATTTTTTTCGGCGTCATTGCGCATGGTGCGAAATTTGATGAGCGTGAATGGCTGCTCGCCTTTGCCGACGCGCTCCTGCCGGAAAAACACCGGCCCGGGGGAGTCCAGTCGAACCGCCAGCGCGATCAGGGGCATTAGAGGGGCAGCCAGAATGATCCCCGTCAGGCTGAGGGCAACGTCAAGAACCCGCTTGTAAAAACACATGAAGCGCGTGACGCGAAAACCGCTGGAGAAGATGAACCAGCTCGGGTTGATATTCTCAACCAGCAGCTTTCCGGTCAACCGCTCGTAGAAATTCATTGCATCGATGACCTCGATACCTGAGAGTTTGCACTTGAGAATCTCCTTTACCGGCAGCACGCCGCGACGTTCAGCCAGGGAAACAATAATTTTGTTGGGCTTGATCCGGCTGACAGTTTCAAAAATATTATCCATGGTTCCGACAACATTTTTATCAGGCCCCATGGGCCCTTCGGCGGCCGCTTTGATATAGCCGGCAAAGACGAAATTGTTGCGCTCTCTGGGGATCAGATCCTCGATCTGCTTACCCAGGGTGCCGTTGCCGAGGATGACGATCTTCTGCGCAAAACCCGGCACCACATGCAGCAGGGGTGAACTGCTGTGCCAGATGATCTGGGTGACGCCGAAGATCAACAGGGCCGAGAGCAGGACGCCGCGCCCGATCAGAAGTGAAGGGAAGATGTAATAGACTGCGGACAGGATGACGAAAGACAGGCACAGACCGATGAAGACACGCACGGCCAGCTCCATTCTGCGGTAATTGCCTGAGGCGCTGTAGAGCTCGACAAAAAATCCGGAGAAAAGCAGCACCGCGGCGAAAAACAGCAGCTGCCACCCTCCAATCTCTGAAGCCTCGCTCCCGGTCAATGTGCCAAAGCGCAGCAATATACCGGCCGCCAACGCCAGGCCGGCCAGGAAAAAATCGCCAATCAGCAGAATTACCAGGGACTTTCGCATTCTTTACATCCTCTTCCAGGGTTTTCAGTTCAACTGCTGCATCAACTTCTGCGCATCTTCCTTTTCAGGAAAAGAGTCGTGCTCGAGAGCTTTCTGGAGCGAGGTCCGCGCAAGTTCTTTTTCCCCGAAATCGTTGTAAACCTGCGCCAGATGAAAATGGACGGAGGGGTGGTCGAGCCGCGCAACGGCAGCTTCAAGAACCTTGCGAGCCTGTGTACGTTCCCCATTACGGTAGAGGGCATAACCGAGGGTATCGAGCACCGCCGCTTCGGTCGGGGCCAGGCGATAGGCGCGATAAGCCAGCTGCAGGGCCTGCTCTCGCTTGTCGGGCTGTTCGAGGTAGAGATAGGCCAGGTTGTTTAAAGAGGGTCCATGGGAGGGGTTCTGGGAGAGAAGCTGCACATAGGTACTGGCGGCTTCCTCCTTTTTGTTTTCCATCTGCAGGAGAGAAGCCTTTGCAAAGAGGGCGCGCGTCGAATCGGGATAATTCTGAACAAGCTGATTCAAGGTCGCCATGGCTTGGTCGCGCTTGCCCTGCTGTACCTGGATGCTGCTTTTTTGCAGATACAGCGCCAGTGGTTCGCTGCTTCTCTTAATCCCCTTCTCCAGAGTCGCCAGGGCCGCGTCCAGGGTTCCAATCTGCCGCTGCACGGCCGCGAGCAGCAGATAACCCGCAGGGTTTTCCGGGGACTTCACAATGGCCTGCTCACCCAGATGCAGCGCTTTCTCGTTTTGGTTGTCGTCAATATAGGAGGCGGCCAGAAGCACTCCACCTCGATCAGGGTTGAGTTCAAAAAGGCGCTCGAAGTATTTGATCGCCTGATTTTTCTCTCCCAGTTCCCTGCTCAGTCGTCCGGCAATCTCAAGAAGCTCCGTATTGTCACGATTAATATTCAATCCTTTTGAAACGGTCTCCAATGCCTGCTTTTTATTTCCGTTGCGCACCATATTGGCTGCCAGGGCCTGATAGGCTTCTGGTTTGCCGCTTTCGACAGCCTTGCGGTAGGCTTTTTGTGCCTCGTCGCCGCGCTCAAGGCCCTCGAGCAGGGCGGCTTCGAGGAGGAGCCCACGGAGATTGCCGGCATCAACGGAAAGAAGGGCGCGCGCTTCGTTCAGGGCTTTTTCCGGTTCGCCCATGCGCACGTAAAGGTTCGCCAGATTCAGATAAGTGGGTTCAAAAGAGGGAAAAACTTTCTTGGCTTGTTCAAGAGTTTCAATCACCTTGTCCAGGTTGCCTGAGCTCAGGTGAATCTGCGCCATGCGATTGAGGTAGAGAGCATCTTTTTCTTCGTTATTCAGGCCCTCTTCAAGAACAGCAAGCGCCTTGTCGGTTTCGCCTTTGCGTTGCAGGAAATCGGCGAGGAGCAACCGTGGTCCGATCACCTCGGAGCTGACTTCGACCGCCTGTCGCAGGGCCTCCTCACCACCGGCCAGGTCTCCCTGACCAACTTCGATGAGGCCTTTTTTGACATAAAGCATGGATTGAGAGGGGTCCAGGTCGATGGCGACATCAAATGCCTCCATGGCTTCTTCATATTTTCCCTGGGCCGCAAGGGCGCTGCCCAGCAGATTGTGCCCAGCAGGGTTGCCGGGAGCCAGGACAATCGCTTTCTCTGCCTCGAAAGCTGCTTCCTGTGGCCGTTTCTGGCGCAGCAGCGTCGTCCCCACCAGAATACGTCCGGGCAGGTTGCCCGGCTCGAGGTCAAGCATTTTCTGAAAGTGGTTCAAGGCCAGTTCAAGATTGTTCAGTCGGAAATAACTCAAGCCGAGATACTGGTGTGTCTGAATATGCTCACCGGCCCGCAGGGATTCCTGAAGGCTGATAATGGCGGACTCAAACTCGCCTTTTTGATACAGGACAAATCCCTCAAGCTGACGACCCTCTGCAGCTTCGGGATAAATACGTTGAAGGCGCGCGGCATAGTCCTCGACGGCTTCGATATCGCCTTGCTCAAGCGCAATCAGGCCTAATTGATAAAGTGCGGCGCGGTCTTTCGGGTCTTGCTCGAGAACCACCTGCCAGGCATTTTTATAGGCCTCGAGATCACCTGCGCGGCGCGCTATACGCGCCGCGAGATAGGCCGCATCTTTGACTTTGGTTCCTGAAGACAGAATTGCATCCGTTATGCGGCGGGCACCTTCGAGATCATTTTGTGCGAGCAATACCCGCGCAAGGCCGAGGCGCGCATCTTCGCCTTCGGGGTTGACCTCCAGGGCTTTTTCAAAAGCGGCCATACTCTGCGGCCAGTCACTCTGGTGAAAGAAAGCACGCCCCAGCACGATATATGCCTCACTGTCCGAGGGATGTTCAGCAAGATAGGTGTTGACCTCATCAATCGCCTTCCGGGGTTGGTCCATGGAAAGATAGACGCGCGCCAGATCGAGCCTTGCTTTGAAATTGGCCGGATTCTGCCGCACGACCTTCTGAAACTCTTTCTCGGCCCGGTCGTATTTTTCAGTTTCTAGAAAAAGTCTACCTAACTGATAACGTGCAGGAACAAAATTGGGGTCTTTCTCCAGGGCGTTATTCAACAGGACCAGTGCCGCAGAGTAATTTCCGGATTCGAGGTTGCTCACTCCTTCTTCGAGCAATTCTTCTTTACTTTTTGAGCCGCAGGCAGCGATAAAAACAAGATTAAGTAGAAGAATGAGGAAAAGAATTTTTTTCATTGTCAATGCCATACTCCCTGCT
Organism: Thermodesulfobacteriota bacterium; assembly: GCA_034189505.1. Classification (GTDB taxonomy): domain Bacteria; phylum Desulfobacterota; class Desulfuromonadia; order Desulfuromonadales; family Geoalkalibacteraceae; genus Geoalkalibacter_A. Next base: position 16,836 of record JAXHUR010000038.1, on the reverse strand, counting down.
GAAAGATAAAAACAAGATCATTCACTATGGACAGCGTCACAAACCATCCCACGAAAATGACCGAAATCAAGGGGTTTGAGAAAAAAACGTGAAGTGGGGATCTGCTTCATGAGACTGATTAATTCGCGTGAAAGCCCATCGGAAAGAATAAAAACCGGGATTTTCCATTCACTGATCCGAAGAAGAAAAGGCGCAGCCATGGGATAGCTGCCAATCACAAGAGAGTAACGACCTGAATCCCAATTTTCAGGTTCCATGACCAGAGCTGATTCGACTTCAACACCATCACGTAAAAAGATGGCCTGACAGATACGAAAAAAATGGTCGTCGTCGACAAGTAAAATCTTTTTTTTCATTCTCGGTAAATCCGCCTGGGAGCCCTCCGGTCGCCACTCGAAAGGGAAATCATTTATCGTTTTTTCATCGACCTTTATGCCAGTTCAATGCCACCTCTCCAAGTAGCTTATATTGCTGGATTTTACAATTAAAACAAAACATAAATCGGGCAAATCTGTTACCAAAAGAAACAAACCACAAAAAAGAGCTGTCTCGAAAGGAAACAGCTCTTGAAAGTTGTTGTTTTTGTTGGAGTTTTGATTGTTTCTATCAGCTACACCCGTTCAGGGCTAACCCGGGTTAAGAATCATCAAGGCCGAAGTCCTTAATTTTCTTGTAAAGCGCCTTGCGTGATATTCCAAGGACACGCGCCGCTTCGGACTTGTTCCCCTCACATTCATGGAGTGCCGCAGCGATGGCATCGGCTTCAACCTCCCTGATGGACTTCAAAGAGGCCTTGTCTCTGCGGTAAGAGGCACCGAAAGTCATCTCGGCGGGGAGCTGGTCCGGGGAAATCTCGACCCCGCGGCAGAGAACCACGCAGCTCTCGATGACATTGCGCAACTGACGGATGTTGCCGGGCCAGTCATATCGGCTCAACAGGTTCATCACCTCGTCCCCGAAAGTCAGCACCTTGTTTTCGCGGGCGCAGAATTCGCGGACGAATTCAGATACCAGCAGCGGGATATCCTCGCGGCGTTCGCGCAGAGAAGGTACTTTGATCTGTACCACGTTGAGGCGGTAATAGAGGTCTTCGCGGAAAGTGCCGCCGGCAACCTCTTTTTCGAGGTCGCGATTGGTGGAGGAAACCAGCCGGAAGTCCAGATGGATTTTCTGGTTGCCGCCAATGCGTTCGATTTCTTTTTCCTGAAGAACGCGCAGCAGCTTCGCCTGTACGGCGTGGTCCAGTTCGCCGATCTCGTCGAGAAAAAGCGTGCCCCCTGCTGCCTGCTCCACCCGGCCGATACGCCTTGAAGTGGCGCCGGTAAATGCCCCTTTTTCATAACCGAACAGTTCAGCTTCGATCAGTTCATGGGGGATGGCGGCACAGTTGACCGCGACAAATTCATTGTCCCGGCGGCTTCTGGACTGCTCGTGCAGGGCGCGGGCGATCATCTCCTTGCCGGTGCCGGTTTCGCCGCGGATCAAGACACTGCTCTCCGAATCGCTGACCGCTTCGACGACTTCCTGAATCCGCAGGATGCTGGGGTGATTGCCGATGATGCGCGAAGTCTCTTTCCCACGGGCCAGGCGCTGCCGGAGCTGCGACAGCTCGCGTTTAAGTCGGCGCTGCTCCACTGCGCGCGAGAGGATCCCTTTGAGATTAACGTAATCCGGCGGTTTGATGAAGTAGTAGAAGGCACCGCCGGTCATGGCGTCGACGGCGGATTCCACAGTGCCGTAGGCGGTAAGGAAAATGACAGGGATATCGGGACGTTTTTCTTTGACGTAATGGAATATGTCCATGCCGGTGCCGTCTGGCAGCTTCATGTCGGTGACGACTGCATCGAAATCCCGCGCATCGACGGCCTGACAGGCGTCATCGACATCCATGACCGCTTCAACGTCATATCCGGATTCCGAAAGGATGGCGGAGATGACCTTGAGTGCATTGGGCTCGTCGTCGATGACCAGGATATCGCCCAGAGAACTCATACGACCTCTTGTTTTGAATCGGAATGCAATAAAATATTTCGGGCCCCCTCGATCAAAGCGGGGTTGCGCATCTCGAGTTTTTTTTCAATTTCCGCAATTTCTGCCAGATAAGGGCCACGCCAGCCGTGGTAGTTCAATTCAGGGCCGATGGGATGAAAGACAACTCCCCAGCGCTTGAGGAGCAAATGGAGCCCTTTGGCCATAACCGCGTACCAATGAGTGACGCCGAGTTTTTTGCTTTCAGCATAAAGGTGCATGTAGATACCGGCGACAATCTCATTTTCGCTTTTGCGGCGATCCTGGGCTGATGCTGCGGACAGAGCCTGCTCGGATTCATAGGCGGGATCGCCATGAGAGAAGATCAGCTTGTCCACCGCTCGGCGGCGAAAATGCTTACTGACCGCCAGCCGCGATATTTCTCCTGAAGACTCTCGCGGGGGCGGTTTGAATTCACTGAAAAAAGAACAATGACATTCAATCGGAAAGCGATCGACCTCGCGGCCGACGATCACGCGGCTTGTGCCGATGACATCCTCTGGCGATGCCCCCTTTACACGAGCCGCAATCTGAACTGAGTGAGGGTCAAATACGTCGGTTTCAATTCCCCCGGGATGGTCTTCCTCTTTTTCAAATCCCCACTCCAGGCAATACACCTGATAGCGCAGCCGGAAAATAGCGGTACGGACATTCGGAGGGACATCGGGATACAATCCGCCATCAAAGTCAAAATATCCCATCTATGACCTCCCTCTCGAGTTTATCCAACGAACGGCATCATTGGTGTGTAAAAAAACGTAAAAGAATCCGTCGGAATTTTTTACATATATTTTTTATTTCTTAAAGAAAACCATAAATTTTATGCATTTTCAAGTACTTAAAACTTGGCAGAGCGATTGCATATAATTACAACACAGAGAATAAAAATAGAATGCCGAGCGGTGCTTCAAGAAAGTATATACACCTCTAATCACCCTACACAGGAGAAAAAAAATGAAGAAAAAATTTTTCACTCTACTTGCTTTAACTCTTTTTGCCGGGACATCATTTGCAACCCCAATTACGTTAAAAGTTGGCACCTATGGGGACGGCCCTGATGGTGTGAACAATTTCACCGGCATTTTTAATCAGATGCAATTTTTCGCAAACACAACGACCACACAATTTGGAAATCCCGAATTAGGGCCTCTTCCTCAAGTGGGAGATCGCTTCGTCGATGCTGGCAATCTAGACATAACCAGTTTTTTGGGTTTAGTTGGTTCAGATCAAGGCCTTGGATATGAGAACCAGACGGACCAAGCATACGCGTTGACCGCAACATGGAATGATATCGGCGGCTACATCAATGGATCTGCCCTTGTTGGAACCACAAACATACAAACAACAACCTATGATCAAGGTTCATTTAATTTTTATATTGATTCAGAAATCAATCAAAATTATGGAGACACTGTTTTTTCTGGCGATGACACTGGTTTTGGTGCAGACTCCACTGCAGAATTAATTGCACAGTTGGAACTTGTAAGTGGCACAGGAACAAACGCCTTTACTGCGGCCGGAAACTTTACATCAGGTTCTTCCAAAATCAGAGCCAAATTCACTATGATGAAAGAGGATTTCTGGTTTGATGGTAGCACAGTTCCTCCTGTCGACATGTATGATACTTACTTCCTTGAATTAGGTTGGGAAATTTTTGGCAATGTTGATCAAAACACAGACAATCTTGTAATTGATAATGTCATGGATGACGGCATCCTTTTCCGCATCGGATCTGATCATGACGGTTCGATTGACTTTGAAGTCGTCCCCGAGCCCAGCACCATCATCCTTCTCGGTGCAGGCCTGCTCGGTACCGGCGTGATGCTGCGCCGCAAAAACCGCAAGTAAGAATCTTTCCAAAAAAACTCAAATGACTGTTTCATCAGCGCGGCCTTCGGGCCGCGCTTTTTTTGTTCCGGTCGAGTGCGGTCGGCCTTATCCGGCTTTTTTTACAGCTCCCACCATAAGCACGGCCGGCAGAATGACCAGGTCGCAGACCAAGGCAAACAACATAATCAGCGCACAAAGAAACCCGAATTGAACCGTCGGGACGAAACTTGAGAACACCAGAACCCCGAAACCTAAAGCGAGGATCAGCGAGGTGGACAGGATCGGACTGAATTTTTCATTGAGGCTTGCCCGGATCGCTTCGGGACGTGCGACGCCGGAGGCGCGATTGTGCTGGTATTCGGTCAGGAAATGAATGGTATCGTCGACGGCTATGCCGAGAGCGACGGCAGAGATGATCGCCGTCGCGGTATTGAGCGGGATGCCGAACAACCCCATGATGCCGAGATTCATAATGATGGGCAGGGCGTTGGGGATAATGGAGATACAGCCTAACTTGAAGGAGCGGAACACGAAGAACAGTACCAGGAAAATGACGACAAAGGCGGTCGAGAGGCTTTTGACCTGGCTTTCAACGATGCTCTTGACCAGCTTGTTGACCAGAAAAGTTTTCCCTGTGATATTCACCTCGACAGAGGGATCATCAATGGTACGCGCCAGATACTCATCGACATCGGAGATAATGTGGTTGAGCCGCTGGGAGCTGTGCTCGGTCAGGCGCGCCGATATTCTCACCCAGCTGTAATCCAGGTCGGCAAAGTTGCGCAGCTCATCTCCATCGTAGAGCAGCAGGTACTGGGCGGCGAGCTGGCGGCTTTGCGGCAGCACGTGGTGCTCGAGCTGATCGGCATGAAACGCCTGGTTCATCTGTTTTAAAAAATCGACCAGGGACGTCGTTTTTGTAACAACATCAATCTCCTGAAGATAACGCGAAATCGCCTCAATCTTTTCGAGGTTGTGCGGCTCGAGGAAATATTCCCGTTCATCGCTGCGCAGTGAGATTTCGAGTGTATTGACACCGCCGAGGCGGCTGTCGACAAAATCGGTATCCTGGCGGATCTCGCTGCCGGACCGGAAATATTCAAGCAGATTGGTTTCCACCTGCAGCTGTGTCGCCCCGTATACAAAGAGGGCCAGCACCGCTACGGAGCCGACAAGAACTGGTTTGTACCACAGGGTGACCCGGCTCCCGGTCCACTCACTGATACGGTCAAGCCCTCTGAAAACTGTTTTGCTCTGCACAGCGATCGAGTGTTTTTTCCCCCACAGCCACAACCCCAGGGGGATCAGTGTCATTGAGAGGTAAAATTCGGCCAGCATCCCCCCCGCCGCGGCAAACCCGAAATGGCGAATGGGGGGGATGTCGCTGAGCCCGAGGCTGGAAAAACCGATTGCGGTCGTCAGGCTGGTGAGAAAACAGGGAACGGCGAGGCGCTGCATGGTGTCCCTGATGCGTATCTGCAGATCGGTCTCTTCCGTCTGCAGAAACTTCTGCAGGATATGGATGCTGTCGGATACCACCAGCGCCATGATCAGCGGCGGCAGGATCGAGGTCATGGGGCTCATGGCACCGCCGGCAAAGTACAGAAAGGCCATGGTCCAGACCAGGCAGATGCTGATATTGATCAGGGAGATGGTCATGGCCGGCAGGTTGCGCAGGAAGAGCCACAGCAGCACGGCGATCAGCACATAGGTTATGGGCATGAAAAAGGCCATATCCCGATTCATGTAGGAAGCCATGCTGGTATCGGTGACAAGCCAGCCGGCCACATGAAAATCGATTCCCTCGGGAAGTTGCGGATGTTCGCTGAAAAAGGCCATGACATCCGCCACAAGGCGGGCGTCAAAACCTTCGTCCTCACTGCCCGTGGTGCGAATCAGAAACAAGCCTGCCTGCAGATCTTCAGAGACGACATTGCCCTTGATAAGGGGATTTCGTTCGATGCGCTCCAGGATATGCTGGATATCCTGCTCGCCTTCAGGGCGTGAAGGCACGAGAGGCTGCACGATAAAATCGGTCTCGGTGCCGAGAATATCTTCCACGCTGGTGATGCTGACCACTTCCCTCACGCCGGAGATATCCTCCAGATCCATCGTCAGAGAATCAACACGCTCAAGAAATTCATCGGTGAACATGCGGGGGCTTTCGTACCCCACCACCAGAAATTCATCTTCACCGAACTGATCCTTGAAATTCTCGTAAAACTCAAGGTCGGGATCGTTTTCGATAATCAGTGATTCGACAGAGGTCTCAACAGGCAGCTTGGCGTAGAAATACCCGAAAAAAGCTGTCAGCAGGATAAGAAACGCTAGATACAGGCGGGAGTGGCGGAAAATCAGATCGCAATTTTTGCCGATGAGTTCTTTCAGCATGTCTGTTGTCCCTTAATCCGGGTTAAATTCAAAAATGGTATTTGGCTTTGAGGAATACCTGGTCGTTGTCATCGTAATAGCCGAGAAATGTGTCCTGGTCGCCCCCGAAGATATTGAGACCGAGGGTGAGGTCGAGATTTTTCACACCACTGTAGACAAGGCCAGGCTCCAGATAGTATCCGCCGTCGTGCAGATCGCAGTTGAAACGCAGGTAGCCCTCGACGGTTCCGCGCAACCCTTCCTGCCGGACTTCTCCCAGCAGCGAAACATTATGCCGGTCGAAATACATGATGGAGTCGTCGTAATTGTGGATATAGCGGTGAGAGAGTTGAAGGTTGCCGTAAAAACCGGAGACACCGGTGTAATCCCCCCCGACAACGGTATGCAGGACTGGGCGGGTATCGGAGGTGAGATCATTAAGCAGAAATGAAGTCTGGTCGAAATAAGCTGATTCGCCGCGCACTCCGAAAACCCCGAGAGTCGATTCGAATTCGAGGCCGACAATGGTCTGGCGCGGATAATAGACCTCGATATTCTCATCTGTCAGGACGGCATCATCGAGGGCCTGAAGCACCCCGCGAGAAGAAAACGCGCCGGGCAGGGCCAGGTTTTTTATGGGGAATTGCCCGAAAAAGGGCAGATCTTCACGACCGTAAAAAATGCTCGCTCCCCAGTCCCAACGTCCAATAGTGGTGGTAAGCCGGGCACCGAACTCACTGTTCTTCAATGTATTGGGAGGGTCGTTCTCGGAGACGCGCAGCCCCATGAGGTAACCTTTTAAATCCTCCGGCAGGGCCGCGTCCTGCACATCGCCTTTAACATGGCGGTAGACCCCCCAGTCGCTGTCGAAATAGTCGATATCGGCGGACTCGTGCCAGGGGATGAAAACTCCCTCTGCCGCCCATCCGTCGAAAAACCAGCGGGCGCGCGCCATCCATACGGGGAGCTTGCGGTCCTCGAGTTCCGGGACGATAAATTCGCGCAGATCCTGCGGATTGACGTTGTCAACGGGACTGAGCTGATCGGATTTTCCCCATCGGACAATCTGCTTTCCGAGTTCGATTTCAAAGGGACCGTTTGCCAGCAGGAGCTTATTTTCATAGAGCTCAAGATCGAAGTCCCGCTGAGAGCGTTCGTCCCCCATGTAGAGGTAATCGGTTTCGACGGAGAGGTATAATCGGGAGCGCCAGTTCCCGAGCTGCTTCATCCCCTGCGCCGGCCACTGGAGCCATAAACGTCCGACGCCGCGCACAAGCTCGTCGTGTTCGTTGAAATCGTCGTCGTCGAGATCGGTCCCGCCGCGGAGCTCGACCATTCCCCCAAGGTCGAAAGCCGGGGGTTGATCCGAAGCAACAGCCGCAGGCTTGGCCTCGCTTCCATCGTCAAACAGCAGTATTCGCCCTGAGTCCACGGGGGCGGAATCGACCGGCTCAGCAAAAGATTGTGACGCCGGAACAACTGCAGCACACCACAGAGCGACAAAAAAAACTCGACGGACGGGGTTACTGGCTCTCAAGATACCTTTGAGTGAAAATGTCATCGGAGAGGCCTGTATCGTAGGACGTTTCAAGATTGGTAATGATGGTTTTATGCCCACTTTCAGCATCTTCCATCACGACCTTGGTTTCGGTCCAGTACCCCTGAATATTCTCCAGGCTGAGAACCCGGTATGTTTTGACCAGTCGGTCATTTCTCTGGTAGTACTCCACGCGCAGCGGCATATCGATTTCCGGTGCCACCCAGCTTTTGACCCGGGCATAGCTGCTACTGGTGTCATCTTTCGGACGGCTTTCCAGGACAAGGGTCTCCATCGGTCCGATTTTTTCCGATCCGACAATCTTATGACTCCAGCCATCTACGGGGCGACGCTCCATGTCCTCGTAGGAAAAATCGCTGTTCACGAAGCTGTGACCTTTCTGGCTCGAAACAATGCGCCGTGTTCGCCGCAGGGCTGGCAGGTAAAGAAACTGCTCGGTATCGCCCTGCCCTTTCTCAAACACCAGAAATCCGGTCCCGCTGATATCGGCCGGCGAAGTAAAACGGATAAGTTGGCTGCGCCGGCCCTGTTGATCTATGCCGTAAACCCGGAATTCGCGCTTGCGAACCGAGCCTTTTGCCGAGATCAGTTCCATAACGGCATGAGATGTCATATCCTCGCCGGCGGGGCGATCATAGACTCTTTGCGCCAGCTCACGCCCGGAAAGCTCGAAGCCAGCGGCCGGGTCGCTTTCGGCGGCGAAGCTCGCCAAGCCTCCTCCCAGCAAAAAGAACGTAAGAACAACAGCAGCTTTTGTTATGATCGAGTTGAATCGGAGATGACGCATTTTTGACTCCAAAGACCTTATTTCAATCTTTATTCAGCGAATCAGGAATTTTCACACATAGCAGATTGCCGTGATTTTGACTATGAAATCTCTCTTTGACTTTAATTTATCTGGGGAGCGATACATTTGGGGTAATAAAAATTTAATTTTGTGCATGCTTTTTGCAGTTTCCATGCCTGAGTTCACTTTAAACCAGGGGCATCCAATGCAGATAGATGATCTGATTTCACATGAATTTTCCCGCAACATCGGTCTTCTTTCCGAAGACGACATGCAGAAGCTGCTGCAATCGCATGTTGCCATCGCAGGCTGCGGAGGCGTGGGCGGCATTCATGCTCTGACCCTGGCGCGCATGGGGATCGGGAAATTCAGCCTGGCTGATCTCGATGAATTTGAGCGCGAAAACATCAGCCGCCAGTTTGGCGCCTATCAGAGTACGGTCGGAAGGCATAAGGCTGAGGTGATTGCAGAAATGATCCACGACATCAACCCCGACTCGGAAGTTCATCTCTACAAGGAGGGGATCTCGACAAAGAATGTCACCGAGTTTCTCCAGGAGGCGGACCTGTATGTCGACGGGATGGAGTTTTTTGAATTTGATATCAGGCGCCTGCTGTTCAATACCGCCCGCGAGGCGGGAATCTATTCTCTGACTTCAGCGCCCCTGGGATTTGGAGGCACCCTGCAGGTTTTTGCCCCCGATGGGATGACCTTCGATCAGTATTTCGGAATTCGCGAAGGGATGAGCTACGAGGAGAAGATTGCGGCCTTCGCTGTCGGCGTGGCACCCTGGCCCTATCAGAAAAAATACATGGATCTCTCCAAAGTCAGCTTCAAGGAGAAAAAAGGGCCGGCGGTTGCGCCATCCTGCACACTGGCCTCAGCTCTTGTCGCCGCAGAGGTCGCGAAGATCATCTGCCAACGCGGCAAAGTGAAACCCGTCCCCCACTACATCCAGATCGACCTGATGCTGCGGAAGTTCAAAACTTCCCGGGTGTGGGGCGGAGGCAACAATCCGCTGCAGAGGATTAAAGCCTGGTTTGCGCTGCGGGTGATCCGCAAATCATAGGCTGGAAGCGACCTTTCCGGTCTGCTGGTCTCCGCGGTAAAGAGCATAGGCGTTGTGGCGCGAAGCCACATCATCAATTCTGCCGAAATAGGGCGCCCGGGGTCCATGGAACTCGATCTCCGGCCCTATTTTCTTGAGATGAATATTCTGCTTGCTCAACAGGCGGGGCAGGCCCTGGGCCATCGCGGCACACCAGTGGGTCACCCCGAGCCGTCTGCTCTCCAAAGCAACAGACTCAAAGAGGCCCTTCACGATATTGAAATCGGAGCGGTATTTTCTGGAAACGGACAGACGGGAAATTTCACAGACCTGATCGCGGCAGCCGACCATGGGGTTGAGATCCAGTCCAAAATGTTTTTCAACAGGAAAGCCGAGAGAACTGTTTTTTATCAAACGAACGGTTCCGACCACCTCTGTGCCTGATTCATAGAACGCGGCAAAATGAATCGATCTGTTGTCATAGACATCGGATTCGAGTCCGTCCGGATGATCCGAAACCTTTTCAAACCCCCGCTCGAGACAATAAACCTTATATCGAAGTCTTAAAATTTCACGAAACCACTCCGAATGTTCCTCCGGCTGAATACGTGCAAATCTAAGCAAAACTTGGCTCCTTCCTGACAGGTGCGCGGTGAATAGAGACTTCTTAAGCTGTTTGCAAAATCGAATCCAACTCCGCCTTTAAATACAGAAACTTGGTGCGCCCGCCAGAAAACAAAAATTCAACTTGTGATTTCATCTATTTGAAGAGTGTGAAAAGGAGCTTTGTTCGTATTTTTCATTACAAAAAATTATGGCCACTTGTTGCGCAGGCGGTGAATTCTAACCACAAAACAAAAGCCGAATCAATATTTTTATCGGTTTTTCATGCAGTTATTTCACTTCGAGTTTAAACGCGGCCCTTCCTCGCGTCGCTATAAGGCGACAGGATAATTTTGTATTTCATCTGAAGTCATGCTTTTGCGCAACCCTGCTCAGTTTGAACAGTGTCGCCCCCAGGTGACACTTTCGCAACAGGACCCTGAGCTGACCCCGATTTCTCCCTGCCACACAGGGAATATCAAGAGCGGCTACTCGTCTTTTCCCACCATCTCCAGAATCCGGTTGCTGCGTTCCAGAAAATCCTCCATCTGCTCCTTGTCGAAGGCCTTGTGGCTGAGCATGGCCAGGTCGTAGATCTGCTGGCCGAGCAGACGGGCGTCCTCCTGCCTGCCCTGCTCCTTCATGCTGCGGATCTTTTTCACCACGGGATTGTTTTCATTGAGCAGCAGGGTGTATTCCTCCATGCCATCGCCCAGCTCCCTGCCCATCATGCGGGTCATCTCCTTGAAGCGGCGCGCATGTTCGGAGAGCAGGATCATGGCGGGTACCGAGGGGTCTTTCAGGCTCTCGACCCGCACGGTCATCCCCTTTTTGTCACCGAGCAGTTCTTCGAAGGCGGTCTTGATTTTTTCATCGGCGGTTTTTTCATCTTTGCCTTCCACCAGCTTTGAGCCCTGGTCCTCGTCAATCAGGTTCTGGGTCACATCCGCGTCAACCCGCTCGAAAGTCACCCCCTGCTGCTTCATCTCGAGAAACTGGATGAAATGGCTGTCGATCATGGCATCGAGGATCAGCGCTTCGAGACCCTGGTTCTTGAACATCCTGAGATAGGTGGCCTGGGCGGCTTCATCGTTGGCGTAGAACACCTTGTTCTCATGGCGCTCCTTGTTGCGCTCGAGATACTCGGGCAGGGTCGTGTACTTGTTCTCCGCGGTGGTGCGGAAAATGACCTGGTCCTTGACCTTGTCGTAGAACTTGTCGTCGCGCATCATGCCGTATTTGACGAAGGTGTGGATGTTGTCCCAGATCTCGGCGAACTGGTCGCGGTCCTGCTTGGCGAGATCGACGATTTTGGAAGCCACACGCCCGCTGATCACTTCGCGGATCTTGCGCACCTGCGGCTCGTTCTGCAGGTAGCTGCGCGAGACGTTGAGCGGCAGGTCCGGCGCGTCGAGACAGCCCTGCAGCGGGGTGAGAAATTCAGGGATAAGTTCCGGGCAGTTGTCGGAGACGAACACCTGGTTGCAGTACAGCTTGATATGGCTCTTGGTCACATCGAATTCGGTCGAGATGCGGGGGAAATACAGAATCCCCTTGAGGTTGAAGGGGAAATCGATGTTGAGATGAATCCAGAACAGGGGATCATCGGAGAGGGGGTAGAGCTTGCGGTAGAACTCGACGTATTCCTCATCCTTGATCTCGGAAGCGGAGCGGGTCCACAGCGGCTCGCTGTCGTTGACCACGTCGCCGGCAAGACGGATCGGCACCGGCAGGAAATTGCAGTATTTCTTGAGAATCTCGCGGATGCGGGAGGGTTCGAGAAAATCTTTTTCATCTTTGCTGATATGCAGGGTGACCTCGGTGCCGCGATCCTCTTTTTCGATCTCTTCGAGTTCATAGGTGGTGGTTCCGTCGCAGATCCAGTGCGCCCCTGTCGCATCCTTCTGGTAGGAACGGGACCGGATCTCCACCTTGTCCGCCACCATGAAGGAGGAATAGAAGCCGAGACCGAAGTGGCCGATGATCTGGTTTTTATCTTCGATATCTTTGAACTTCTGCACAAACTCCTCGGCGGAGGAGAAGGCGATCTGGTTGATGTATTTGCGGATTTCATCGGCGGTCATGCCGATGCCGTTGTCTTTGACGGTCAGGGTGCCGGCATCCTTGTCGACGCTGATGTCGATGGCGTAATCGTCGGCAATCTGCAGCCCTTCGATAACGTTGACATGCTGCAGCTTATGAATGGCGTCGACCGAGTTGGAGACCAGCTCGCGCAGGAAAATTTCATGGTCGCTGTAGAGCCACTTCTTGATGATGGGAAAGATGTTTTCGGTATGAATGGAGATCGTGCCTTTTTCAACCTGTTCTTTCTCGGACATGAATCTAAATCCTCCTTGGGCTTTTTTTACGAAAGCATCAAATACCGAAGGGCAAGGTAGGCATCATCACCGGGATTGTCAAGGTCAGCCGACAAAGACGCTGCGCACAAGGTAAGCGGTATAGCCAACATAAACCGCCACCAGCAGCGCGCCTTCGATGCGATTGATGCGCCCGGCCCTGGAACGCATGCCGTAGCCGAGCACAAACAGCGACAGGGTCAGAACGGCCATCACCAGCACGTCGCGGGAAAGGACTTCCGGCCCGACGGCCATGGGATGAATGGAGCCGGCGATACCGACGACGGCCAGGGTGTTGAAGAGGTTTGACCCCAGTACATTGCCCAGGGCAATATCGGGCTCCCCTTTGCGGGTAGCCAGAACGGAGGAGGCCAGTTCCGGCAGCGATGTGCCGACAGCGACAATGGTCAGACCGATGATTATGTCGCTCACCCCGAAGCTGCGAGCGATATCAACCGCGCCCCACACCAGCACGCGCGAGGAGATGACCAGCAGCACCAGGCCACCGATCAGCCGCAGCAGTGCGCTGCGCAGAGGGACCGTCTGAGCGGCGAGTTGCTGCTCCACATCGGAGGCCAGGGCATCGTCTTTTTTCTGCATCCCCTGATAAATGGTCCATCCCATCAACAGGGCAAAAACCACAAGCAGAGCGACGGCATCAAAGCGGGAGATCTCGCCGTCAATCAGTTGCAGGGCGGCCAGGATTGTTATGCCCGTAAGAATGGGCAGTTCCTTGCGCAGAATCTGGGAATGCACCGTAATGGGGCTGATCAGGGCAGTGATGCCCAAAATCAACGCAATGTTGGTGATATTGGAACCGTAGGCGTTGCCGAGCGCGATGCCGGGGTTGCCCTGCAGGGCGGAGATGGCAGAGACAACCATCTCCGGCGCCGAGGTTCCGAACCCCACAATGACCATACCGATAAGCAGCGGGGGCATTCCGAAATGGCGCGCCGTCGCTGCAGCCCCTTCGACGAAACGATCGGCACTCCAGACCAGCAGCGCAAGGCCGAAAACAACGGCAGCAACAGCCGTCAGCATAGGGTAGCCTCCATGGAATCATCTCGATTGTTGTGACAGGCATGCATCCTCTACGGAAACTGTCTTCTCAACAGCATATCGCATTGAACGCACCGTCAAGGACCGCTCCCCCTGCCCTGTTCAATCAGTTCTACCAATCGCGCAAGCTTATCGCCCTGCAATGGATGGCACGGAACCTTCAACACCTCTGCGATTTCAGGGAGAAGGTTGTCTCTGCTTTGCGATCCCGTATCGAACAGGACGACCGAGGTCTGTTTATGGCGCAGTGCCGCCGCCTCGGAGACGACCTCCTGCCGCGGGTCGGCGCCGCGTTCGCGCGCGACATTGGCTTCCCCATCGGAAAGGATGATCAGCAGCACCTGCAGGCCTGGATCGCGGCGGCGTTCCAGTTCGATCAGCCGCCTTGCCTCATGCAGCCCAGCAGAAAAGGGGGTCGCGCCGCCGATGGCAAGACGCCGCAGCCGCTGTCGCGCCAAAGTGCTGCTGCGGGTGGGAGGCAGCTGCACCTGGGCGGATCGATCCCGGAAGCTCACCAGCGCCACGCGGTCGCGATTCAGGTAGGCGCGCCTCAGCAGGGCCAGAACAGCGCCCTTGGCCAAAGCGATGCGGGAGGTTGTCCCCTCCCCCATGGAATCGGAGGCGTCCACCAGAAAAACCACCAGGGTTTCCTGGCGTCGGCGGCGGATCGTGCGGAAAACATCGCTGGCCCGGATTTTAAAAGCGCCTCCCCCACCCAGAGCAGCCGCACGCAGGGTGCGGCCAAGGGCCAGCTCGCGATGGCCGCCGCTGAGATGGTCGGGCACCGTGCGCATGACGCCGCCGGTACGGCCGCTGCTCTGAAATCGCCGGCCGCTGTCGCGAACGGCCCGCAAGCGCGTACTGCTGAGCGGCAGATCGGGGACAGCCAGGCTCTGGGGTTCTATGATGCGTTCGGAACTTTTTTTTTAAGAAAGGAAAACAGCAGGCTGCCGGCGGCAGGGGCACCAGGAACTTCCATGGAAGATTCCCAATCATCCAACTCATCGGCTGATTCGGGGATATCCGGATTTTCGCCCTGTTCCACTTTTTCACCGGAAAAAGCTTTCTGCAAACGTCCGCGCAGATCGCTTCGTTCTTCCATCGACTCGCCACCGATGCGGTGGGGAAGAACCAGTATGGCCGCCTCGAAAATCTCTTCCTCTCCGACCCGGTCACGTTCGAGAAGCGCGGCAAGGGCACGCGCGGCGCGCACAATCGCCAGATCGCTGCGATGCCCCTGAACTCCCATGGCAAGGCTGATGGCAATGGCCCGGTCGAGAATCTCGTCCGGCAATGCGACATGGTCGAGGGTTTGGCGAGCGCGGACAACCTGCTGGCGAAGGGTTTGTTCAGCCGGAGCCCAGGCTTTGACAAAGTCGTGTGGATTTTCTTCGAAGGTCATGCGTCGTCGAACCACTTCGCGCCGCTGGGCGATATCTTCGATGCCGCGCACCGTGACGCACAGGCCGAAACGATCGAGAAACTGGGGCCGCAGCTCCCCTTCTTCCGGGTTCATGGTCCCCACCAGAAGAAAGCGTGCAGGGTGAGTCACGCTGATCCCTTCGCGCTCCACGCGATTTATGCCCGTCGCTGCGGCATCAAGCAGCAGATCCACCAGATGGTCGGGCAGCAGGTTGACTTCATCCACATACAGAATGCCGCGATTGGCCGCCGCCAGCAGCCCCGGCTCGAAATAGCGCTGCCCGCCGGCGAGTGTCTTCTCCAGATGGAGGGAGCCCGCGACCCGATCCTCCGTGGCGGCCAGGGGAAGATCGACCAGGGGCATGGGGCGCATGACCGTTTCCAGAGATTCTCCGGCCCGGACACGCGCAGCGCACTCATCGTGCATGGCGTCCAGTGGGGCGGGCGGACAGTGATAGGGGCAATCCGCAACCACCTCGATATCGGGGAGCAGGGCGGCCAGGGCACGGACAGCCGTGGATTTGCCGGCGCCTTTGTGCCCCTGGATGAGCACCCCGCCGATCGAAGGATCCACAGCATTGAGCAGCAGAGCGGTACGCAGATCTTGCTGACCGATCAGCGCAGAGAAGGGAAAGGCGAGCGATTCTTTCATCAAGCAATATCCTGTCAGCGCCGGCTCGCAGCCAGAGTCAGGGCCAGACCGAAAAAGACCGTGCCGGCCACCCGGTTGAGAGTGCGCTGGATGCGCTCCGAACGATTGAGCCGGCGGCCCAGTGCACCGGACAGCAATGCGACCGAGCCGAAGACCATGAGGGTTGAGAGAATAAAGACGCCGCCAAGCATGCCGATCTGCACAGGGACAGCGCCGCGCGCCGGGTCGGCGAACTGCGGCAGAAACGCAAGAAAGAAGATCGACACCTTGGGATTGGTGACATTCATGATAATGCCGCGCCGATAGAGCTTGAAACCTTTGGGCACGGCATTGCCCGCCATGGAAATCGGTGCGGAGGCGGCACGGAAGGCCTGCCATCCCAGGTAAACCAGGTAGGCGGCCCCTACCAGCTTAAGGGCGGTAAAGGCCGCGGCGGAAACCTGAAAAATCACCGCGACTCCAAGAGCAACCGCCAGGGTATGCACCACCAGCCCCGTGCACAAGCCCAGGGTCACAAGCAGCCCTGCCCCTTTGCCATGCAGCGCCGACTGGGTGAGCACAAAAATATTGTCCGGCCCGGGTGCCAGACCGAGAAGGACGGAGGCGATAAAAAACGTGATGAGAGCTTCGACGGGGATCATGATCATGTTGGCCTGAAGCGTAAAAGGGACAATGGGCCGGCACAGAACAAAACAACGATTCGTTCAGAGGTCGTTCAGGGGGCTTATCATATCCCCGGTTCGCCACATTGTCCAGACTATGGTCGCAGATTAATCCTCGAAACAACCAGCACGGATACGGACGATATCAACCCCGGACCGGGAAGGATGACGGCACCAGGGCCCGCCGATAAATACACCGATTGTAGGGGCGACGCATGCGTCGCCCTGGTGAATTACGGCACCCCGGTACATGGAAACACCCCCGGCACGGAAACAGACGATATCAACCCCGGGACCGGGATGCATGACGGTGGCAGGGCGAGGCATGCCTCGCCCCTACGGGGACCGCCGATAAATGCAGCGATTGCAGGGGCGACGCATGCGTCGCCCTGGTGAATTACGGCACCCCGGTGAATGGGAATACCCCCGGGACCGGGATGCATGACGGTGGCAGGGCGAG